>CAYRFC010000096.1:0-10190 GCA_964423365.1 uncultured Oscillospiraceae bacterium
GGGATGTCGGAACGCCCCAGAAGCCCCAGAATCTTTCGCGCGTTTTTGCTTGTCACATCCACAGGGTAGTTTCCGTTCACCGTGGTAACGGCCAGCAATTCCAGTTCGGGGGCCTTGGCCGCCATCACAATGGCCACGGAATCGTCCATGCCGGGGTCGCAGTCCAAAATGATTTTTTTCACACGCTACGCTCCTGTATCATGTTTTGTGTGTGCTTGGCTAGTCTCGCATGAGCTTGACATAGAATTCACGTATGCGTGGGCCGTCGAACTCCAAAAAGAAGATGCCCTGGCTGCCCCCAATGGCCAGCTTTCCTTCCTCCACAATCAGCAGCTTTGACACATCTATGATGCTGGATTTGATATGTCCCGCCGCGTCGCGGGGGGTGTCGTGCTGGTGCTTAAAGTCAATGCGGGTGGGCACTAAGCGGTCCAGTGTGTCCTGAATGTCCTCAAGGCCCGCGGGGTCCCAGAAGGAGGTGAGGGTGAGCGCGGCGGTGGTGTGGGGAACAAAAACGATACAACACCCACCTTCCATGCCGCTTTCCTTCACAGCCTGCTTCACCTGCGGGGTGATATCGTGCACACTATTGTGTTCGGTGGTTTGCAGCTCAAAACGCATAAACATCTTTACAGCCCCTTCACAGTAAATTCCTTGGCCACAATGGCGCCCTCGCTTACCATGTAGCCGGCCCCGCCCCGGGTGTAGCTGTCGTCCTCACATTCGCAAACAAGCTTGTCGTCAATATACATCGAGAGTCTGCCGCCCTTCACCTCAAAGCGGAAATCATACCAGTCGGCCTCTCGGTAGCTCTGGCCCTGCGCCGTTGCCAGAATCTGCACATCGGCGCCCTTGCGCCGGATGATTTGCATCTGGCCGCCGCTGAATACGGCGGCGTAGTAGCGCCGGTGCCCCTTGCTGCGTGCCACCAGCCCCGCGCTTTTGGCGTGCACAAACTGAATGCGGGAGGCCACTGAATAGTCGCTCCACTCCTTGCTGCCAATGCTCATCACACCGTTTTCCTCCGGGTGGGAGATGGCGAAGGTGGCCAGATGGTCGGGCCCGGTGCCCTTGGTGCTGTTCATAAAGGCCATCATCCATTTGGTGCGTGTGACAAAGGGGCTGATATTGGGGCTGAGCTCCTTGGCCGTGCCCATGTGGAAATGGCGTGGCGCGCCTGCCCAGGTGAGGCTGCGCAGGCAGAGCTCGCCGTCGCAGCGTTGCTCTGAAAGCAGCTGAATGCCCAAGCGGTAGACGGCCCGTCCGGCGGTGTCGGGCACCTCCCATTCCACGGTGGTTTCCCCCTGCGCAATGGCAAAGCGTTCCTCTCCCCACAGGGTGGAAATCTCGTCATTCTGGTCATAGTAATCGATGAAGAAGCGCAGCTTGGGGTTTTGCTCCTGCTTGCTGTAAAACCGGGCTTTGACAGTTTGAGAGGAGTAGAGAGAGGGGCTGGCATACACCTCAAAGTAGCTGGTGTCGGCCGCCGCCTTGGGGGCGGGGTCCACATAGGTTTGCACCGAAATACTGCCCGTAATGCCCTTGGACACCCCCTTGTAGGAGATGCGCAGGCCGGGGGTTCCGTCGGTATCCAGGGTGTTGGAAAGGCCCTGAATGGCCTGCTGGAAGCCGCCGCTTGGGTGCGGCAAAAAGCCCTGGGTGCTGCCGCGGTATTCAAACGCGAATTTCTCGTTCGGGATGTTCAATTCCTCGGGGTTTTCTCCGTTCAGCAGGCAGGCCGCCTTCACAATTTTGCGCGTCTCCTGCACGGCGTCGAAAATGCAGTCTCCGCCGTCGGTGCTCACCACCAGCATTCTGTCGGCCACCGGGGCGCGCAGGTCCGCGTCGGCGTCAATGGCGTCCAGCCCCAGGCGGATGGCGTTCAGGCAGCCCACGTTTCCGGCGTTGCAGTCGGTGTCCCAGCCGGCCGAGGTGGCAATCATGAGGCTGCGGCGGAAGTCATCTCCCCCGAATTTCAGCGCCATCACAATGGCCAGGTGGTTGGTTACCATGGGGCAGTTGCCCCGGTATTTGGCATAGCTGTGGTTTTCCTCTATCCAGTCGCGCACCTTGCGCCAGTCGTCCGTGGCTTCACACTGCTGCAGCACATCATCCAGAAGCTGGTTTAAGAGCCGCCCTGCTTCGTTGTCGGCTATGTACTTACGCCCTTCACGCAGCAGCACGTCTACATTCTTTTCTTCAAAGGCCATGGCCTCTATGGCGGCCAGATATACGGCGGCCTCCACCGCAATACCATCGTGGCTTACAAGAGAGGCCTGGCGTGCCATGCTCGCCGCGCGCTCGGGCTGGCCGGGGTTTGTCATCGCCCAGGTGTCTATGAAGATTTGGGAGCCAATCTGCTCGGCAATCACCTGGCCATTCATTTCAGCCGAACCTGACAGAGGGGGCCGTATCCCCTGCTTTAGGCGCAGATAGGCCGAATGCTCGGTGCTGCGGGCCAGCCCGCCCCACCACAAAACCGTGGTGTCCTCCACAATATAGTTCAGCCAGGCTTCCCCAATCTGCTCTGCCGTGATATCGGCCGGATAGCCATTGTCCTCTAAAGCACGATAGAACACGAAGGTGCCCGAGATATCGTCGTCGGGCACAATGAAGGGTGCGCCTGTTTCGGGGGCCACGTAGCGGTCGATGAAGCCAAAGCGGCTGCGTATGGCATCATAGCTCCAGCCCTCCACCGGACGGCCCATGTACACGCCGATGATTTTGCCCAGCACGCCGGCATAGATTTGCTCTTGATATTGTTTGACAGACATAGGTTTGGATGCTCCTTCTTATTTGCTTTACCCTTTTACCGCACCGCTGGCCATGCCCTCCACAAACTGCTTTTGCAGCAGAATGAATATGAGGATGATGGGGATGACCATGATGACAGCCCCGCACATGATGACCGTGAGGTCTTTGGTAAACGTGCCGTTCAGGCTCAAAAATTTAAGGGTAGCCGTGAAATTTTTATCCCCCTGCAGCAAGGTTCGGCTTAGCAGGTATTCGTTCCAGGCAAACAGCCCCACAATGGTGGACACGGTGACAATACCGGGCGAGACTATGGGCAGCATCACACGGGTAAACACCTGAAAGGTATTGGCCCCATCTATAGCGGCGGCCTCCTCCAGTTCAAACGGCACCTTCAGGTAATACGTTCTCATCAAAAAGATGGGCAAAGGTAAGTTCCATGCAGCCACCACCACGCCCACGGCAAAGGGGTTGCCCATCAGATTCAGCTGGGCAAAGCCGCTGTAAAGCGGCAGCAGAAACAGCTGAATGGGCACCGTGGTGCAAAGCATAAAATACACCGTGAGGGCTTTCCAGGTTTTCACCTTTTTGCCCGCCAACACATAACCCATGGTGGAGGCTCCAATCACCCCTGTGACGATGGCTGTGCCGGTCATCTTGAGAGAGTTGGCGAAGCCTTCGCCAAACTGGGCAAATTTCCAGGTCTTCAGGTAATAATCGAAGCTGAATTTGGTGGGCAGGGCAAGGGGGTTTTGAATAATTTCCCGGTGGCTCTTAAAGCTGTTGATAAGAACGAGGGCCACTGGGGCAAGGGCAACCAGAGCCAGCAGCACCAGAACCAAAATCACCACCACTTTGGTGGCGCGTTTTCCACCCACTTTCATTGCTCGCTCACCTCCTTGCGGCTAAGCAGCACGTAGAAAAAGGCGGCCACCGTGCCAAACAAGCCCATGATGAGCGACACTGCCGCCGCACGGCCAAAGCGGAAGGTGCGGAAGGCCAGGGTGTATGCAAAGGTGGAGAGCATCTCTGTGGAGTGGGCGGGCCCGCCCTCGGTAAGCAGAAACACATAGTCGAAGGTGAGGAAGGAGTAGATGATGATAAACACAAACATCATCTTCACGGTGGGGGCGATGTTGGGCAGGTATATGCGCCAGAACATCTGCCAGGGGTTGATGCCTTCTATGTGGGCGGCCTCTATTTGGTCGCTGGGGGTTTGGCGTAAGGCGGCCAGATAGATGATGGTGAGAAAGCCCCAGTAGTGCCAGATATCCACCGCCGCCACACCATACAGGGCGGTTTTCATGCTGCCCAGGGGGGAAGAAATGGTGAAGCCCAGGGTACGCAGATAACCCAAAATGCCACCGTTTGGGCTAAAAATGATGTTCATCCATATGACGGCATTGGTAACAGGGGCCAGCACATAGGGAATGAGATAGGCCGTTTGAAAGAACTGGCGTCCTTTTTTCATCCACAAAAGCAGCAGGGCGGCCAGCATGCCAATCACCACCGGCACCGTGATGAAGATGATGGTCCACTTGAAATTGTTGCTGAGAGATTTCCAAAAATACCGGTCCTCAAACAGCAGGCGAAAGTTTTCAAGGCCAATCCAGTTTTTGGTGCTGCCCACGCCGTTCCAGTCTGTGAAGGCAGAATAGACCGTATTCAGTGCCGGAATGACCACCACCATGGCACTGAGAAGGAGCGCCGGCAGGCACAGCAGGTGGAAACCCAGAGTGCGGGTGCGCTTGTTCTTTTGTTTCATCGGAGCTCACCTCCAAAATGAGAGGGAGCCGGAGCGGTTCTGGCCCGCCCCGGCCTTGGCAAAATGCAATCGGTTGTAACAAATCGACTTTCACAGCTACGCTTATACAGAGGGCTTGGCCAACGGGCAGAACATGTCTTTCTCTCGCTCCACCTCAGCCTCCATCTGCACAATGTCCAAGAACTCCTCGGGCTCCATCTCGCCCTGCCACACGGCGTCTATGTTCCGCCAGGCCTCTTGGGTGGCAGGCGGGAAGAAGGTGCTGGGATGGTAGCCGAACTGTCCGGCGTCAATCATGGGTATGGCCGCATTGATGGTATTGTAATATTCCAGGGAGAGCCCGGTCATGTTGTCGCTCTTCACCTGGGTGAGGTCGCGCAGGGGAACCATCCAGTAGCCGGGCCACACCTCTGTCATACTCTGTGCATATTCCGGGGTCATCAGGATGTCCAAAATAGCCGCGCAGGCATCGGCCTTGGCCTGGTCGTCCCCCACTTTGGCGTTGATGGAGAAAGCACAGGGCATGGAGACGTCATACACAATTTTGTCTGGAGAGGAGGCATTGGGGAAGGGCATAAAGCCGAAATCGCCCATGTTTTCCTCGGTGAACGAGTTGTTGGCAAACTGGTAAAACAGGGTGAGGCCCAGGAAGAAAGGTGTTTTTCCGTCGGCCAGCAGCTGCATGCAATCCTGGGTGTCCAGCGAGGCATAGTCTCCCCCGCCCAGATAGCCCTTTTCATACCATTCCTTGGTTTTGGTGATGGCGGCTAGAGTGTCGGGGTTGTTGAAGGACTGCGCCCCGGTGAGGCTGTCATACATGGCGGTGGGGCTGGCAAAATGGTTCACCATAATCGAGCTAAAGTTGTCGTTGCAGGGCCGCCAGTTGCGGTTGCCCGCCGCGGAGCCGTACATCCCTTTTTCTATAGCTCCGTCCATGATGGTTTCCATCTCTTCCACAGTGGTGGGCACCGCCCAGCCGTTGTCCTCCAGCACGCCCTTGTTGTAGAACACCCCACCCACAGAGATGGCGTTCGGCAGGCTGTACAGCTGGTCGCCAACGAGGCAGGCGTCATACAGGGCGGGAAGCAGACGGTCTTTCCAGCCATATTTTTCAGAATAAGGCGTCAAATCCAGCAATTTTCCCTCGTTGGCATACACGTTGCAGAAGGAGGGGCCGGAGGAATAGATGATATCTGGGCCTTCATTGGCAGCCAGCGCCACGGGGATATCGGTGTCGACAGAGTTTGCAAATTGGAAGATAATCTCATACTTATCCTGAGATTTGTTAAATACATCCACCAAATTTTTCTGGAAGGCAGCGCGCTGCCACTCGTTGGCGCCCCAGAACCAGATGAGTATGTCCTCGCGCTCGGGATACTGCTTGTCTGTAATAATAATTTCTTCCTCGGCCGGCGCTTCACTGGCCACGGTGGAACTGCCACCTGCCGCCACCGAGCCGCTGGCCGGTGGGGCTGCACTGCTGCCAGAGCCGCCGCAGGCCGCCAGTAGGCCAACGCACAGGAGCAGGGCCATACATAGTGCTATGCTTTTCTTTTTCATCGTTTCCTCCCTTTTGTTTGTGCTTTGTCTATGTTTTCTTCTCGCGCGAGAAGGCTTACACACTATGACATTTTAGGACTAGGCGGTTTCCCAGTGTGGAAACACATCCAGCAAGGCCTGTGCCTCGGCGGCAAAATCGGCCGGGTTCGTCTGGTCAATGGTGGTTTTCCAGGCCTCGGGTATCCCGGCTATTCCACACATGGCCCCCGCCATAGCCCCGGCCATGGCGCCGTTTGTGTCGCAGTCTCCGCCCAGGTTCACGCAGTACTCATTCACTTTTTTCACCTCACCCTGGCCCAGCACAAACAGGGCAATGGCCACCGGCACCGAATCGGCCGCCAAATCGCCGCCGCCAAACAGGGCGTACACCTCGTTTAGCGTCTCTATGGGGTTTTGTGAATTTTTCACCATATCATACAAGAACAGGATGCGCCGGGAGATAGAAGGACTGCTTACGGTGTGGCCGTACTGCGCGCCCAAGTCTGCTGCGCGGGCGGTTTCCACCACAATGGTTTTGAGGTCTGTCTCTCCGCGAATGCAGAGGGCCACGCCCCAGGCGATGGCGGCGGCAGAGGCCACACAGACCGTGGTGTTGTGGGTGGGCAGGCAGGTGAGGGCCACGTCGCGCACCATCTCCTCGCAGGCCGAGCCACGCAGCCCGTGGATGATGCCCAAGGGGCTGATGCGCATGGCGGAGCCGTTGGTGTTGCCGTATTTTCCGCTCTCCTCGATGGGGGCCCCGGCCTTGATGGCCTTGAGCGCGCGCTCGGTGCTGGGCCCAAGGGGGCTGGCATACTTATTGGCTACACGGTCGGCCCACAGGATGATTTCCTCCACCACATCTAGAGGCACCACCTTTTTGTTGCGCGCAAAGGAGTGAATGAGCGCCAGGGCCTGCTCTGTGTCGTCGGTATATTCCCCGGCCTTCAGGCCATCGTGGTAAATGTGGCCCTTTTCAGGTGGATAAAAGGTGTCAATCCAGCCCCATTTTTCTATAATTTGACTCCGTGTTTGGAAGGAGGAAGGAACCCCCAGTGCGTCTCCGGCGGCCATGCCATACAGGCTTCCCAACACTCTCTCGTAATTGTCCATGCTCGCCATGCTCCTATTCTAGGCGTGTGATACCGCCAATTTTTCTCCTATTTCTGGGGCATATTGCCCAAGACGCCGCCGGACGGCCGGCCAATCGGCCTGGCGGGCCTGCCCGCCATACGCCGCCACAACAAAGCTGGAGCAACAGGCCCCCACATAGGCGGCCTGCACCGGGTGCATACCCTGCACCAGACCAAACACCACCCCGGCGGTGAAGGAATCCCCCGCGCCCGTCACGTCGCACGCGGGCCCTGCCTCAATAATGGGCACCTCGCTTACCTGCCCGTCAAAAAACACGCGCGCACCCTTTTTTCCATAGGTGACGTACAAAGGGGCCTTGCCGATGTGCCGTGCAAGCTCCCCCAGGCTTCCCTTGCCAAGAATGGAACAGATCCCTTCGGCCTCGTGGTGGTTTACAAGCAGCGCCCCGAGCTTGGTGATGTGGGGCACAAGACTTTTGTCGTAAATACCGGTGGATATGACCCGCCGATTATCCAAGAGGGCTTTTTCCAGCAGGGGGCGGGTAAACTGGTTCAGCACAGGGGCCACCACCACCCATTCACCCAGGGCCTGTGTCAGGTCGGGCAGGGCGTGCTCGGCGGCTCCCGCATAGGCAAAGCACATGGTGCAGCCGTCGGGCTGCATGAACTGCCAGGCCGCGCCTGAGTGATGGCCTGCCAAAACCTGCACCGCCCTGCAATCCACCCCGCCTGCGGCCCATTGCTGGAGCAGTTCGTTTTCCGCTGCGTCTTCTCCCAGCGGGTAATGCAAACGAACCACGGGAAGGCCAAGCCGCGCCAAGCCGGTGGCAATGTTGGGGGCGCAGCCTCCGGGGTAGGGCGTGCGGCAGGGGGCCAGCACCTTCACAATGCCGCCTACCCCGGGCAGCTTTTCCACCGGCGCAAGATAATCCCACACAGCGGCCGCCCCAACAACGCTTACAGAGTCAAGATGCTTTGCCATACAAATACAAGCTCCTACATATCCGGGTTGTTTTCTGTGGTTCTGCATGACAGCGCGCTACAGAAGAACGGCACTGTTTTGCACCGCCTTGCCGCCTGCGGCGAAGTCCCAGGGAGGGCGGCAGCCGCGGCCATACTCCTCGCCCTGCAGCTTGGCCAGATAACCCGCCAGAAGCGCCAGCGGGGCAAACTGCGTGAGAGGCATGTTGATGGCGTATTCGGTTTTGGGCGTGGAGATAAAGCAGGCATTTCCACCAAATTCCTGTTTGCCTTTGTCGCTTATCACAAGCAAGGGGCGGCCAAGCTGGATGAGATACTGAAACAGCTCTTTGTTGCGGCTGTGGCAAGGGTTTGTGCTGTTGGCAACCAACACGGTGCCCAGCCTTTCGGGTTCCTTCATAAAAAAGTTTAGGTGGAGAAAATCCTCGCTGTTGGCAAGGCTCGCCCAGCTTCCGGGTGCTTCAAACATCTTGGCCTGCCCGTAAAAAGCGGTGGCATAGTCGAAACCGCCGCCAATAAAATCAAACATGGACAGCCGGCTCCACTCTGTGGCCAAAGGAAGCAGCTTGTCATCCATAGCCGGCAGCATTTCTCTCAAGGCCTCCGCCTGGGCTAGCATATCGCTTCGCACCGCCGCAGCCGCATCCATGGTGCAGGCCGCGCGCACCTCGCCAAAACGCACAGCCAAAAGCAGCAGAGCCAGCACATTGACCATATAGCTGCGCACGCCGGGAGAACTCTCAAAAGCCGGAATGTCCAGCTTCAACCGGCGCGTGCAGGCCTGGCCCAGGGCAGAGGTCTCGTTGCTGGTGATGCCCAGGGTGAACGCCCCAAGCTGCGAGGCGCGGCGTGCGGCCTCTGCCACACGGGCCACCTGCCCGGAATGGCTGATGGCAATAACCAGAGGATTGCCCGGAGAGAACCCCAGCTGACGCGGGTGGTAAAGCCTGGCCATATCCATGGCGGAAACCACCTCGGTAGGAATGCCGGTCAACGCCTCGAAGGCAGGCTGTGCGGCCAACGCAGCCGCATAGGAATCTCCGCAGCCCGTCAACACAATTCGCTGGATGGAAAAAATTTCAGGTGTGCTCAACAGTCGGCGCGTTTTAGGCTCCAAATCCTGCTGCTGTTGGCACAGCAGCCCCGGCAGGCTCAACACCTGGCGCCGCATGGGATTATCATATGGCATAGACTTTCCCTCTTCTTTCGTGTGGGCTGAATTCGCAGGGGATATTTGTATCATGTATTAATAGTAATACAAGTTTTTGAAAAAATCAATTCTCTATCCCTTGTGATTCCACCCGATTTTTTTCTCAAAATCTTGTCTAAATCTCCCAATTTGGCTCGGATTACAGAAAAATAATTGACATACTTTGAATAATCACGTAAAATATTTAAGCAAAACAAGGGTGGCCCGTTTCGAGTGAATGGCCACTTTTTGTATCTAACATAAGATAAGTTTCTTCTAAACTTCAAAAAGGGGGGCGGGTTTTTTGAACAAATCGGCGCCGAAGCAAAGCATAGACAAGCAGTCCCCCATTCCCGCCTATTATCAAATTTATTCAGACCTATATATGCGCATTACAAACGAGGAATGGCGGGAAGAGGAACTGCTTCCCTCAGAGAGCAAGCTGATGGAGCTGTATAGCTCCAGCCGTGTTACAGTGCGGCAGGCTTTGTCGGCGCTGGAGGAAGCCGGTTTTATACGAAAAGAGCGGGGACGCGGTTCTATTGTGCTGAAACGCGAGAAGCCCATTGTGCATGATTTCAGCCTACCCTCCACTTTATGCGCCAAGCTTGGGCAGAAAGGAATCAACCTGGATGCCGAGCTAATCTATATGCATGAATGCAACCCGGTGGCCAAGATCAACAATATGCTCAAGCTGGGTATGAACCAGCCGCTGCTGAACATCCGGCGCCGCTTTTTGCATTCCGGCCGGCCGGCTGCCCTGAATGACTCTTGGATTGCGTTTGAAAATATGCCCGATATTTTGGAAAAGGGCTTGATAAACGGACACCTCAGCATCACATTGAGCCAACGCTATAACCTGGTGCCGGTG
>CAYRFC010000097.1:0-10179 GCA_964423365.1 uncultured Oscillospiraceae bacterium
CCCAGCCACTCCTCGCTCAGCTTGTCCAGCCGGGCGGTGTCGGCCTCCAGCTGGGTGCCCAGGGCTGCCAGCAGCTCATAGTCACTGCCGTTTTGGGGGTCCTCCAGCGCGGCATGGGCCTCGGCTATGGCGGTTTCCAGCGCCTCTATTTCTGTCTCCAGCGCCCGCAGGCGGTTTCGCCGCTGTGCCTCGGCGGCCCGGCGTTCCTTGGGGTTCTGCCCCTTGCCTTTCTCGGCGGCCGGCTTCGCGCTTTCCGCCCCGCTGCTCTCGTTGGCCTGCTTCTGCGCCAGATATTCGTCGTAGTTCCCCTCATACCGGGTAAAGCCGCCGCCGCCCAGCTCCAAAATGCAGCTTGGCACCCGCCGCAGGAAGTAGCGGTCATGGCTCACCACAATCAGGGTGCCGGTAAATTGGCGCAGCACCGCCTCCAGCTCCTCCTTGGCCTTGTAGTCCAGGTGGTTGGTCGGCTCGTCCATCAGCAGCACATTGGCCCGCCGCATCTGCAGGATGGTAAAGGCCACCTTGGCCCGGTTCGCGCCGCTCAGCTCCCGCACCCTTTTATACACGTCCTCGCCGGTAATCAGCATCCGCCCCAGGGCGCTGCGAATCTCAAACTCCGTCTTGGTGGGGTAGACGCTGTGCACGGCCTCCAGCACGCTCTTTTCCATGGGCAGCCCGGCCAGCTCCTGGTCAAAGTAGCCCAGCCGCACATTGCCCCCCCAGCGGGCCAGCCCCCCGCAGGCAAACAGCCCCTGTATAGCCTTTAGAAAGGTGGATTTCCCCACCCCGTTCGGCCCCACCAGCGCCAGCTTTTCCCCGCGCTGCACCTCCAAATCCAGCCCGGAGAACAGCACCCGTGCGCTCTCTCCCTCGCCCACCTCGGCGCGCAGCCCCTCGCATTGCAGCACCAGGGAAAAGGGCTCCACATCGTAGTCAAACCGCAGGCTGATGCCCTTGCCCTCGGGCGGGGGCTTTTCCAGCCGGTCCATGCGCTCCAGCGCCTTCACGCGGCTGCTGGCCATGCCTGCGGTAGAGGCCCGCACCTGGTTGCGCCGCACATAGTCCTCCATGGCGGCTATCTCCTCCTGCTGTTTTTCGTAGGCGCGCTCGGCCACCTTCCGCCGCTCCTCCTTTTGCACCAAAAAGCCGCTGTAGCCGCCGGTGTAGCGGCTCAGCTTCCCGCGCTCTATCTCGCAGATGGAGGACGCAATCTTGTCCAGAAAATAGCGGTCATGGCTCACGGTCAGCACCGCGCCGGGGTAGCTGGCCAGATAGCCCTCCAGCCAGCCCAGCATGCCAAAATCCAGATGGTTGGTCGGCTCGTCCAAAATCAGCAGCCCCGGGCTTTTCAGCAGCATTTTGGCTATGCCAAAGCGCATCTTCTCCCCGCCGGAGAGGGTGTCCACCAGGCCGCTGCGCGAAAAGCCGCCAAAGCCCAGCCCGGTCAGCACCCGGTCAATTTTCAGGTCAATCTGGTAGGCGTCCATGGCCGAAAGCCTGTCCTGCAAGCGGTCATATTCCGCCAGCAAGTCCTCGTCCCCGGGGTTTTCCGCCAGGGCGGCGCAGCAGGCGTCCAGCCGGGCCTGGGTCTTGTCGGCGGCGGCAAAGGCGCTGCGGGCCTCCTCCTCCAGGCTGCGCCCGGCCGCAAGCGCCTCGTTCTGCCGCAAATAGCCTATCTCCAGCCCGCGCGCGCGCAAAACCTGCCCGTCGTCGGGCTCCAGGCTCCCGGCAATCAGGTTCAGCAGGGTGGTTTTCCCCGCTCCATTCACCCCCAAAAGGCCAATGCGGTCCTTGGCGTGCACCTCCAGAGATACCCCCCGCAGCACCACATCATCCAAAAAACCCTTGGTCACATCTTGCACACTCACCAGCATGGGATACTCCATCTACAACAAAATATTTGATATATCACTTTACAATCAATGCGTTTCTCGCTCTATCCAAAAACTGCTTAAACAAAAATGAATCTCCATAAAAACAAAAAAACAAATCAGAGGGGAGGTCACGGGGCAAAAATAGCAAATCATGCTTCTTTCGCAGAAAGACCCCCAGCCAAGTGGCCGGAGGTCTGGTGGAAAACAAAGGCCGCAAAAGGGCCGCTTTCACATCTTGTCCACCATCATGTTCATCAGAACCTGCATTTCTGCAATCTGAGCCGAGAGGGTGTCCAGCCGGGCCACCTCTTTCTTGGGCATTTTGTAAAAGGCGCATTGGCTGCTGGTTTCTCCGGCCACCCAGAGGGCACAGTTCGCCTCGATGCAATTTTTTTCCACACTTTCGCTGGATAAAAACGGGCATACCAAATCGCTCACAGGCCATCCTCCCTTTTCTCAATACAAGTATAGTGCACCTAGTATAGCACACATTTTCTCCGCTGGCTAGATATTTAAAGTTCGCCGGGGGTGTTTCCCGCCTTGCGCAGGCTGAGGTAGAGGCTGAACTCATTCACCGCCATAATAAGCGCCACCACGCCAAACACCATCACCAGCACGGTGGTGCCGCCAAAGGGGTTGATGATACCGGCCACGCCGCCCACCAGCACCAAAAGGCCCAAAATCAACTGGAAAATATTCAGCTTACCACCATTTTTGTGGGCCGTGATGGACTGCACAAGCTGCAATACGCCAATCAAAATCATAAACACGCCAATGAGGGTGAAAAACAGGGTGGGCAGCAGCTGGTTGAACACCACCAGCAAAACCCCCAGCGCAATCAGCAGTATGCCCCCCACCATGCTGCCGCCGGTTTTGCGGGCCGTGATGATGCTGAACACCCCGCTCAGTGCGGCATAGGCCCCCAGAATGTACACGATGACCAGCACAATGCTGTCGGGGAAAATCAGCATGGCAAGGCCCAGCAAAAGGTAAAATATACAGCGGAGCAAAGAATATTTTTTTAGTGTATCCACAAACGAGCGCATTGGTTCTCCTCCTTTTTTGTGAGGCGGCTAGTTTTTTCTGTGACTGCCTCCAAAATCGGGATATAGTATACACCCCGCGCCGGGCATTTGCAAAGAAAAAAGCGGCGGCAGTGATATATTTTACAATTTTGCCGCTGCTTCACAGCGGCAGAATCACCTCCACGGCCTGCCCCGCCTCTATACCCGGGCTCCCGGCGGGCATGTCCACAAAGCAGTCGCAGCCGCTAAAGCTGTGCAGCATGCCCGAGGCATGCCCCAGCGGGGGAATCTCCACCTCTCCGCCGCGCAGCCGCGCGCGCACCAGGCGGCGGCCGGGGCTGTGCTTGGCATAGCCGTTTTGCGCCGTGGCGCGCAGCTTTTTGGGCAAGGGGGCGCGGCAGCCCGCCAGCTTTTTCAGCACCGGGGCGGCCAGCACCTCAAAGGTGGCCAGCGCGGCAAAGGGGTTGCCCGAAAGGCAGAGCAAAATATGCCCCTGGCGGCAGAGGGCCAGGGCCGGGCCGCCCGGCTTCAGGGCAATTCCCTGGAACAGCACCTCGCCGCCCAGCTCTGCCGCCACCCGGGGCAAAAAATCCCGCTCTCCCACCGACACCCCCCCGGTGGTCACCGTCAGGGCGGCGCTTTGCAGCGCTTCGTCCAGCCAGGCGTGCAGGGCCTCGGGCTGGTCCGGCAGCGCGGCGTGGCGGGCCGCCCTCCCGCCCAGCTCCCGCACCCGCCCGGCCAGCAAAAGGCCGTTGCTGTCGTATATCTTCCCCTCGGGCAGGGGCTGGCCCAAGGGGGCCAGCTCGCTGCCGGTGCTGGCCACGGCCACCACCGGCAGCGGGCGCACCGCTACGCGGGGCAGCCCCTGCCCGGCCAGCAGGCCCAGCAGGGTGGGGGTCAGCGCCTCGCCCTCGCGGCACAAAAGCTGCCCGGCGGGCAGGTCCTCCCCCTGGAACACCATATTTTCCTCGTGGGCCAGCGGCGCGTGCAGCAGCAGCCGCCCGCCCTCATACACGGTGTCCTCCTGCCGCACCACACAGTCGGCCCCCTCGGGCAGGGCCGCCCCGGTCATGATGCGCACCGCACTGCCCCTTGGCAGGGCGGGCCCTGCGGCGTCCCCGGCAAAGAGGCAGCGCAGCACCGGCAGTGCCACCGGCGCGCCGGGGCCGGCCCCGGCGCTGTCCTCGCTGTGCAGGGCAAAGCCGTCCAGTGGCGAGCGGCAAAACGGCGGGGCGGGCAGCACCGCCCGCACGTCGCAGGCACACACGCGGTGCAGCGCCTCCTCCAGCGCCACGCTTTCGGTGGCGGTGGGGGCGGGGGTGTGCGCCAAAAGCAGGGCCTGTGCGGCCTCCAGTTCAGTCCAGGTGGGGGTCATGGTTTTCTCCGTGTATCGCAAAAGTGTTGGTTGTTTTGGGGGCGGGCGCTCACCTCTCCCGGTAGCCCGCCCTTTCCCGAATCATCTCGGCGGCAATGCTCACCGCTATCTCCTCGGGGCTCTCCCCGCCCAGCGGCAGGCCAACGGGGGCGTGCAGCCGCGCTATATCCGCTTCGCCAAAGCCCTCCCCGGCCAGCGCCTTCTTGCTCATGGCCACCTTGGCGCGGCTGCCTATCATGCCAATATACCGCGCGGGGCTGCGCAGGGCGCCCGTCAGCACGACGTAGTCATGCTTGTGCCCACGGGTCAAAATCACAATAAAATCCTCTTTTTGCACGTCCAATCCGTCCAAAGCTGTCGGGAAATCCACCAGCCTGCGTTCGTCAGCCAGCGGCAGGCGCTCGGCGGTCAGATACTCCTCCCGGTCATCCATGGCCAGGGTGTAGAAATGCAGCCGGTGCAGTACGGGCACCAGCTCGGCCCCCACGTGCCCCATGCCAAACAGCAGGGCCCGCCCCCCGGTGGCCACCGGGTCGGCCAGGTAGCGGCGTCCCCCCGCCTCGCAGAGGTGGCTTTTGGGGTTTGTCACACTCTCATAGGCCAGCGGGGCGGTGCCGCCGGGCTGCAGCAGGGTCATCTCCCCGCTCTCAATCTCGCTCAGCAGCACAAAGGGCCGCCGCGCCTCCAGCAGGGCCAGGGCCTCGCGGGCCGCCGCCTCTGCGCCGGGGGGTACCCATTGCAGGTACACCGTGGCCTGCCCGCCGCACACCATGCCCAGGCCCGCCGCGTCGTTTGGCGAGAGGTTATATTCCTGCAGGCGGCTCTGGTGGCTTTGCAGCACCCAGGCGGCCAGCTGCTGGGCGTTGTACTCAATGGCCCCTCCGCCAATGGTGCCCAAGCTCTGCCCGTCCTCCATCACCAGCATCTTGGCCCCCGCGCCGCGTGGGGTGCTGCCGCTCTCCGCCACAATGGAAACCAGCACCACCCCCCGGCCTGCCTCCCTCTGGTGCAGCATTTCCTGCAATATTTCTTTCATATTCTTGCTCCTTTTTGCCGGTTATGCCTATATACTTCCATAGATTTTGCCAAAATATAGATAGACAGGAAAAGACAGATAAACCTCATGCGGTGTTTTGACCTTACGGGGTTGTCAGGGGCAAAGCCCCTAACCCGTCGGAGACTTAGACTCTATTTTCGAGCGAAGCGAGCCTATGTCTAAAGCATAATATTTTATGGATTATCACATCAATATTGCCAAATCTGTGCAAAAACACAAAACCACCCACAGCCGGGGCCGGGGCGGTCATTCTGCTCTGTCAAAGCTGGTTTCACATAAACAGAAGCATTATCGCTTCCCCAGCTTGTTCAGCAGGGTGATGGCCAGAATCACCAGCCCCATCACCAAAAAGATGCCCAAAATGCCAAACAGCATCACTTGCAAGGCTTGCAGTATCATGGTTTGCTCCCCCTTCTATTTGGCTATCAGGCCCAGCACCAGCCCGCCGGCTATCACGCTGGCAATCTGTCCGCCCACGTTCACGCCCGCGGCGTGCATCAGCAAAAAGTTCTGCGGGTCCTCGGCCAGGCCCATCTTGTGCACCACCCGGCTGCTCATGGGGAAGGCCGAAATGCCGCAGGCCCCTATCATCGGGTTCACCTTGTTTTTGCTGAACAGGTTGATGAATTTCGCAAACAGCACCCCGCCAATGGTGTCGAAGACAAAGGCCACCAGCCCCAGGCCCATAATCAGCAGGGTCTCCACGGTCAGAAATTGGTCTGCCTGCATCTTCACGGCCACCGTAATGCCCAGCAGAATGGTAATCAGGTTGGCCAGCGCGTTCTGGGCCGTCTCCGAAAGGCTGCCCAGCACCCCGCATTCGCGTATCAGGTTGCCAAACATCAAAAAGCCCACCAGCGCCACACTGCGCGGGGCAATCAGCCCGGCAATCACCGTCACCACAATGGGGAACAGAATCCGCACCGGGCGGCTCACCTCGCCCGCCTCATAGGGCATTTTCATCATGCGCTCTTTTTTGGTGGTTACCAGCTTGATGCAGGGCGGCTGGATGATGGGCACCAGCGCCATATAGCTGTAAGCCGCCACCAGAATGGCCCCCATATATTTCGTGCCATAGTAGTTTGCCACGAAGATGGAGGTGGGCCCGTCTGCCGCGCCTATGATGCCGATGGCCCCCGCGTCCTGAATGGAGAAGGTGCCGGGGAACCACTGGCCTATGGCCGCCGCCACCAGAATGGTGAAAAAGATGCCGAACTGTGCCGCCGCGCCGAACAAGAGCAGCTTCGGGTTTTTCAGCAGCGGCCCGAAGTCAATCATCGCCCCAATGCCAATAAACAGCAGCAGGGGAAACAGCTCGTTCGCAATGCCCGCGTCAAACAGCACGCTCAGGGGGCCCACCTCGGTCGCCCCCTCAATGGTTTGGGTAATGGCCCCCGAGAAGGGCAGGTTCACCAGAATGGCGCCAAAGCCCATGGGCAGCAAAAGCGCTGGCTCCATGTTCTTTTTTATCGCCAGAAAAATCAGCGTGCCGCCAATGGCCCACATCACCAGCATTTTCACGGCCTGCACCGCGGTCAACGCCAGAAACGAGCCGAAAATAACTTGAACAAAATCTTGCAGCAACCGGCATTCTCCTTCACACAGTGGTTTGTCGTCCGCGGTCCTGTCCTTTGCCGGGCCGGCCGGGCGGCCCGCCACGCATGGCGCCTGCCTGCCCCTCCTGTCCGTCACTTGGTATCCGATTATAACATAGCGCCCCTGGCCGTGGCAAGCGAAGCCCGGCGGCTTTTTTCGCGTTGTGCTCAGCCCCGTTTGCCCGTATAATGGAAAGCGATGCCCCGCCCCATCACATAAAAAGGGAGGCTGTACGCCCTATGGAAAAGAAAAAGCACAAAGGGGTAAAAATCACCCTTGCGGCAGTGCTGGCATTTTTGGTGCTGTTGGCTGTTGTATATTTTGTGTATACGGCAGCATACTATCCGCCCAGTGGCCCTGCACTGGAGGCCATAGCCGAGGCGGGCCCCGCCCTGACGGAAACAAACGGCTATATCGCCACCGGCAGCCCCGCCGCCCAAACGGGCTACATCTTCTACCCCGGCGGCAAGGTGGAGGCCGGTGCCTATCTGCCCTACCTGCTGCAGCTTTCCGCCGCGGGCGACGTCTTCTGCGCGGTGGTGAAGCCCCCCTTCCGGCTGGCCATCTTCGATGAAAACGCCGCCGCCGGTGTCATGGCGGCTTACCCCGGGGTGCAGCGCTGGTTCGTGGGCGGGCACTCGCTGGGCGGGGTGGCGGCGGCGGGCTTTGCGGCCAAGCACCCGGTTGCGGGCCTGGTGCTGCTGGCCGCCTACCCGGTGGCCGACCTCTCCGAGACCACCCTGCCGGTGCTCTCGGTCGTCGGCACCCAGGATACCGTGCTAAACCGCCAAAAATACGAGGAGGCCCGCACCCTGCTTCCCCCCGGCACCCGCTTTCTCACCATAGAGGGCGGCAACCACGGCCAGATGGGCGACTACGGCCCCCAAAAAGGCGACGGCGAGGCCGCCCTCTCCCCCGAGGCGCAGCGCCAGCAGCTGGTGGAGGTCACCCTGGCCCTGATGCAGGCAGCTTAAACAAGTCATCAATAACCGTAAAAAACAAAAGACATATTTTCTCTCAAAAAGCTTAAGGGAATATGTCTTTTTTTGCTGCGAGTTTATACCCAGTCTCCCACAATCACCTCGTTGGTTTTGCGTATGGCGGTGGCGGCCTGCTGGCCCATCTTCTTTTCCAGCAGGGTAAACAGGCAGTCCACAATGCACAGCAGCGAGATGCGCGGCGCCAGGCTGGCCGAAACGCTGCTGCCCATCCGCCCGGGGCCAAACAGGTTGGCGCTGCCCCAGCGGGCCAGCTCGGGGCCTATGGCGTTGCACAGGGTGATGACCGCCGCGCCGTTTTCGCTGGCCTGCCGGGCCATCTCCACACAGCTGTGCTTGCTGCCGGAAAAATCCACCACCAGCACCACGTCGTCCGGCCCGGCCACGCTCACCTGCATGCGCTGCATCCGCACATCCTGGCTGTACACCACCAGCAGCCCCAGCCGCAGCAGCTTTTGGTACAGGTCCAGCAGCACGGCGGCCACCGCGCCCTCGCCCACAAAAATCACCCGCCGCTTGCTCAGCAGCAAATCTGCCGCCATAGAAAGCTGCTCGCTGTCCAGCAGCAAAACGGTGTCCAGGCAGGCGCGGGAGTTGCTGGCGCAAATGCGCTCTATCAGGCTTTCTTCGGTACCGCTGGTCTCCTCCTCCAGCAGCCGGTCCACCTTGTCCATGCCGGTGTGGGTGTCCTTGATGGCCGAGACGCGGAAATCCTTGAAGCCGTTGTAGCCCAGCCGCTTGCAAAAGCGGGTCACGGTGGCCTTGCTGGCCCCGGCCTCCTCCGCAATGTCCTGAATCGAGAGGGTGTCGATGCTCTCGATGTTCTTCATGATGATGTCGGCAATTTTCTTCTCGGTCGGCATCAGCCGGGGGTAGTTCATGTTGATGCGCACATAGGCGCCGCTTTTCACACGTCCCATTTCTGCCTCGCTCTCCTTTTTGGGGGCTGGGGTTTTCTCTATCATTCCACAAACAGGCCCTGTTTGTCAAAATAAGTTTCATCATTTTTCTTGTCAGAACCCACAAACATCTTTGTGCAATTTCACACAAACAACAATAGAACAAGTAAAATTCAATATTTAAACGGAAAATAGTTTCATCAAATTTAGAAAAGCATGAAATTTCTGTTGACGAGTTTCATGGGGCTTGGTATATTGGAGGCAGAGCATCAGACAATTGGCAGGCGGGAATAGGGAAAGGAAGGCAAAACAATGGCGGAAAAACTAGTCATCAACGATTTACGGAGTTTTTTGTCCCTGCTGGAAAGCCAGGGCGAGCTGGCCGTGGTGGAAAAAGAGGTGGACTGGAAATATGAGCTGGGCCGGGTGCTGGCCGCTCTGGATAGAAAAAGCCTGGGCGCGGGCCTGTTCCGGCATGTAAAAGACCGGAAGTTTCCGGTGGTGGGGGGCGTGCTGGCCTCCATGGACCGCATTGCCCTGGCCCTCGGGGTGGAAAAGCCCGAAATCAACGATTTTCTGGGCGACTGCATGCAGCGCCCGGTGCCGCCAAAGCTGGTGGAAACCGCCCCCTGCCAGGAGAATATCCTCACCGGGGACGACATCGACCTCGCCCAAATTCCCATTCCGCAGCATGCCCCCAAGGACGGTGGCCCCTTCATCACCGGCGGGCTCATTGTCAGCCGGGGGCTGAACGGCGGCCCGCAGAACCTCTCCTTCCAGCGCATGCACGTAAAGGGCAAAAACAAAACCGGCATCATGATCAACGAGTGGCGGCACCTGAAAGACTTCTATGATGCCGCCGAGGCCCAGGGCGAGGCCCTGCCCATTTCGGTGGTCTGCGGCTGCGACCCTGTCCACTACATCGCGGCGGGCCTGCGCTATGCGGGCAACGAGGTGGAGGTCTCCGGGGCCATCCGGGGCGGTGCCATCGAGGTGGTGAAATGCGTCAGCAACGATTTGCTGGTGCCCGCCACCGCCGAGTTTGTCATCGAGGGGAAAATTCTGCCCACTCTGCGTGAGGCGGAGGGCCCGCTGGGCGAGTTCACCGGCCATTACAGCGACCCCTGGCCCAGCCCGGTCTTCGAGGTCACGGCCATCACCCACCGAAACGGCGCCATCTACCAAACCATCAACGGCGCCTCCTACGAGCATATCAACCTCGGCAACGTCCTGCCGCGGGAGCCGCTGCTGAAAAAGTTCTGCTCCCACGTCAGCAGCGGGGTGGTGGACGTGCACATCCCACCCTACGGCAGCGGCTTTTTGGCCGTTATCAAGCTGAAAAAGAAAAACCCCGG
>CAYRFC010000098.1:0-9974 GCA_964423365.1 uncultured Oscillospiraceae bacterium
GGGTGGCCCCCCGCCAAACTGGCGGTTTACTTCCCGGCGGCTTTTTTGTATAATGATAAGAACTATTTGCTGCCCGGTGGTGTTCTGTGCAGGCCGGGTATTCCCCCGTAGAAAGGAATAGCTCTATGGATAAGTTACTGCAAATCATTGAAAACAACGCGCGATTGTCGCTGGAGGAGCTGGCCGCCATGGTGGGCAGCACACCCGAGGCCGTGGCCGCCGGCCTGGATGAATATCGCAGGCAAGGGGTGATTCGCGGCAGCCGCACCCTGATTGACTGGGCGCGGGTGGGGGGCGGCGCGGTGCACGCCATGATAGAGGTGCGGGTGAGCCCCGAGAAGGACAACGGCTTTGACGAGATTGCCGAAAAAATTGCCCAGCTGGACGAGGTGTCCTCGGTGATGCTGATGAGCGGCGGCTATGACCTATGCGTGGATGTGCGGGGCCAGAGCTTTGAGGAGGTGGCCCTGTTTGTGGGCAGGCGGCTGGCGCCGCTTTCCGGGGTGCTCTCCACCGTCACGCATTTCGTGCTGCGGGTCTACAAAAAAGACGGTGCGGTGTATGGCTTCGACAAACGGGATGAGAGGGAGCGTGGACACATTTGATGCAGTATGAGACACTACTAGCCCGCAATGCCACCCAGATGCGGCCCTCCGGTATCCGGAAGTTTTTCGACATAGCGGCGGAGATGAAGGATTGCATCACCCTGGGTGTGGGCGAGCCGGATTTCAAGACACCTTGGGTCATCCGCTCAGCGGGCATCGAGAGCCTGAACGAGGGACACACCTTCTACACCTCCAACACCGGCATGATGGAGCTGCGGCGGGAAATTTGCCACTATATGGAGCGACGCTTCCAGCTTTCTTACCTGCCAGACACCCAGGCCCTGGTTACGGTGGGGGGCAGCGAGGCCATCGATTTGTGCATCCGGGCCCTGGTAAACCCCGGGGATGAGGTCATCATTCCAGAGCCCAGCTTCGTATGCTACCACCCCATCACCACCCTGACGGGCGGGGTGCCGGTGCCCATTCCGCTGAAAAACGAGAACAAATTCAAGCTCACCGCCGAGGAGCTGAAAAAGGCCATTACCCCCAAAACCAAGCTGCTGATTTTCCCCTTCCCCTCCAACCCCACCGGGGGCGTGATGCGCCGCGAGGATTTGGAGGAGATTGCCGAGGTTTTGCGCGGCACCAACATCACGGTGCTTAGCGACGAAATTTACGCGGAGCTGACCTATGGCAGCGAGAAGCACGTCAGCATTGCGCAGATGCCCGGCATGTACGAGCGTACCGTGGTGGTGAATGGCTTTTCCAAAACCTACGCCATGACGGGCTGGCGGCTGGGTTATGCCTGCGGCCCCGCCCTGCTGATTGCCGCCATGAATACCATCCACCAGGCGGCCATTATGTGCGCGCCCACCACCAGCCAGTACGCGGCCATTGTGGCCCTGCGCGAGGCAGACGGTGAAATAGCGAAGATGCGCGACGAATATGACATGCGCCGCCGCTTTTTGATGAGACGCTTTGAGGAGCTGGGCCTGCCCTGCTTTGAGCCGGAGGGGGCGTTTTACGTCTTCCCGGATATCCGCGCCTACGGCCTTTCCAGCGCGGAATTCTGCGAACGGCTGCTGATGGAGTACAAGGTGGCCGTGGTGCCGGGCACCGCGTTCGGAGACTCGGGCGAGGGTTTTGTCCGCATCAGCTACGCCTACTCGCTGGACCATATCTCAGAGGCGCTGGAGCGCATTGGGCAGATGCTGCAAAAACTGCGCGAGGAGGCGGCCAAACAGTGAGTGCTCCCGTGTTTGTGGCGGCGGCAGCCCCCGGCGCACCAGAGGCTGCCATAGAGGCGGTGGAGCGGCTTTTTGCCCGCTTTCCCGCCACGGCCCTGCCCACCGCCGGGCAGAAGGTGCTGATAAAGCCGAACCTGTTGGCAAAGCACCGGCCAGAGCATGCCGTAACCACCCACCCCGACGTGCTGCGCGGGGTGATTTTAGCGCTGCAAAAACGCGGCGTCAGCTCCATCACCGTGGCCGATTCCCCCGGCGGCCCCTACACGCCGGGTATCATGGCGGGGGTGTACAAAACCTGTGGGATAACGGCGGTGTGTGAGGAGACGGGCGTGCGGGCCTACACCGGCTGTGAAACCGCCCGGCGCGCCTTTCCCGAAGGGGAGCTGGTGCACAGCTTTGAGCTGATTCGGCCCGTGGTGGAGGCGGACTATATCCTAAACCTGCCCAAGCTGAAAACCCATGTGCTCACCGGGATGAGCGGCGCGGTGAAGAACCTGCTGGGCTGCGTGCCGGGCCTTTCCAAGGCGGAGTTTCACATGCGCTTCCCCCAGCGGGAGCAGTTTGGGCAGATGCTGGTGGATTTGTGCGAATGCGTGAAACCCGGCCTGCATCTGGTGGATGGCATTTTGGGCATGGAGGGCGACGGCCCCGCCGGGGGCAGCATGCGGGAAACCGGGCTGCTGTTCGCCTCGCAAGACCCTTACAGCCTGGATTTGGCGCTTTGCCGCTATATGGGGCTGGAGGCCGCCCAGGTGCCCACATTGGCCGCCGCAGCGGCTGGCGGCCTGTGTGGCCTGCTGCCGGATGAAAACGCCCTGGTGACGGAAACCGAGGAGGCCCGCCGCCCCTTCGAGAATTTTTCTCTGCCCGCCAGCATGCAAGGGCGGGTGGATTTCAGCGGCCGTTTGCCGGGCTTTATGCAGAAGGCCATGCCCGCCCTCACACGCTGGGCTGCCCCCCGCCCGGTGGTGGCGAAAAGGGACTGTATTGGCTGCGGGAAATGTGCCGAAATTTGCCCCCAAAGGGTGATTTCTCTTGAAAAAAACAAGGCCCACATTCAGCCCAAAGACTGCATCCGTTGCTTCTGCTGCCATGAGATGTGCCCGGTGAAGGCCATTCAGGTGCGCAAGCTGCCGCTGTTCCGGCTGTAGCAGACGCGAAAACCGGAGAAACGAGGTGCCGCCATGGCGAGAGCAAGGCTGAATAAGGTGGTGGTGCAGGCCCCGGTGAAGCTGAACCTGGCGCTGGATATTCTGGGCCTGGCCCCGAATGGCTACCATGAGGTGGACATGGTGATGCAGGCCATTGGCCTGTACGAAAGGGTGGAGGTGGCCCGCAGCATGGGCTATTCCCTGCGCTGCCCCGGCAGCGGCATACCCACCGACGACAAAAACACCGCCACCAAGGCGGCCCGTGCCTTTTTTGAGGAGACCGGCCTGCTGGCGGGGGCGGATATCACCCTGCACAAGCGCTGCCCCACCCGGGCGGGCATGGGCGGGGGCAGCACCGATGCCGCCGCGGTGCTGGTGGGGCTGAATGCCCTGTATGGCGCCCGGCTCTCTCTGGAGGAAATGCAGGCCATGGGCCTGGCCGCCGGGGCCGACGTGCCCTTTGCCCTGCAGGGCGGCACGGCCCGCGCCACCGGCATCGGCCAGCAGCTGGCCGCCCTGCCGCCCCTGCAAAAGGGCTGGTTTGCCATTGCCATGCCCCAGCAAGGGGTTTCCACCCCCGAGGCCTACCAGCGGTATGACGAGCTGGGCAGCCCGGTGCACCCGGATATCCCGGCCATGGTGGCGGCGCTGGGGGCGGGCAGCCTGCCTGCCGTGGCCGCCGAAATGCAGAATGCGCTGGAATTTGCCAATGGGGGAGAGAGCGCCCCGAAAATACGCGCGGCGCTGGATGCCGCAGGTGCGCTGGGCAGCATGATGACCGGCAGCGGGGCCGCTGTGTTTGGCCTGTTTGCCGAGGAAGCCGCGGCCCGGGCCGCCGCCGAAACGCTGAAAGGGCTGGCCCGGCAGGTGTTTGTGGCGCCCCCTGTGGCGCAGGGGCCCAGCATCGTGGAGACCTGCGGGGGGTAGAACAGGGCAACCAAAGACCGCCCTTTTTTGAAAAAAAGGGCACAAAAAACTTTGTATACAGTCAAGGAAGTCCCTTCAGCAGGGAAGGGGGCTTGGGGGAGAGGGGCTGCGGCCCTCTCCCCCATTCTAATAACCATGCCTTTTGGCGATAAAAGGGTAATATTTTTGGCAAATAATATCCCTGCCAAAAGGCACGTTCAGCTTGTCAAAAAAGTGGAACACTGTTTTGACAAGCTGAGGAGCCGCCAACTTGCGTTGGCGGCTCCTGCAATTCGTATATGGCCAGGGGGAAGATTGGAAAAAGGCGGGCAAACATCAGTAGGCCGTGAACATCTGGAAGGGGTTGCCCTCCGTCAGCATATAGGTCATGAAAGGCTGGCCGCCGTACATCACAAGCAGGATGATGGCGAGGAAGAAAACAGCCAGCACGGCCACCACCCCCAGCACACTCACCCCGCCTTTTTTCGCCAGGGCCATCTGGTAGTCTTGCCCGGTGAGCCGTCCGCGCAGGTCGCGAATTTTTTTGGCGGCGTCCTTGCGGTAGAGGTAGAGCGCGAACACCCCAAACGCCATGTTTCGTATGATTTGGGCATAGAGGGCGATGTTTTGCAGCAGGTTAATATTGTCGGCGGTAAGGCCGGGCAGCAGGGGCACCCCGGCCTGCAGGAAGATGGCAAGGTAGCTGGGCGCGCTGAGCACCACCTGCAGCAGCACCGCCAGCAGGGCCCAGCCCCACATCTTGCGGTAGGCAAAATACAGGTGGGAAAAGAAAAAGGCGCTGAGGGTGAAGCTGAATTTGCTCTTTCGGCGGTCCTGCTGGTTCATCCGCAGGAAATAGTCCTGGGTGGAGGGGCCGATGAAGCCGGCCCAGTCCTGCTTGGAAATGCCGTCGAATTCGCCCTGCGTATCGGGTGCGCCGTACATCTGCTGCCAGGCGCCCGCCATGAAGGGGGGAGGCTGGGTGGGGCCGCCGGCCGCTGGGCCGCTATGCGGCTGTTGCCAGCCGCCGGGGGCAGTGCCGGGGCTGTGCAGCGGGTAGCCGCAGCGCTCACAGAAAATATGGTTTCTATCGTTGATGGTGCGGCAGCTGGGGCACACCACCCCACCGCTTCCGGCCGCGGTGGGGCCCTGCCCAGGCGTGGGGGCGCCCACGGGGGGCGGGCCGGGCCTCTGCGGCTGTGCTGCCGCGGGGCCACCCGCCGGGGCCGTAGGCGGCGGGGCCGGGGCGGGGGGATGGTATTCAAAGCCCTGGGCATGCTTGTCGGTATAGACGCAGTGCCCCTCCTTTTGGTAGCATTCCCGGTGGTAGGGCGCGCCGCAATGCGGGCAGATGACGATGTCATCCCCGGGCTTAAAGGGCTCTTTACACACTTGGCAACGGTCGGGCTGGTTCATTGGGGCTCCTTTCGGTGCGGGATGGGGCTTTTCTCTGTCTCAAGATGAGCAGACTGTTGTACCAGTATAGCGTGTGGGGGGAAGAAATGCAAAATTCGAGACGGCTTTATCCCCCGCAGTGCCGCCACAGTGGGGCAATGGGGGCGCTTTGCAGGGGCAGTGCGCCGTGGGTTTCGCCCCAGGCGGCCAGCGGCGGGCAGTCGGCATTCACCCAAAACCGGGCCGCGCCCCGCTTTTCCCCGGCAGCCAGGCAGGCGCGCAGGGCCCCATCCAGCAGCAGGGGGTCGTCCAGGGAGGCGTCCAGCAGGGCCACAGCCTCCCCATCCAGGCGGAACAGCGCATAGCCGTGGTAGTCCGGCCCCTCCATCACAATATAGCCCTCCACCTCGCCTTCAAAGCGTCCGGTGTTCAGCAGGGCAATCACGTCCGGCTCCGCTATAGGCTGAAAGTGCAGCATGGGCATGGCCTCCTGTGTAGGGCGTACTTGCCGAAAAAGAGAGAGCCACGGCGTGTTAGCCGACATGACCGAACAAGGCCGGCAAAAACAGGGGAGTGACCCGCTACTTTTTGCTGCCCCGCACCAGCATGGCCACCTCCTGGGAGCTGAGCATGCGGTGCTGGCCGGGCTGCAGCATGCCCAGCTTCACCGGGCCCACGGCGCTGCGCTTCAGGCGGGCCACTTCCAGGCCCACCGCCTCGCACATCCGCCGCACCTGCCGGTTGTGCCCTTCCTTCAGCACCACCTCCAGCACGCTGCGGTTTTCGTCCTCGCCCACCACCCGCACCGTGGCGGGCAGGGTTTTGTGTCCGTCGTCCAGTGTGACGCCCGAGGCCATGCGGGCAATCTGGTCTTCGCTGGCGCGGGGGCGCACCGTCACCCGGTACAGCTTGCTCACCCCGCCCGAGGGGTGGGTGAGCTTTTGGGCAAAATCCCCGTCGCTGGTCAGCAGCAAAAGGCCCTCGCTGTCCTTGTCCAGCCGCCCCACGGGGTACACCCGGCGGGGCAGGCCCTGCACCAGCTCCATCACGGTGCGGCGGCCCCGGTCATCGCTGGCGGTGCAGAGGTAGCCGCGGGGCTTATACAGCATCACATACAGCTGCTCGGCCCTTTTCTGGTGCTGCATGGTCTGCCCGTCCACGCTGATGGCGTCCTTGTCGGGGTTCATCTTGTCGCCCAGATGCACCGGGTGGCCGTTCACCTTCACCCGCCCGGCCTCTATTAAGGCCTCGGCGGCACGGCGGCTGCAAAGCCCGCGGGCGGCCATCACTTTCTGTATGCGTTCGTCTTTCACACGGCTCTCCTGTGTTGTGGGGATGGGGTATCTTCGAACAACATGCCACATGCCGCGGTTTTCCGGGGCATGTGGCATGGGTGTGCCTGTTTTCCGGCCTATTCTTCCTCTTCCAGCACCACCATCTCCGCCTCGCTTACGGTGGGCGGCTTCTGGGGGGCGGCCTCTTTGTCCTTTTTGTTTTTGCTGAGGAAGGCATTGACTTTGTCAATTACATCCGGCAGCATGTTCAGCGCGCGGTCCACCGTGGCGCTGTGGTCGGCCAGTTGAATCAGCCGCACATGGCCGTCCTTCATCACCAAAAAGGCCACCGGCTGTATGGACATGCCCGCCCCGCTGCCGCCGCCAAACAAATCCTTCGGGGCCTTGGAGGAGACAAAATCACTGCCGCCCGAGGCAAAACCGAAGCTCACCTTACTCACGGGCAGAATGGTGGTGCCGTCGGCGGTGTGAATGGGGTTGCCGATGATGGTGTTGGCATCGGTCATCTGGCGAATTTTATCCAAAGTGACACCCATCATGTCGTTGATGGGGTGGTCGTTGTTCGCTCCGTTGGCCATGAGTACACTCCTTTTTTATGAGGCTTATGGGCTTCACTTGGCCGCCTGGCCATTCTGTTTCTGCTGGGCGCGCCGCTTCTTTACACGCCGTTTCGCCCGCCGCAGCGCCTTCATGCGCCGGAAAAGGCGGCTCCTTTTGAGAAACTGTACCAGGGCAATGCCGCCGGCTCCTATCATTATAACGGGTGGCACCGCCACTTTACAAGCCAAAATAAGGGGAATTTTGTCATCCCCTGCGAAATTGGGAACGGCTTCCAGCCGTTTGTAGCGCATGTGGAAAAGGTTTTCCAGCGCCGCCCGGGCCGCCCCCACCGCCGCCTGGGTGGCGCCATACCGCTGGGCCAGCCGGGCGGGGTCCTCCGCATCCACCGGAATCACGGCCTCCACGTCGTACACCAGCATCCATTTGCACAAAAACCGCAGCCCCGCTCCGGCGGCCTCGGCTGTTTGGCGGATGAGCTCCAGCCATTCCCCGGCGCTGCGCTTTTTGGGGGCGGGGGCCTCCTCAGAGGGGGTGGCCTGCTCCGCCGGGGGTTTTTTGGTTTTTTTCTTCTTTTTGGGCGGGCGGGGGCGGGCAGGGTAGAGCGGAAAACGCAAAAAGAGCACCCGCAGCCACACCCGGGCCGTGCCGCTGCGCACCTCGGCGCACAGCACCACAGGGGCCAACAACAAAACCACCAGCAGAGCCAGCAGCCCCCACAGCAGATAGCCCAGGATGCCCATAGCTTATTCCTCTTCCCCCGCAAAAGCGGCGGCGCCGCCCTCGCCTTCTATAAAAGCGCCGCCGCGCAGCGCCAGGGTGGGCGGCTCGGCCTCAAAGGCAGCGCCCCCGTTTTCCAGGCTTTCCGGCCTGCCGTAATAGGCCGATTCATCCGCCGGGGCCTCGTCATTGTGCAGCGGCGGCAGCTCGTGCAGCGAGCGGATGCCAAAGGTGCGCAAAAAGGCATCGGTGGTTTTGTAGGCGATGGGCTTGCCGGGCAGGTCCAGCCGCCCCGCCTCGCCAATCAGCCCCTTCTCCACCAGGCCGCTTACCGTGGAGGAGGAATCCACCCCGCGCACCTGCTCCACAAACGAGCGGGAAACGGGCTGGTTGTAGGCAATGATGGCCAGCACCTCCAGCGCCGCCGGGCTGAGCGGGGTGTTCCGCCGGGTGTCCAGCGCTTTTTTCACCAGCTCGCCACAGCTTTCCTTGGTGGCCAGCTGCCAGGCATCCTCCATACGGATGAGCTGCACCCCCCGATGCTGGGCCTCGCAGTCGTCCCGCAGGGAGATGAGCAGCTTTTCGCACAGGGGCTCCTCCACACCCAGAATGTCGGCCAGGCGCGCGGTGGGCAGGGGCTCTGCATGGGCGAACAGCACCGCCTCCAGCGCGGCCTTCACCTCGTTCAGCTCCATAGCGCCCCCTCCCTCCTTTTTCTGCATGACGGTAAGCATCAATGTATTCCGCTGCCCGCCGAGACACGCGCCGCGCGGCTCTTGCGTGTCTCATGGCCTTTTTTCATCGCCAGAGTACCATTCTCGTCAATCACGATACGCCCGCCGCGCACCAGCTCCAGCAGGGCCAAAAAGGTGGCCACCGTCTCGCCGCGGCTCTGCCCCCGGGTGAAAAGCTCCCGCAGCTTGGCCACCCGCCCGGTTACCAGGTTGCGCAGCACGTGGATAACCCGGCTGGACACCGAGACAAAGGGCGCGGCCACTATCTCGTCGAAGCGTTCCCGCTCGGGCGCGCGCTTCTGTGTGCGCTTGCCCATGCCCAGGTGCAGGGCACTGGTCAGCTCACCCAGGTCGTGCCGCAGGGTGTAGGCGTGGTCCGGTGTGAAGGGGGCGGGCTGGCGCACCGCCCAAAACACCTGCCCCTGCATCTCGCCCAGCCTGGCCGCCACCTCTTTGCAGGCGCTGTATTCCACCAAAAGCCCGGTCAGCTCCTCACGCATCCGCTCGCCCTCGTCACTTTTGGGCAGAAGCAGGCTGCTTTTCATCTGCACCAGATGGGCCGCCATGGTGATGAACTCCGAGGCCCCGTCCAGGGCCTCCGGCCCGGGGCTGCCCACCACCTCCAGATATTGGTCGATGAGGGTCAATATCTCAATCTCATAAATCTTCATTTTATTTTTGGCAACAAGGGCCAGCAGCAGGTCCAGCGGCCCCTCAAAATCTTCCAGATGGAACTCCATAGCCCCACGGGTGCGGCTCATTTCCATGCCCTGCCACTCCTCAAATACCACAATTTCTTAGAACAGGCTTATCATACCATATCTTGTGCCACGGGGCAATCTTCTGGGCAAAAATTCCATATTTTGTGCAAATGCGCCAAAGCAGAGGGCGGAAAAAAGGAAAAGCGGAAAGCGAAAACCCCAAAAGCAGAAAAATCTGCTTTTCTATGGAGCTTTGAGGGGGTCTTGCCCTTCACTTTCCACTTTCCACTTTCCATTTTCAACTGAACTTACACGGATTCATCCCCTGCATAGCAGCGGATGGCTTCGCAGAGGAAGGCCGTGCCGCCGGGGGCCATCTTGTCGTAGTATTCGGCAAAGCGGGGGTCGGCCTCGTACATCTGGGCAAGGCCCCTGTGTGCCTCGGGGCTGTATTGCGGCCAGGTGTAGCCCAGCCAGGCCCGGTGCAGGCGGCAGGCCCGCTGGGCCAGCGCCTCGTTTGGGTTTTGCTGCCCGGCTGCCTCGGCCAGGGTTTGGCGCAGCTCTGTCTCCAGCTCTTGCATCCTCTGCATCTCACTCTCACTCAGTTTCAGCCACTTTTGGTTGGCGGCCTCCACCCGCTCCTCTCCATAGCTTTCGCGTATTTCTTTGCCGTACAGTCGCTCATTCTCCTCCAGCTTTTCTTTTTTGAAGCCGGCAAAGCG
>CAYRFC010000099.1:0-9899 GCA_964423365.1 uncultured Oscillospiraceae bacterium
CCAAAAGGCACGCTCAGCTTGTCAAAAAAGTGGAACACTTTTTTGACAAGCTGAGCGCCGTCGGTTTACCGGCGGCGCTTGTAGGCTTCTATATTTTTGTCTGCTATTTCCACAGGGGGCTGGGGTACTGCCCGCTTTGGTGCTTTTCGGCCAGGGCGGCCATCACGGCGGGCTTGTCCTCCTGGTAGGTAATGCCCCACCAGCGGCCCGGGCTGGAGAGCACCTGCACATCGGCTTGCCCTGCGCGAATCATGCCGTCCACCGAGGAGGGCAGCAGGTACTCACATTTTTGGGGGTTCACCGGCAGGTTTTCGTCCAAAAAGGCCGGGAAGCCCGCCTCCAGCTCGTCCAGCAGGCTGCTGTCGAAGCCCCAGAAGTTCATGGAAACCAGGGTGCCCGCGGGCAGCTCCTGCCAGCCGCCGCCCTCTTTGGGGGAGCGTGCGCCGGTGGCAGTTTGCTCAATGCCAAAGGTCTCCACAATATCGGTGAGGTAGCCGTTTGCATCCGCCTGGCAGACGCCGCGGGTTACACCGCCGTGCTCGGTGACGGTGTTTTCCACCTTGTAGCCCACCATGGCGTAGTGGTGCTTGTCCTGCCCGTGGTCGCTTGTCAGGAAATCGTACAGGGTTTTGTAGGCCTCGGGGCCATAGTAGTCGTCGGCGTTGATGACCACCATGGGGCCGTTCACCAGCCCCTTGGCGCACAGCAGCGCGTGGCTGGTGCCCCAGGGCTTCACCCGGCCCTCGGGCACGGTGTAGCCGGCGGGCAGCTTGTCCAGCTGCTGGAAGGCGTACTCCACCTGCATGTATTGCTCCATGCGCTTGCCAATGGCCGCCTTAAAGTCCTCTTCAATCTCGTGCTTGATGATGAAAATCACCTTTTCAAAGCCCGCCTGTTTCGCGTCATACAGCGAGTAATCGATAATAACCTCGCCGCCGGGGCCCACGGGGTCAATCTGCTTCAGCCCGCCGTAGCGGCTGCCCATGCCTGCGGCCAAAACAACCAAAACCGGTTTTTCCATCTTCTAAACCCTCCTGTTTGCAGTGAGACGTCCTGAACATACCAAACGCACCTGTCTTTTTTCTATTCTACCCCAGCCCGCCGCTTCTGGCAAGGCACGGCTTGCACGCCCTTTTGCACATTTTTCGCCTTCTTTTACCAAAAGGGGCAAAATGCGGGAAAGCAAATCTCTCTTACATAAGCGTAAGCAGCATGGGCGCCAGCCAGCACAAGCCAAAGCCTGCCAAAAACAGCACCCAGGCGTAAAAGCCAAGGCTTTGCCTGCCCAGCACGCCGGGAAAGGCGGCTTCGCCCGCAAGGCGGCTGGCCGGGCTGCCGCCGGAAAGCGGGAATTTTAGCACCAGCTGGGCCAGCAGCCCCGCGCCAAACACCGCCATGGGCAGGTGGGCCGCCAGCGGCCACAGCGCCACCAGCCGCTGCATCATGCCCGTGCCGCCAAACACATAACCAAAGGCCAGGCCCGGCAGGCCGAATTGCAGCATATTGGCCTCTGCCTGGGCGGGGAAGGCCGCCGCCGTTACCAAAAAGAAGCCGAGGCAAAGCAGGATATCGGCGCAGAGCCAGGGCATGCGGCGTTTTTCCAGCAGGGTGGTCAGCACGGCAAAGGGGGCCAGCAGAATGAGCCACTGGGGGTGCCACTCTGCCAGCAGAAACAGCAGCCCGAACACCGCTAGGCCCAGCCACAGCCCGCTTTGCACCAGCCGCTCTTTTTTGGGCCGCCAGAACCAGCAGGCGGCGCACAAAAGGCCAAACAGCACCGCAAACAGCGGAATCTCCCGCCCGCCGCTGAGGCGGGTGGCGAACAGCCGGGCCGCCATCAGGGCGTTAAAATCCGCCGCGCCCAACGTGAGCCCCCGGTACAGCAGCCCGGTGGGCAGCAAAAGCCACAGGGACACCACGCCGTACAGCAGCAGCCGGGTGGGGCGCTTCTCCCGCAGCAGCAGCAGGGGCAAAAAGAGCAGGGCCGGGAAGCTCTTGGCCGCAAAGGCCGCGCCGAAGAAAAAGGCAAAGGGCAGCATCCAGCCCTGCGTCCAGCACAGAAAACCCGCCAGCATCAAAAACAGGCAGATGACGTCGTACTGGCCCATGACGAAGGTGGAGAAAAAGGCCGGGGGCCACAGGGCAAACAGCAGCGCGGCGTAGCCTGCGTCCTTCTGCGAAAGGCCCGCCTGCCGCGCAAGCACCGGCATCAGCATCACACAGCCCGCGTAAAAGGCGGCACACACGGCCTTAGCCACAAAGCCCAGCAGGGCCTGCGGCGGCAGGCTGCCCAGGGCGCGGTACACCAGATAGACCGGCAGCTCCGCCAGGGCAAACACGCTGTACATGGCGGGGTTGTAGTTTGCGTTGTTCACATAGTCGTAGGGGTTCTGCCGCCCGGCCACCAGGCCGTAGAAGCTGCGGGGCTCGCCCTTAAAAATACTCTCTAAAAACAGGGCCGAGTGGGCCGAGGTCTCCCGCAAATCGTAGTGCATGAACAGCAAAAACGCGGCCAGGGCCAGCAGCCCGGCGGCCAGCCAGTGCCAGCGCAGCTCCCTGGGAAAGGCCCGCAGCCGCCCCCCGGCTTTACTCATGGTAGCCCTTGGGGTTCTGGCTCTGCCACCTCCAGCTATCGCGGCACATCTCGGCCAGGCCCAGGCTGGTCTCCCAGCCCAGCTCGGCCTTGGCGCGGCTGGCGTCGGCATACACCTCGGCTATGTCGCCCGCGCGGCGGGGGCATATCTCATAGGCCAGCTCCTTGCCTGCGGCCTTGCCATAGGCGGCAATCACCTCCAGCACGCTGTAGCCCACCCCGGTGCCCAGGTTGCACACAAACAGGCCGTCGTCCTTCTCCAGCTTGCCCAGTGCGGCCACATGGCCCTTTGCCAGGTCCACCACGTGGATATAATCCCGCACGCCGGTGCCGTCGGGGGTGGGGTAGTCGTTGCCAAACACCCGCACGCTGGGGTATTCCCCGGTGGCCACCCGCGCAATATAGGGCACCAGGTTGTTCGGAATGCCCTGCGGGTCCTCGCCAATCAGGCCGCTGGGGTGTGCGCCAATGGGGTTAAAATACCGCAGCAGGGCCACCCGGAAGGAGGGGTTTGCCGCGCAGACGTCCATGAGGATGCGCTCTGCAAAGAGCTTGGTGTAGCCGTAGGGGTTGGTGGCGGAGGTGGGCATGTCCTCGCGCATGGGCACGGGGTTGTCGCCGCCATACACCGTGGCCGAGGAGGAGAAGACAAACCGGTTCACCCCACTGGCCCGCATGGCCTGCAGCACAGAGAGGGTGCACTCCATGTTGTTTGCGTAATATTCCAGCGGCTTTTCCACGCTCTCGCCCACGGCCTTCAGCGCCGCAAAGTGAATCACCGCCTCAATGCCGGGGTTTTGGGCAAACAGCGCCTTGGTTTTGGCCTTGTCGGTCAGGTCGATGTTCACAAACTTTGGGGCCTTGCCGCAAATCTTCTCCACCCGCCGCAGGGCCTCCTCGCTGGAGTTCACCAGGTTGTCGGCCACAATCACCTCATAGCCTGCGTTCAGCAGCTCCACACAGGTGTGGCTGCCGATGTAGCCTGCGCCGCCGCTTACCAAAATACTCATACTACCATTTCCTTTCTCAATGCGTGAGGGGTGTATATTTTCTAGCTTGCCCTTGTACCCTGAATGAGCAGAATAGGAGCACAATAAAATTTATCTGCCGTCTTGCTTTTCTTGGGCCCGCAAGGCCTGCACACTGGAGGCATACTCGCTGGGGGTCATGCCGGAAATCTTTTTAAAATGGCGGGAAAAATAGTGGATGGAGGTATAGCCGAGGGTCTGGGCTATCTCGGTGAAGTTGCTCCGCCCCTCGCGTATCATCCGCCGGGCGGCCTCCACCTTCATCCGCCCAAAATATTCCATCACCCCGCAGCCGGTTTTCTCGCGGAACAGCTTTTGAATCTGGCTGCGGCCCACCAGGTTGTCCTGGCAAATCTGCTGCAGGCTCAGGCGTTTGTCGGCGTGGGTGTCGAAGTAGTGCAGAATCTCATCCAGCAGCTCCTGCCGCTCCACCTCGCGCGGGTGGCTGTGCAGCACGGGGGCCTGTGCGGCCTGCCCGCCGCGGTAAAGCTGGATGAGCAGAATTTCCAGATAGTTGCGAATGAGCTGCTCGCTGCCCAAGGTGCTGCCCTCCCGCCGCCCCAGCGCGGTGAGGAAGGGGTCGCCCAAGGGGGAGCAAAAGGCCTCGGCGGCCTCGTCTATGATGCGGGCCATCAGCAGCTGCTCCTCGTTGCTGCAGGGCAGCACCTGCCCCGCAAACCAGGCCATTTCCGGGCTTTGGCAGGCAAAGCTGGCCACCACCAGGTTGGGGGCCACCCGCCCGTTGGCGCGCACATCGTGGTGCTGGCCCGGCGGAATGAACAGAATCTCCCCCCGCGCCAGCTGGAAAAGCTGCCCGCCCACCTCGGTGTCCACCTCGCCCTTGTCCACATACAAAAATTCCCAAAAATCGTGGGTTTCCCCCGGGAACAAAAAGGTGCTGGCATACTCGAAATAGTGCACCGAGAACAGCGCCTCCACCGGGAATGGCAGCAGGGGAACCAAGGGGGTGTAGCCGTCTATGGTGTTCATGCCAGCCCTCCTTTGTGTTTTTGCTTTTGTTTGCTTTTTTGGTTTTCTTTTATTGTACAAACAACGAAGGCCGCTGTCAAAGGGAAACATGAAAATAGAGAAAAAAAGGGGGAGACGGAAGAAGCGGCCGCAGGGCAGGCAGGCTCTTTTGCCTGTCTGCCCTGCGGCCACCGCTTCGGTATGGCTCGTTTTTCGGTTTTGCCGTTTCTCCACCACAAAACCCCGGTAAGCCAAAAAGGGAACCGGGGCGCTAGGGCTGTAGGAAGTGCCGGGATACCCCTGCGCTAAAGGGTGTCAACAGCCTCTAAGCATATGTGTCCAAAATCTGGAAAGACGGATATCTCGGTGTTCCCTTAAGGGTGCCGTCGAACACATCGTTGGCCGTGCCGCCCATATCCAGCACCTTGTCCTGCTGCTCTGCCAATATCTGGTTCAGCAAATCCAGCAGTTTTTTTCCTTCGGCGGGGTCGGCTGCGCTCATTTTCCCCATCAGCGCATCCACTTTTTCGCCGCGGCTTATATATTCCGTCATATCCATGCCGAAATCCTTGGATATTCTGTCCAAAATTTCTGCTCTTTTGAGCGTATAGCTTGCAAATATTGCTGCCATACGCCCCGGAGCGGCCTCTATACGCGCTTGTATTTGAGGCAGCTGCTCCGCCGCATACTGCTTCAGCTTTTCCACCTTGTCTGCCTGCCATTGCTCATAGAGCGGTACTTTGTCGGCGGACATATAGATGTCTACACCACGCGAATCTTGTACCACCGCCATATTGCTAAAATCGGCGGCTGTAAAATCTCCCTTTTTCTCCCTTTGGTAGCCATTGGCTTCCAGGTAGGTGTCAAAATCAACCATCCCAATTCTTTCCTTGTCCTCCGGGCTGATATAGGTGCTGCGCAAGGCCATGTCATAATCGGCGGTACCGTTCACAATGCCGGTATAGGCTTCCTGCTGTATAAACAGGCCGGTCAACTGGGCCTTCTGCAAGCCCATCTCTCCATAGAATTGTTCATCCAGGCGCGTCAATTCTTCCATGGCCTGCCGAAGCGCTTTGTCTTTTGGGTCTACTTCTGCGTCCTTTTCCAGACGAAGCAGCTTGGCCCTCATCTCTTGAGAAACCGCGTCGGGCTTCTTTGTCTCGGCCTTTGGCCCCATGGCCTTTACCGCTTTTGCAAGCAGGGGGTTTATACGCGCATTTTTGTTCTGCTGTGCCGCGTTTTGTGCCCCATTCTGCATCCATATAGGGTTACCCGTAATTTTCATGCCTTTCTGCCTCCCTATTCCTCTGTGCTTCCCTGTTTCTTCTTCACCGCAAAGCCCTGCATGGCTTGCAGTCTATCCATTATGTCGGCAATAGATTTCCAAACTTAACCTTCCTACAACAGATATTTTGCCGCCGGGAGATACCATGCCGCATGCAGCAGGCGCCAAGGCCACGCAAAACGCCCGCCGGGGGTATCCCGGCGGGCATCCTGCTTATACCAATACTATGAAAAAGGAGAAAGGCTATTTTTGTTGTTCGGGGGTTTTTTCTTGCAGGGTGACCTTCAGCTCCAGCTGCTGGCCGCCGCGCACTATGCCCACGCTCACCTCGTCGCCGGGGCTGTGGGCCCCCAGGGCCTGGCTCAGCTCGGCGTGGGTGCTTATCTCGGCATCGGCAAAGCGCACAATGCGGTCGCCCACCTGCAGGCCGGCCTGCTCGGCCCCGCTGCCGGGGGTCACGTTCAGCACGTACAGCCCGGGCTCGCCCACCCCGGCCAGGGCGGCCTCCTCTGCGGTGGCAAATTCCCGCACGCCCACGCCCAGCATGGGCCGCCCGGTTACGTAGCCGTGTGCCAGAATTTCCTCTGCCACCTGCATGGCGGTGTTGATGGGAATGGCAAACCCAAGGCCCTCGGAGCCGGAGGCCCCGCTCTTGGCATTCACAAGGCCCATCAGCTCGCCGTTTGCGTTGAACAGGCCGCCGCCGCTGTTGCCGGGGCTCACCGGGGCGCTCATCTGCAAGAGGCTCATGGGGGTGCCCTGGATGTTGATTTCACGATTCAGCGCGGAGACAATGCCGTCGGTGACGGTGCCGCTGAGGGTGCCGGTGGGGTTGCCGATGGCGATGCAGAAATCGCCCACCTGGATGCCGTCGGAATCGGCCAATACAGCGGGAACCAGGCCGCTTGCCTCAATTTTCAAAACCGCCACGTCGGTGGCTGAATCCGAGCCCACCAGCCTTGCGTCATACTGGTTGCCGTCGGGCAGGGTCACCTTGATGCTCTCGGCGCCGTCGATAACATGGTGGTTGGTGAGGATGGTGCCATCCGCGCTAATCACCACGCCGCTGCCTGCACCCTGGGCGGTTTGGGCGCCGCCAAACATGGTGTTCATGGTCACCTCGGTGTCTATGGCCACCACAGACTGGGCGCTGCTCTGCGCAATGTCGGATATGGTTTTGTCGGCCCCGGTGGCCACACCGGAGGCGCTGCCGCCCTCTCCGGCGCTGCGGTAGATAACCGGGCGGCTCTCGCCGCCGCCCACATAGTACATGGCGGCCGCGCTGCCGCCAAAGCCGGCCAGCGCACAGGCCAGCACCAGAGCGGTGCCGCCCAGAATCTTGGCCCCGGTGCGGTTTTTCTTCGGGGGCGGGGTGGGGGCGGGGTCATACCGCAGGGAATGCGGGGTTTGGTAGTGTGCCTGGTAGCCCGGCTGGGTGTGGTACCCCGGCTGCTGGGCCTGGTAGGGGTAGGGGGCCTGGGGCTGTGCGCCCGGCTGAACGCCGGGGCGGGGCGGTGGGCTTTGGGGGGCTGTGCTCTGGGGCCGGTAGCCCCCGGTATTTTTCTCATCATAATAAGACATAGGGTTTTCCTCCAATTCAGGGGGGCATCCTTCCGATGCCGTACTTTTTTCACATATTGTAATTCGTATAAGGCGGCGAAAGACCGGCACGGCAAGCCTCTGCCGTTTTTTCTATAAACTTAGTGTACCGCCTGCTTGTGAAAGAAATGGTGGCAACTTGTGAAAGAAGTGTGATAGTGAAAATGGGAAAAGGCCTGTTTCCTATGGTATACTGGTACAAATGCACCTTGCGGGGGGAATATGGGTGAAAATTTTGCATGTGCTGGCGCAAATTCCGGCCGGAACCGGCAGCGGGGTCTATTTTTGCAACCTCCTCTCCCGGCTGGCCCAGCGGGGCCACCAGCAACGGGCGGTATACGCCTTTCAGGGCGAGGACGGCTTTTGCCTGCTGCCCCCCGGCCAGTGCCGGGCGGTGGAATTTCAAAGCGATGAGCTGCCCTTTCCCGTGCCGGGAATGAGCGACGAAATGCCCTACCCCAGCACCGTTTATGCACAGATGGACGCGGCCATGCTGGCCGCCTGGCGGGGGGCTTTTTTGCGCCGCTTAGAAGCCGAGCAAACCCAGCACCCACCCGACGCCGTGGTGCTGCACCACCTGTGGATGCTGAGCGCCCTGGGCGCGGAGGTCTTCACCGGCAGCCGCCGGGTGGGCGTTTGCCACAATACCGACCTGCGCCAGGCCCAGCTCTGCCCCGCCGCCGGGGCCGCCTGCCGCCCCGGCCTCGCCCGCCTCAGCGCCGTCGCCATCCTCAGCCCGCGGCAGGCCCCGCTCATCACCGCCGCCTTTGGCCTGCCGCCGGAGGCTATGGCCGTGGTGGGCGGCGGCTTTGACGAAGGCCTGTTTTACCCCGCCCCCGCGCCCAAGGCCCCGAAGGACGGCATCGACATGCTCTTTGCGGGGAAGCTCTCCCCCTCCAAGGGGGTGTTTTCTCTGGTGCGTGCCTTCCAGGCCGCTCAGGCGCGGCTGCCCGGCCTGCGGCTGCATCTGGTGGGCAATGGCACGCCGCAGCACCGGGCCGAGCTGGCCCGCCTTGCGGGAAGCTCCCCCGCCATCCACATCCGCCCCGCCGTTCCCCAGGCGGAGCTGGCCGGGCTGCTGCGCGCCGCCGATATCTTTGTTTTGCCCTCTTTTTACGAGGGGCTGGCCCTCTCTGCGGTGGAGGCGCTGGCCTGCGGCCTGCGCTGTGTGGTGAGCACCGCCGGAGATTTGGCCGAGGCCCTGGGGGAGGAAATCAACCAGAGCGGCGCGGTGGAGTATATTCCCCTGCCGCGCCTGCACGGCCCCGACACCCCCCTGCCCGAAGACCTGCCCGCTTACGAGGCGGCCCTGGCCGAGGGAATGCTGCGGCAGGCCGGGCGCATCCTGCGTGGCGAGGCCTTCCCCCCCGCGGCGGCCCGGGGCATTGCCGCCCACTCCTGGCAGGGCGTGGCCGCCCGCTTTGAGGCCCTGCTGGAAGGGGGCGAAACCGCCTTCTGATTGCCAAAAGGCAAAGACCGCCCCTTTTTGAAAAAAGGGGCACGAAAAACGCAAATGCCGCAAATACAACTTTGCGGCATTTACAAATTTCGACAATTTATATATACAAAAACTCGTATCTATGCTATGCTGCACCTGAGGCACCACGGCAAGCGGCAGGCAGTCAATCCTGGCCCCCGGAGAGGGGGTGTTGCCGATGGATATAACGGCATATGTAGTTATCTTAACGCTACTACTGTTATTGCTCGTTTCTGTGAAAGGAAACGGCAACCATCGTAACAAAAGGAAATAGCCGCCCCACCCTCAGAAAGTGAGCGGCTATTCCTTTTAGTCATATCCTTATGGGGGGGACCGCCTGTCGGTGGTGCCTCTTATTTGTTATTATACCACAAAGTGGCAAAAATGCAATTTTTTACAGCTTCTGTCATTCTCAGTCTGCCAGATTCAGAAGATAATCGGTTGTTTTGTTGTAGTATTTTGCCAGTTTCACCACCACTTGTACCGGGATATTTCGTGTTCCATTTTCATAGCCTGAATAGGTGCGCTGGGCTATGTTCAAATAGTCGGCCACCTCTTTTTGTGTTTTGTCGCTGTCCACCCTCAGTTCTTTGATGCGGGGGTACTCCATGCTGTGTCACCTCAACACCAGTATAAATGGCTCGTTATGAGCCATTGCGTTTTGGCTCATAATGCGCTATGCTATATGTAAGAGGTGATTTCATGCCGGACTACAAATCCATGTATTATCATCTGCTGCGCGCCCAGCTCAAAGCCATGGGCATTTTAGAAAATGCACAGCGCGAAACCGAAGAGATGGCGATGAATGCCAAGGAGCCATTTTCTCTGGATGATGTTGAAAGTAAGCCCCCTCCACAGGAAACCAACTGAACACAGCTTTGGCAAACAAAAACGCGCCAAAAGCGGCACTTCCCTTTTATTTGCCTGCGGCAAAGGGATGTGGTATAA
>CAYRFC010000100.1:0-7595 GCA_964423365.1 uncultured Oscillospiraceae bacterium
GCCGTGTCTCAGTCCCAATGTGGCCGTTCAACCTCTCAGTCCGGCTACCAATCGTAGACTTGGTGAGCCATTACCTCACCAACTATCTAATTGGACGCGAGTCCATCTTCCAGCGAATTGCTCCTTTGGCCGCTGCACCATGCGGTGCTGTGGTCTTATGCGGTATTAGCATTCGTTTCCAAATGTTGTCCCCCACTTGAAGGTAGGTTACTCACGTGTTACTCACCCGTTCGCCACTAAGCAACACAAAGTTCCACCCCGAAGGGCTTCACACAGTGCGCTCCGTTCGACTTGCATGTGTTAGGCGCGCCGCCAGCGTTCGTCCTGAGCCAGGATCAAACTCTTTAGCTAATGGTATTTAAATATGATATACTAGATATCATAGTCAAATCACACTGTACACTAGTGTTTGTTTCCTCAACATCATTCTTACGCTATGCGTCAAAAATTACTGTTAAAAAAGGAATTGTTCGATGGTCTTTCGACCATCAGGACACATTTTCATGTGCCCGCTAAGGGTCCTTTTTGTTTTCTCAATATTGTTTAATTTTCAAGGTCCAGGCCGCTCCTTGGCACTCACCACTCCGGTCTGCTTGGCTTTCCGTGTGGCCCGTTCCCTCGGGGCGCTCATATATAATATCATGCGGTACCCCAAGTGTCAACCCCTAATTTCAAACTTTTTTCACTCTTTTTTGCACCCTTATTTTATTCGTTTAATCGATAGATTTGTGGCATTCTCGCCGCTTTCTGCCCCGTTTTTCTTCAAAAACTTTCCAAAAATCTTTCTTTTCTTTTTGCAAGACTTCGCTTTCCCTTTACCCTGCTCTTCCCTTCTTTGGCTCCCGGCTGCCGCCTGGCAGTCCCCGCCGTTCCCCTGCAAGCGGCCGCTTGGTCCTCTCTCCTTCCATATCCCCAAACGGGGCACCCGCCACACCACATCCCTCCTTCCCCTAATATAGTATATATTATATATTACTTTATAGCAGGAGGCAGAAGGCCGAAGCTTTTGGTGCATAGAAGTCCCTTGGGCAGGGACGGGCCCCAGAGAGAGGGCTGCGGCTCTCTCCCCCATTCCCCTCATCCCGCCCTTTGGCGATAACGGGACAAGGCTCTTGGCAGATAAAAGCCCTGCCAAAAGGCTTGCTTCCGTTTGCCAAAGAAGTGTTCCACTTTTTGGGCAAACAGAAACAGACAGGGCCCCTGCGAGGGCCCTGTCTGTTCTTCTGTAGGCTTTGCGGCTTAGTACATGCCGTCCATGCCACCGCCGGGCATAGCCGGGGGTGCGGGCGGTTCGGGCTCATCGGCCACCAGGCTCTCGGTGGTAATCACCATAGCAGCCACAGAGGCGGCGTTCTCCAAAGCAGAGCGGGTCACCTTGGTGGGGTCCACAATCCCCATTTTAATCATATCGCCATACTCTTCGCTGTGGGCGTTGAAGCCGTAGTTCTTCTTCTTGGCAGAACGAATCTTGTCGATGATGACACTGCCCTCCAGGCCGGCGTTGTCGGCAATCTGGCGCAGGGGAGATTCCATGGCGCGCAGCACCAGCTTGGCGCCGGTCTTCTGGTCACCCTCCAGCTTCTCAATCAGCTTCTCAATGGCGGGCATCACCTCCAGCGGGGCCACGCCGCCGCCGGCCACAATACCCTCTTCCACGGCCGCTTTGGTGGCGTTCAAAGCGTCCTCAATGCGCATCTTCTTCTCTTTCATCTCCACCTCGGTGGCAGCGCCCACACGGATAACCGCCACGCCACCGGCCAGCTTGGCCAGGCGCTCCTGCAGCTTCTCACGGTCAAAGTCGCTGGTGGAGTTCTCAATCTCCGCGCGAATCTGGTTCACACGGCTGTCAATTTTCTTCTTGTCGCCGGCGCCGTCCACAATGATGGTGTTCTCTTTGGTCACCTTCACCTGGCGGGCGCGGCCCAGCATGTCCATGGTGGCTTCCTTCAGGTCGTAGCCCAGCTCCTCGGTGATAACGGTACCGCCGGTCAGCACGGCGATATCCTGCAGCATCTCCTTGCGGCGGTCGCCAAAGCCGGGGGCCTTCACGGCCACACAGGTAAAGGTGCCGCGCAGGCGGTTCACAATCAGGGTAGACAGGGCCTCGCCCTCAATGTCCTCGGCGATGATGAGCAGCTTCTTGCCCGCCTGCACCACCTGCTCCAGCAGGGGCAGCAGGTCCTGAATGGAGGCCAGCTTCTTGTCGGTGATGAGGATGATGGCGTCGTCCAGCACGGCCTCCATCTTCTCGGTATCGGTCACCATGTAGGGGGTGATGTAGCCGCGGTCGAACTGCATGCCCTCCACCACCTCGGTAAAGGTCTCGGCAGTTTTGCTCTCCTCAATGGTGATAACGCCGTCGGCGCTCACCTTCTCCATGGCCTCGGCAATCAGCGAGCCAATGGTCTCGTCGTCGGCAGACACAGTGCCCACGCGGGCGATGTCGGCACTGCCCTTCACCTTCTGGCTGTTCTTTTTCAGTTCGTCCAGCGCCACATTCACGGCCTTCTGAATCCCGCGCTTCACGTCCATGGGGTTGGCACCGGCGGCAATATTTTTCATGCCCTCGCGCACCATGGCCTGGGCCAGCACGGTGGCGGTGGTGGTGCCGTCGCCCGCGATATCGTTGGTTTTGGTGGCTACCTCGCGCACCAGCTGGGCGCCCATATTCTCAAAAGCGTCCTTCACTTCAATCTCTTTGGCAATGGTCACACCGTCGTTGGTAATGGCGGGCGCACCATATTTCTTGCCCAGCACCACATTGCGGCCCTTGGGCCCCAGGGTAATCTTCACGGTATCCGCCAGTTTGTCAATGCCGGCGCTCAGGGCCTTGCGGGCGTCCTCGCCGTACAGCAGTTGTTTAGCCATAGCTTACATCTCTCCTGTTCAGTTATGTTATTTATTAATATTTCATTAGAGGGGGCATCAGAACGAGAGGAGGCATCAGAACGGCCACTCACAGCCCTGCCCCACACGGGCCTCTCTGGCCCGTAAACCTGGCAGAAAACTACTCCACCTTGGCCAAAATATCGCTCTGGCGAAGGATGGTATATTCCTCGTCCTCCACCTTCACCTCACTGCCGGCATACTTGCTGGCAATCACCTTGTCGCCCTTTTTCAGCTCCATCTTCACTTCTTTGCCGTCCACAACGCCGCCGGGGCCCACGGCCACCACTTCGGCAATCTGGGGTTTTTCTTTGGCGTTTCCGGGCAGGATGATGCCCGCGGCGGTGGTTTCCTCAGCTTCCACAGCCTTGATGACAACACGGTCGGCCAATGGTTTCAGTTTCATCTTCGTCGCTCTCCTTTTTCCATATACTATTGGATGGGTCTTTTTGTGAATGCTTTTTAGCACTCTTTGCAACTAAGTGCTAAGCACTATTTTAGCCTCTCCTCCCCAAAAAATCAAGAGGGAAAGCAAAAAAAAATGGCAAAACTTTATATCTTTGAAATTGTCACTTTTTATCGCCATTTTTTAAGCATCAAAAAAAGGGGCAGAAAGCAGGCTTCCGCACCCTTTTTCAAACGCACTGCACATTCGGAACCGCCGCCTGCCATAACAGTTTCTCAAAAGCTTGCGCAGCAAGCTTTTGCTAGAAACTGTTATGCAGCACCTGATTTTTCCCGTATTTATGCACTACAGTTTGTTGATTTGCTGTAAAAACGCATGCCCTGCGGCAACACAAAGCGCGCTGCCTGCGGCATCACCTTGGCATACAGCCGGGGTGCGGGGCCGCATTCCCCATCCACATTCAGAATAAACGGCTCGGTGCCCACCGGCACCACGCTCAGCTCCCGCACGCGGCAATGCTGCATCACATCCCGCATGGCGGGCACAATATCCCCCTCTGCATAGTGCTCCCCTTTTTTGTACTTTCCAATAATCTGCGCCACTCTGGCCCGGCCTATCCGCTTCACCAAAATCACGTCCAGCAGGCCATCCTGCAGGCTGGCCATGGGCGCGGCCAGGTAGCCCCCGCCATAGGTTTTCCCGTTGCACACCGCCACAATGGTGTACTCCCCCTCGGCGGTCTTGCCGTCCAGGGTGATGCGCAGCCGTTTTCCCAGGCGGTGCAGCACCCGCTCCAGCACCGAGATATTGTAGGCCATGGTGCCGCCCAGCAGAGGCAGGCGTCTGTATTTCGGAATATTGTAGGCCACCTCCGCGTCCAGCCCGGTGGAGGTGATGCCCGCGCAGATACCCCCATCCACCTGCATCAGGTCAACGCGCACCGCCTCGCCCTGCATGAGGGCGGGCAGGCACAAAAAGTCCTCCGGCCTGCCAAAGCTGCGCACAAAGTCGTTCCCGCTGCCACAGGGCACCGAGGCCACCTCTGCATTTTCAAACAGATAGGCCCCCGCCAGCACCTCGTTCAGGGTGCCGTCGCCGCCCACCGCATACAGCCGCACCGGGCCGCCCTTGGCGGCGTGGCCGTCGGCCAGCTCGGTGGCGTGGCGGGGCGCGCGGGTCACCTCAATCTCCGGCTCCACTCCCAGCTCCGCCGCCGCACTCTTAATCAGCGGCAGCATGGTCTTTTCCGCGTCCTGCTGCCCCGAAACCGGGTTGATGATGAACACATGCCGCAGCCCGGCGCTATGCATACAAAATCATGGCCACCAGCTCCAGCGGCTCGCTCCCGGTGTTTTTCAGCCCGTGGCTCTCCCCGCTCACGGTGTGCAGCACGTCCCCGGCGGTAAACGCCACCGGGCTGCCGTTGTCATCAAACTCCCCCTGCCCGCGGGTGATGTAAAAGGTCTCACATTCCCCCTCATGCACATGGCGGCCAATCGAAGCCCCCACCGGCAGGGTGATTTTGGTAAACAGGCGGCCCTTCCCGTTCATCTCTTCCTCGCCCAGCAGCAGGCTTTGCAGCTGCACCTCTCCGCTGCCCTCATACATGTTGGCCCGCTGCTTCACAGGCTGCTGTGCCGGTTTTCTCACCATTCCCAATCCGCCTCCTTTTTTGTTTGGCCCGGCGCCGGGCCGTCCTCTTTGCCCCGGGAAAAGCCCTGTGCAATGGCCGTTACCAGCAGAATGAGAAACAGGGCCGCCAGAATGCCCAGCACCACCCCGCCAAAGTCAATCACCACATCGGTCACCGCGCTGGTTCTCCCCCCCACATACTGCTGCAAAAACTCGTCTGCCACCGCCAGCCCCAGGCCAAAAAGCAGGGGCCAGGAGATGAAGGCCAGCACCCGGCCGGTGTACACCCGCAGGGTCAGCATCGCCCAAAAGCCCAGCATGGTATACTCGCCAAAGTGGGCCAGCTTCCGCACCTGAAAATGGCTGAGCTGAAAGCCCGCCCCGGCACTCGCTAAAAGCTCGTTCAGCTTCTGGGTCACCCGCAGGCTCAGCCCGCTGGACACCGCCCCCATCCGGCTGGATTGATAAAATATAAAAACAATGGTAAACAGTAAAAACAGGGTGAATGCAAGCCGCATCACCACCCGGCCAGTCTGCCGTCTTCTCGATATCGCCATGGTTTACTCCATTTATACAAAGGCTGCCGCGTCTTCTCCGCGTAGCGAGGCCGGCACTGAACAGACCCCTAGCTCCGGGGCGGCAGCGGGAAATACAAAATTTTCTTTCGGGCGCCCTCCAGTGCTTTTCAGCCTCCCCAGCTCACCAGGGCATACAGCAGGAAATTGTCCTCAAACTGCGGGTCAAAGCGGCAGTTCAGCATCAAAAAGGCATGCACGCCGCGGCTGTCCAGCGCCTCTTTCAGGCGGGTACGCAGCTTGTCAAACAGGTCTATATAGGCCGGGTTCCGCCCAGAGCCTTTGCCCAGCAGCTCCTCGGCATAGGCATGCTCGGCGCTCCCAGCGGCAAAGGGGTTTTGGATGCTGTAGTACACCTCGCAGTTCAAATCTCCCTGCGCCTTCTCCTTCGCCACCCGCTCCTCAATCACGGCCAGGGCCGCCTCGGCCGCCCTGGCGGCAAACTGCTCATTGTATTGCCGGGCCATCTCTATTGTCTGTTGTTCCATAAAAAAACGCCTCCCGTCTCTCTTTTTTGTTTATACGCCGCTCCGCCGGTTCCACAGCACCCTGCTTTCGGCGGCGGAGGCACTGCCCGCAAACGCTATCATCATGCCGCAGCTTGGGCAGCGAATGATGCCGCCAGCCCCCGCGGCAGAAGGGGGCACCTGCCCGCCGCAGAAAGGGCAGGGGGCCAGGGGGCCTGCCCCCACAGCCGGGTGGGCGCGCCGGTTCCAGGCCAGCCCCAGGGCGTCCCGTTCCCGGGCCTCCTCGTGCATGGCAATGGCGCCGCAGCACCGGCACAGCAGGGAAAAGCCCTGCTGTGGCACCCGGGAATAGCCGGCCAGGCAGCCACAAAAGGGGCAGCGCATCAGCTTCACCATATGGCCTGCCACCCCGCTTTCTCGGTTTGCTTACCCTGCATTGTACACCATCTCAAAGCATTTGTACACCAGCACCCCCCGCCTCAAGGGCCCTCTCCCGGCATCCGCCCACCTCTTGCAATACCCGCATACCCTGTGTATAATAAGGGGGAAGTTCGATATTCATCAAAAAATATATCGGTAGCGTTTGGGGGAGGCTCTTGATGAAGCAGATTAAAACCGTAGATGCCGAAGGGCATGTGCTCTGCCACGATATCACCCGCATTGTACGGGGGGTAACCAAGGGTGTGGCTTTCGCCAAGGGCCATGTGGTCACCAAGGAGGATATCCCCGAGCTGCTGAAGCTGGGCAAGCAGTCTCTGTACGTGTGGGAACGGCAGGCCGGCATGCTGCACGAAAATGAGGCCGCCGAAATCCTCTACAAAATCTGTGCCGGGCCGCACATGGCCGCCAGCGAGGTGAAGGAGGGCAAAATTGACGTGCTGGCCGAAACCAACGGTCTGCTGCTGATAGACACCGAGCGGCTGCGCGCCATCAACAGCCTGGGCGAGATGATGATTGCCACCCGCCACAGCGGCAGCCCGGTGTGCAGGGGCGACCATCTGGCGGGCACCCGCGTCATCCCACTGGTCATAGAGCAAGGCAAGATGGACAGGGCGGTAGAACTGGCGGGCAGCAGCCCCCTGCTCACCCTGCACCCCTACAAGCCCAAAAAGGTGGCCATCGTCACCACCGGCAGCGAGGTGTATAAGGGGCTGATTCAAGACCGCTTCACCCCCGTGCTGCGCGATAAAATCGCCCCCTTCGGGGCCGAGGAAATCGGCCATGCGGTGCTGGATGACGACCCCGCTGCCGTCACGGCCGCCATTCTGGGCTTCATTGCGAAGGGGGCGGAGCTTGTGCTGTGTAGCGGCGGCATGAGCGTGGACCCCGACGACAAAACCCCTCTCGCCATCAAAAACACCGGGGCGCAGGTGGTGTCTTATGGCGCGCCTGTGCTGCCCGGGGCCATGTTCATGCTGGCTTACTGGGAAAACAGGGTGCCCATTTTGGGCCTGCCCGGCTGTGTAATGTACGCCAAACGCACCATTTTTGACCTGATACTGCCCCGTGTGATGGCCGATGTGCCGGTCACCCCCGGGGAGCTGGCGGCGCTGGGCCATGGCGGCCTCTGCCTGAACTGCTCCACCTGCATCTTTCCAAACTGTGGCTTCGGCGCGGGAATCTAATGCA
>CAYRFC010000100.1:7695-9711 GCA_964423365.1 uncultured Oscillospiraceae bacterium
ATCAAACGCAAGGAGTTCCCCATGCATAAATCCATTCTGGCATCCGCTTCACTCACACTCTGCGGCCTTCTTCTGGCCGCCTGCACCTCTGCGCCGGCCCCGGCCCCATCCCCCGCAAGCGGGGAGCAGCACCTCACCCTGGCAGCCGCCGCCAGCCTGGAGGATGCCTTCACAAATGAGCTAATTCCCCTGTTTGAGAGCCAAAACCCCGGCATCACCATCACCGGCACCTACGCCAGCAGCGGCAAGCTGCAAACCCAGATTGAGGAGGGCCTGGCCGCCGATATCTTCATGAGCGCCGCCCAGAAACAGATGGACGCCCTGGTGGAGCAGGGCCTGATGAACAAAGACAGTGTGGTGCCCCTGCTGGAAAATGAGCTTGTGCTGATTGTCCCGGCGGACTCTGACTTGCCCATCGCCTCTTTGGCCGACCTGCCCAATGCGGCCACCATCGCCCTGGGCGACCCGGAGAGCGTGCCGGCGGGCCAGTATGCCAAAGAGATACTGGACGCCATGAACCTCTGGGACACGGTGCAGCCCAAGCTCAGCCTTGGCACCGACGTGACCCAGGTGCTGAACTGGGTGGCCGAGGGTAGCGCCGAGGCGGGCATCGTCTACGCCACCGACGCCGCCCAGATGCCCGACAAGGTGAAGGTGGCGGCCACCGCGCCGGAGGGCGTTCTGCAAAGCCCCGTGCTATACCCCGTGGCCACCAGTGTACTGCCAGAGGCCGAAAAATATGAGGCCGCCCAGAAGTTCCTGGCCTTTTTGCAAAGCGAGGAGGCGCTGGCCATCTTCACCGAGAAGGGCTTCACCCCGGCCGTGTAGCCGCCCGGCCACTCCGTTTTGCACAGCCGTTCCATTTTTCACGCCAAGGGGGGCGCCATGGACTATTCCGCCATCTGGATATCGCTGAAAACCGCCTGTGTCTCCATCGTGTTCACCTTTTTTCTGGGGCTGCTGGCCGCCTGGCTGGTGGCGGGCATGCGCCGGGAAAAGCTGAAGGCGGTGCTGGACGGTCTTCTCACCCTGCCGCTGGTGTTGCCCCCCACCGTGGCCGGTTTTTTCCTTCTCTATATTTTCGGGCTGCGCCGCCCGGTGGGCGAGTTTTTGCTGCACGCCCTGGGGGTGCAGCTTGTGTTCAACTGGTGGGCCACCGTGCTGGCCGCCGTGGTCATCTCCTTCCCGCTGATGTACCGCAGCGCCCGCGGCGCCTTTGAGCAGATTGACCCCGACCTGCTGGCCGCCGGGCGCAGCCTGGGCATGCCGGATTACAAGGTCTTCTGGCGTGTGGCCTTTCCGCTGGCCCTGCCGGGGGTGGCCTCGGGGGGCATTCTGGCCTTTGCGCGGGGCCTTGGCGAGTTTGGGGCCACCATCATGATAGCGGGAAACATCGCCGGGCAAACCCGCACCCTGCCGCTGGCGGTCTACTCTGCGGTGGCGGGCGGCAACATGGAGAGCGCCCTGCAGTATGTGCTCATTTTGGTGGGCATCTCCTTCTTGGCGGTGGTGGGCATGAACTGGCTGGGGGCCAAAAGCCGCCCCTTCCTGCAAAAGGAGGGTAAGTGGTGAGTTTGGAGGTCAATTTCCGCAAGCACTGGAAGGGCTTCACGCTGGATGTGGCCTTCTCCTCCAGCGGCGCGCCGCTGGGCATACTGGGCGCATCGGGCAGCGGCAAAAGCATGACCCTGAAATGCATTGCCGGGCTGGTGACCCCCGACGACGGGGAAATCTCCCTGAACGGGCGGCTTCTGTTCAGCAGCAAAAAGCACATCAACCTAAAGCCCCAGCAGCGCCACATCGGCTATTTGTTTCAAAACTACGCCCTTTTCCCACACATGACCGTGGCCCAAAACCTGCACTGCGCCCTGGCGGGCAGCCGGGCGGAAAAACAGGCCGAAGCCGAAAAGCTGCTGGATGATTTCCGCCTTGGGGGGCTGGCGCAGCGTTACCCGGCCCAGCTTTCGGGCGGGCAGCAGCAGCGGGTGGCCCTGGCGCGCATTTTGGCCAGCCGCC
>CAYRFC010000101.1:0-9672 GCA_964423365.1 uncultured Oscillospiraceae bacterium
AGTATACATCTACAAAAACCGCAGGTCTTCGGGCCTGCGGTTTTTATAGTAGCCGGAAAAACCTCCCACAGGCGCTGTGCCCGTGGGAGGTTTTTGCTGGTAAGGGTAAATTGTGGGCAGAAGCAGGCCTATTTGCCCGTTTTTTCCGCCTTGCCGCCCCTAAAGTCGGCAAATTCTTTTTCCACTGCCTTGGCCAGCAACTGGCCTATCTCCGCATCGCCGCTGGCCTGCGCCTTTTGGGCCTGGGCCAGCACCTCGCGGTAAATTTTGCCGCCTTCGCCGCGGGGGGCGCGGGCCAGAATTTCGCTGAATTTCTGGCGGATATCGCTCACCTGCTTGGCTTTTTGGTAAAGGCCGGGGTCGTGGTTGCGCAGGTAGCGCATGTCGCTGTCCGAGAGGTGCTCTCCGCGCTGCAGGCGCTCCTTAATTAAATCCAGCAGGTCGCTGCGGGTTTCCTCCTGGGCAATGGGCTCCCGCTGCCGCAGGTTGGTGGTGGCAGTCTCGCCGGCCTTAATGGGGCTGAAGCCGTCGGTTCTGTCGGCTTTGGGGGATACGCCGCCTGCGGCCTCTACAGCGGCGGATTCTGTGCGGCCCTGCTGGTGCAAATTTCTTGCAGCCTGCCCGGCGTTGCCGTACTGTAACTGGTTTAAATAAGCTTCAATGCCTCCAAGAGGGACACTCATCGTATTGCTCCTTTCGATGCCTGAACATACCATTCCCTATATGAGTAATATCGGCCAAGAGCGCAGGAACTTAATAGAATGGCCGTATTTATACTGGCACATAAGGGCTGCAAAAATGCGCGAAATGAGAAGGCAGTGAATGGAAAACCCGGCAGAATAACCGCCGGGGGAGAGGATGCTGAAAACGGCCTGTGCGCGGGGACAGGGTGGGGGTGGCGCCTGCCCTGCGGCAGCTACCCCTTATTCGCTGGCGTAGTTCGAAAAATAGCCCTTGATATGAATGACAGGGGTGCCGCGGTCGCCGCTGCCGCTCACCAGGTCGCAAAGGCTGCCAATCAAATCGGTATAGCGGCGGGGGGTGGTGCCCTGGGCGGCCATGTTGCCCACCAGGCTGCCCTCCTTTTCCCGAATCTTCTGCCGCATGGCCTGGCCCAGCTCCTCGCCGGAGAGGCCGCTCAGCTCGTTGTCGGCAAAATATTTCATCTTCAGCTCATTGGGCGTGCCGGAAAGGCCGCTGGTGTGTGCCGGAGACACCACGGGGTCGGCCAGCTCCCAGATGCCGCCCACGGGGTCCTTAAAGCAGCCGTCGCCATACACCAGCACCTCCACCCGCTTGCCGGTGGCCGCCAGCAGGTGCTTCTGCACGCCATCCACCACGGCTTGCCCGTCCCGGGGGAAGAGCTTCACCTTGTCGGCGGTGGCCATGTTGCTGCCCAGCAGGCCAAACTGCGGGTTGAAGCCGCTGCCATCCACGCTCTCGGTTAAAATTTCGTCCAGGCCCAGCACGGTGCCCGCGCCCTTTTTCAGCAGCAGGCGCTTGCTGCGCGCCCGGGTGTGGATATCGCAGCACAGCACATTTTTGCTGTAGTTCAGGATATAGGCCGGGTCGTTGGAGAAGACCACCTCAATGTGTGGGCCGAAGGTCTTGTAGAATTCGATATAGTCCACCCCGGTGAAGGGGTGCAGGGTTTCCTTGCCAAATACCCGGCGGAAGGCCTCCTCGGTGAAGCTGTCGCGGTAGGGGTCTACGTCCTTTTCCTCCACCTGCTCCCAGGTCACCAGCTGGTTGCCCACCTCATCGCCGGGGTAGGAGAGCTGAATCACCAGCTTGTCGCAGCCTTGAGCAATGGCCTTCAGCAGTATGGAAAAGCGGTTGCGGCTGAGGATGGGGAAGATGATGCCCAGGGTGCCGCCGCCAAATTTCCGGCGGATATCACTGGCAATCTGCCCGCAGCTGGCGTAGTTGCCCTGGGTGCGTGCCACCACCGATTCTGTGATGCCGATGATGTCGCCGTCCTCGATGGGGTATCCCTCGCGCTCTGCGGCTGCCAAAACGCAGTCGCACACGCTTTTCGCCAGGTCGTCTCCCTCTTTGAAGATGGGGGAAATGATGCCTCTTGCGGTTACGCCGGTGTACCTCATGTTTTACTCCCTTTGTCTTATGTTAGATGAATGACGGATTTACAGAATGATGATGTTTTTCTTCTCACATTCCTGCAGCATGCTCTCGGGCCAGATGGAGGACTGCACCTCGCCGATGTGGGCTTTTTCCAGCATGAACATGCACAGACGGCTCTGCCCAATGCCCCCGCCTATGGTGAAGGGCAGCTCATCCTCCAAAAGCGCCTTGTGGAAGGGGAAGGAGAGGCGGTCCTCCTTGTCCTTTTCCTTCAGCTGGGCGCGCAGGCTGTCGGCGTCCACCCGGATGCCCATGGACGAGAGTTCCAGCGCGCCGATGGGGGGGTAGTGGATGAGAATATCGCCGTTGAGCTGCCAGTCGTCATAGTCGGGCGCGCGGCCGTCGTGCGGCTGGCCGGAGGCCAGCTTTCCCCCTATGCCGATGAGGAAGACGGCGCCATATTCCTTGGCAATGGCGTTTTCCCGCTCTTTCGGGGTCTTTTCGGGCCAGCGGTCCTCCAGCTCCTGGGTGCCCACAAAATGGATGTCCTCAGGCAGTTCTACCTTAATTTGCGGATATTTCTGCATCACCATGCGGCTTACTTTGTAGATAACCGAATAGATTTGACGCACGGTTTTTTCCAGATAGGCGAGGTTGCGGTCGCTGCGGGAAATCACCTTTTCCCAGTCCCACTGGTCCACATAGATGGAATGGATGGCGTCGCACACCTCATCGCGGCGAATGGCATTCATATCGGTGTAGATGCCGGTGCCGATGCGGAAGCGGTAGCGCCCCAGGGCGTGGCGTTTCCATTTGGCCAGGCTGTGCACCACCTCGGCCACCTGCCCGGTCTCCTTGATATCAAACGAGACGCTGCGCTCCACACCGTTCAGGGTGTCGTTCAGGCCGCTGTCCTCCCGTACAAACAAGGGGGCCGAAACACGGGTGAGTTCCAGCTCCCGCGCCAGCTCCGCCTCAAAGTTATCCTTCACAAATTTTATGGCTTTTTCGGTTTGAATCAAATCCAGCTTCGATGCGTACGACATCAGTCCACTCCCTCTCTCAAAAAGCAAAAAGACCTTTCCTATTATACGGGAAAAGGCCGCGCAGGGCAATAACGACATAGAAAAAAACAGAGAAGCCGAGAAATGGCCTATGTGCCGCTGCCGGGCAGGGGCAGGGCCTTGGCTGCAGGCAGCGTTTCCCGCAGCACCGCCTGCACAATATAGCGGTGGGGGGTCTGGGGGTCGCCGTCGTTCACACAGGTGGAGAGGGTGAGGATTTTGTCGTCTGGCAGAAGCGTTTCGCTCATCTGCCGCAAAAAGGCGGTGCCGGCGTTTTCGCTGCCAAAGCGGGTTTGGTAGGCTCCGTCCTCAATGGTGGTTTGCCGCAGGGCAAACACCTCATACACCAGCGTGGCGTCCTCCGTATAAAAGTAGATATTCGGGTGCTGCTGCTGGAAGGAGGGCATGGTGCAGTATTTCTGCACCGTGGCAAACATGCTGCCGTCCTTCATGTTGTGGCCATAGAGCAGGCTGTTCACCCCGTCCATGGCCGGGGGGGCGCCGGCGTCCAGAAAAACAGCGCCCGAGGGGTTGTAGGTCTGCTCAAAGGTGCGGCTGATATAATAGTTGTTGTCCGGGTTTTGGGCCACGGGGTAGGAGAGGGAGGTGCCGGGGATGTCCAGCCAGCCCACAAATTCAGGGTTTACCCGGCGCAGGGCGGCAAAATCCACCAGCTTCCGGCCTTCCTTTTCCTCCCCCTGCGGCTGCACATAGCTGTTGGCCAGGGCCTTGTATTCCCGCGAGGCCACCCGGTATTCTTTGGTGGAGAGAAAATAGCCCAAAATGGCGCCCGCCAGCCCCAAAATGCAGACGCAAAGCAGAATATTGATGGCGATGCTTCCCCGTTTTCGGGTTTTGGAAATCTCCGGCTCGCCGGTATATTCCCGCTCCTGGGGCTCTTGTTCCGCCTGCCACAGGTCTGCCGGTTGGTTCTCGGCAAGCGGGCCGTCCTGCCTTGGGGCGCCGGGGGCCGGGTTTTTCGGCGTTTGTTCTGGGTTCATAGCTACCTCACCTTGTGGGATGTTTTGGCTATCAAAAAAGCGGCTGTTCCAGCTGGGCGTGCGCCGCGGCCAGCAGCCGGGCCAGGTTTTTTTTGAAATCCGGATGATACTGAATGGTGCCGTCGGCAGCCCTTTCGTAGAGGGGGCGGCGCTGGGCGTCCAGCCGCTTCAGGTCTTCGGGGGTTTTGGAGAGCGGGCGGTGCTTGTTGGTAGAGAGCCGCTCCGGCGGGCAGTCTATCCAGAGAATTGTACCATTCTGCCGCAGCGCGTCCAGGTTTTCCTCCCGCAGCACCGCCCCGCCGCCGGTGGCAATCACCTGCCGGTTCTGCTTGCCCACCTCGCGCGCCGCCTCGGTTTCCAGCAGGCGGAAGGCGGCCTCGCCCTCCTGCTCGATAATCTCCTCGGGGCTGCGGCCCTGCTGCCGGGCCACCACGGCGTCCAAATCCACAAATTCCCGCCCGGTGCGGCGGGCCAGCTGGCGGCCCAGGCTGCTTTTGCCGCAGCCCGGCATGCCGATGAGAACAATGTTGTAGAGCTGTGTTTGCAGCTGTGCTATCAGGCGGGTGGTCATCTCCTCGGGGGGGGCTTGCCCGGTGAAAAGCCCCGAGCTGATGCGCGCCTGCTCGGCCAGCATCAGCAGGCCGCCCGCCGCGGGCAGGCCCCGCCTTTGGGCCGCCAGCACCAGCGCGGTGCGGGCGGGGTTGTAAATGGCGTCGGCCACGGCCTCCAGGCGGGGGAAGGCCTCCAGAGAAAGGGGGCATTGCCCGTTGCCGGGGAACATGCCCACCGGGGTGGTGTTCACCAAAAGCTGTACATCCGTCCGCTGCAGGGCTTCGTCATAGCTTACGGCGCCCGGGCCGGGCTGGCGGCTGGTCACCAGCACCCTGGCAAGGCCCAGCTTTTGCAGCACGTAGCGGGCGGTGTGGCTGGTGCCGCCGCTGCCCAGCACCAGGGCGGTTTTGCCCTCCGGCTTTGGCAGCACCTGCTGCACCAGCATACGCAGGCCCGCCGCATCGGTGTTGTAGCCCAGTAGTTTGCCCCCGCGGTTCACCAGGGTGTTTACCGCGCCCACCTCCCGGGCAGTCTCGTCCAGCGCATCGCAAAAGGGTATCACCTGCTGCTTGTAGGGTATGGTGACATTCACACCATCAAAGGCGCGCGCCTCCATAAAGCGGAGGAAGGCCTCTTTATCCAGCGGGCAAAGCTCATAGGGCCAGCTGCCCAATATTTGATGCAGGGGGGCGGAATAGCTGTGGGAGAGCCGCTCTCCAATCAACCCGTAACGCATGGCCTATTCCTCCAAGCTGTGCTGGTCTTGCTGTTTTTCGGCCTCCAGCTCCCGCACCCGCTTTTCCAGCAGGGCGGTTTTCTGGCTCAGCCGTTTGATTTTTTCGGCAAAGCCCGACACCGCGCTGGAAAGGCTGAGCAGGAGGAGGAGCACAAAGGCGAACAGCATGGTGAACACAAGGTTCGAGGGCATTTCAATGTGCAGCAGGTTGCCGATGACATACACCACATAGGGCGCGGCGGCAAACACCAGCAGCACCAGGCCGGAGAGCAGCCAGATGATGGAATATCGCACCGTGAGGAGCTTTTTTTTCAGCATAAACAGGATGACGCCCAGATAGCACAGGCTGCCAATCAGCAGCAGCACCCGCAGGTTGCCGTCCATATCGCCCGCCAGAAAACTGTTCATTTGGCCCCGCCTTTCTTGTTGCGCCGGATGGTGATGCGAAACACCAGAAGTGCTATGGTTACCTTGACCATGTAGTAAGCCGAGCGCAGCGGGCTGATGGAGGAGACGCCGCCCAGCCGCTCACGCATCACCACGGCTATTTCCCCCACCCGGTAGCCCTCCAGCACCGCCGAGATGATGGCTTCGGGCTCGGGGTAATCCTGGGCATAATTCTCGGCGTAATAGGCGGTGAGCGCTTTTCCACAGGCGCGGAAGCCGCTGGTTACATCCCGCACCTTTTTGCCGCAGAGCAGGTGGGCCAGGCCGCTGAGAAGACGGATGCCCAGCCGCCGCATCAGGCTGGTTTGGAAGCCCTCGCGGCTGATGAAGCGGCTGCCGATGCACATGTCCAGCTCGCCCGCGGCCACCGGGGCCACCACCGCGTGCAGGTAGGCCGGGTCGTGCTGGCCGTCGCCGTCCATCTGCACGGTGATGTCGTAGCCGTTTTGCGCGGCGTAGAGGTAACCGCTCTGCACCCCGCCCCCAATGCCCAGGTTTACCGGCAGGGAGAGGTAGGAATACCCGTTTTTGCGGCATATCTCCTCGGAGGCATCGGTGGAGCAGTCGTTCACCACCAGATAGTCCACCTCCGGGGCGGCCTCCTGTAGAGAGTTCACCACAGCCTCCAGGTTTTCCTCTTCATTGTAGCAGGGGATGATGACCAAAACCTTCATGCAATACCTCGCTTGTTCACTCAAGAATGGCCGCCGAGAGCTGGCCCAGCAGCTCCTCGCGGCGGAAATGGCTGCGGTAGTAGCGCCGCGCATTTTCCCCCAGCCGCCGCCGCTCGGCCTCGTCCATGCCGGCCAGGCGCAGCAGGTTGCTCAGCAGGGCCTCTGCGTCCCCGGCCCCGCAGGCCAGCCCGCAGTCCGCCTCCCGCACCACCCGGGCGGCCTCGCCGTCTATGGCGGTGAGCAGGGGCCGCCCCGCGGCCATGTAGCTGGCAATCTTGGCGGGCACGGTCAGGCCCAGGTCATCGCTTTTGGCCAGGGCGGCAAACAGGCAGCCCGCCAAGCTGTGGTAGGGGGGGATTTCCTCGGGGGGCACCCGCCCCTCAAAGCTGAACCAGCCGCCCAGGCCCGCGCCCTCCACCTGCGCAGCCAGCTGGGCGTGGCTCATGCCGTCGCCCACCAGTACAAAGTGGATGTCCTGCCGCCCGGCGGCTTGCAGGCCACGGGCACAGTCCACCAGTAAATCCAAATTCTGCGCGGGGCTGAAATTGCCCGCAAAAACCAGGCAGAACCGGCCGGCAAACCGCGCGCGCAAAGCGGGGTCGTCGGCATCCTGGTCATAAAAATCCTCGCAGTATTGCGGAATGGTTACTATTTCGCGCTCTGGGGCAATCTGCCGCAGCTTGTCTGCCAAGGGGGGCGACATGGCAATCAGCCGGGTGCTGCGGCGGTAAAACCAGTGGGACACCTTTTCCGCCACGGCCCGCAGGGCGGGGCTTTGCACCGGCAGCACCGAATAGAGGTTCTCGGGCCAGAGGTCCAGCACATAGGTGCACAGGGGCCTGCGGGCCAGCTTGGCGTATAGAATGGCGGGCAGCATCATCAGCACCGGGCTGGTCTCATAGCAGAAAACAGCGTCGTATTTCCGGCCTATCAAGCGCAGCAGGTTCAGGCTGGCCGTGAGGGGAAAGGAGACGTAATTGAGGAAGATGCGCAAAGAGCTGTTGTTTTTTCGCCGTATTTCGCCCGCGCGAAACAGCTGCACCCCCGCGTGGCTCTCCCTGCGCTTTTTCCAGTAGCCGTAGCCCCGAAACCATTCCCCAGCCGGGTAGTTCGGCAGGCCGCAGAGCACGTCCACCTCGGTGCCCTGGGCGGCCAGGCCCTCGCAGATATCGCTAATGCGGAAATTTTCCGGCCAATAGTGCTGGCTCACAACCAATATTCGCATCGCAGTTTCAGCCGCACGGGGCGGGCTGTCCTCCTGTTGCCTGTATGTTGGGGCGGGGCTGCCGCCCCAAAACCGATATCTAGTATACCATAAAATAAGGTGTAGACCAAACCGGATATTTTGGGTTTGGAAAACGGTGTTCAGCCGCAAACAAATTCTGATAAAATGAGTGACAAGAGAGGTAAAATGGGGTATGATAACTAATAGTATGGAGTTTTAACATGAGATAGTGAGGAAAGTAAGACATGGATGCAAATGCCAAGATTTGTGAGGCCTGTGGAACCGTGGCAAAGCCTGAGGACGTATTTTGCCTGAATTGCGGCGCCAAGCTGGAAGCGGCGGCGGCGCCCGAGGCAGTGCCGCCTGTGGCAGAGGCGCTGGGGCAACCCGAGGCAGCCCCGGTTGAAGCGGCTATGCCTGCATATGAGCCCGCGCCCGCCCCGGCAGCCCCGGTGGCCCCTGTGGTGGAGGCGCCCCCTGCCTATGGGGCAGCCCAGCCAGGCCAGGGCTTTGAAGCCCCGGCAGCGCCGGCTGGTTTTCCGGCTCAGCCCCCGTTTGCCGGGCAGGCTGCGCAGGACCTGCCCCCACAAGCGGGCTATGCCCCGCCCAATGCGGGGGTCTGGCAGCAGCCTCCGGTTTCGGCTGGCTACGGCGCCCAGCCCACCATGCCCCAGCAGCCGGGCATGCCCCAGCAAAGCCCGCCCTATGGGGCACCGCAGCAGATGCAGGGCGGCTATGCCCCCCAGCCCACCCAGGTGGGCCAGCCCGGGCAGCCCCAATATGGCGGCCAGCCCCCCCAGCAGCCCGGCGGGTACCCCGGTATGCCGCAGCAGCCTGCGCCCTATGGGGGCTATGGCATGCCCCCGGCCAATGCGCCCAAAAAGAAATCGGCCCTGCCGGTTGTCATCATTTGCGTGGTGGTGGCCGTGCTGGCGCTCATTGCGGTGGGTCTGTTCCTCATCTTTGGCGACTCGGCCAAAAAGGACTACGAGCGTCTGGTAAACGATATTGTGAGCTCCGTCAGCATGTCGGAGGTGGCGGGTTACCAGAGCAAGCTCGATGCCTTCGAAGCCAGCAACCCAAGCTTCACGGTGGACGCCGACGTGAGTTCTCTGGTGATGGTGTGTGAAAGCTATGATCTGGCGGACAGGGACGATGAGACGCGCTACACGGACGCTATCGATGGGCTGGGTTATCTGGAGAGCTCCTCGGTGGTGGGCCTGGGGTCTTGCGCCACCAGCCTGCTGGATGAGGTGGAAACCGAGTACGATGATTATCAGACCCGTATGGACCAAGCGGCTTTGGAGAACGGGGGAGGCACGGACGAGGGAGCCGGGGATGACGCGAATGGTGACCTTGGCCCCTATGATGCCGCCACCAGCCCCCTGCCCATTGCCGGGAACGGCCTGGGTGTGATAGACGAGATTGACGGTGAACCGGTGTTCTCCTTCGAGGCCACCAATACCTCCGGCAAAACCATTGATTATTTTGAGGTGATTGCCTTCTACTACGACAAAGACGGCAACCCGCTGACGGGCACAAACGGCACCACATGGACCTACAAGGTGGACGACACCATTCTGGCGCCAGACAGCTCCCACCGCCCCGCCGTGGATGGTTATTGGCCGATTGATGAGCACCCGGACGCGGCCTATGTGGTGCCCATTGTGGTATACACCACCTTTGACGACGAGACCTTCTGGGGCGAAATCATTCTGTATGAGCCCAGCGAGACCTTTGTGAACGGCCTGCAGCAGGAGGCCGACGCCATCATGGCAAACGCGAAGTAATCCAAGGGAACTTTAGGAAAATCTTTGAATCGGCCTTGACAAACCACGCCGCATTTGCTATATTTTAATAGCTGTCCTGCGGATGTGGCGGAACTGGCAGA
>CAYRFC010000102.1:0-1719 GCA_964423365.1 uncultured Oscillospiraceae bacterium
ACGGTGCAGCTATTCACAATATACACGTCCGCCTCGTCCTGCGGGCGCACCATCTCATAGCCCGCCTGGCGCAGCAGCACCTCCATGGCGGCACTTTCGCCCTGGTTCACCTTGCAGCCCAGGGTGTATATGGCAGCTCTCAACACAGTCTCTCCATTCCTATCCAAAGCTTAGGGCCACGCGGCCTTGGCTACTGCCCGGTGGGGGCCTCCTGCCCGGCGGCGGGAAGGTCTGCGGTGCAGTGGGCGCATTTCACCGCCTCTATGGGAATTTCACTGCGGCAAAACACACAAATTTGGGTGGTGGGGGCCTCCTCCTCCACCTTTTTGCCCTTGCCCATCGTCGCCAGGCGGTTCATGCCCCGCACCAGCAGGAAGATGACAAAGGCCGTGATGAGGAAATTGATGAGCGCCGTGAGAAAGGCGCCGTATTTGAGGTCTACCCCAAGGAAGGGGACCGAGAGATAGTCCAGATTTTGCTGGGCGAACAAGCCGATGATGGGGGCCAGGATATTGTCTGTGAGGGCCTTGACCACCCCCTGAAAGGCCGCGCCGATGATGACGCCGACGGCCAGGTCCATCACGTTGCCGCGCAGGGCAAACTCTTTGAACTCATTCAGAAATTTCTTCATGTCTCATGCCTCCTAGAAGTGCCGTTGATAAGATACCGCTACAAAAAAGCTTCTGCCCCGGCCACACCGGTGTCAGGGCCTTGGCAGCACATAGATAACGATACACAGATAATGCAGCACGCTGCCCACAAGCACAAACAGGTGCCACACCGCATGGGTGTACTTGATTTTTTTCATCACGTAGAACACCACGCCCACGGTGTAGAACACACCGCCCAGGAACAGCAGCACCACCCCGCCCCTCTGCATCCGCGCCACCACGTCCCCTATGGCGAAGACCACGCTCCAGCCCATCACCAGGTAGAGCACCAGCGAGGGCTTGGCAAACTTTTTCAGGCTGATGGAATTGAAGGTGATGCCCACCACCGCGGCGGCCCAGTTCACAAGGAAGATGATAAAGCCCTTGGTCACCCCTTGCAAGGTGATGAGCATAAATGGCGTGTAGGTGCCCGCAATAAGCAGAAATACGGAGGAATGGTCGAAGATGCGGAAGAGGTATTTCACCCTTGGGAAGGGGAAGGCGTGGTAGAGGGTGCTCATGGTGTAGAGGAGGAACAGGGATACGGCGTAAATGGCGCTGGCTGCCACCTCCAGCGCGCTGCCGTATACCGCCGCCAGGGTGACCACCACACTGCCGCCGATGACAGCAAACAGCGCCCCCACACCGTGGGACACCGAGCTGAAAATTTCCTCGCCCAGGGTGTATTGAAACAGGGGACGTTCGGGCTTGCTCTCTTTCTCTTTTCCCGCGCGGGGGGGCGTTTTTCGGGCCGTCTGGGTCATATTGACTCTCCTTCTGCAAACACCGGGTTAGGTTTCGGGGCCGTTCTCTGTGTCTTCCGCCTCCGGGGCGGCCTTCACCTCGTCGCCCCGGGCCAGAAGCTGCCCCAGCACGGCGGCCATGGTCTCGCGCCGCATGGCGGTTTTCTGGGAGGCATAGGAGAAGGTATTGTTCTGGTAGTCCACCATTTCCCCGGGCCTGGCCCCCGGCGGCAGCATAGCCACCGGCACCTCCAGCGGCTGGCCGCGCTCGTCCAGCAGTACGGCGGTTTTGCTCACAATTCTATCGATGGAAAACAGCATAGGGG
>CAYRFC010000102.1:1819-9620 GCA_964423365.1 uncultured Oscillospiraceae bacterium
TATTATGCCGCCAGGGCGGCGGGGCCGGGGCTCTGGGCCTCCACCTGCAGGGCCCCTGCGCTGCCCAGGTGCACCCGGACGGCGCCGTGTTGGTCGCTGCGCAGCACCACGCCGCCCGCAGCGGAAAAGGCATCCAGAGGCTCGCGGTGGGGGTGGCCATAGGAATTGCCCGCCCCACAGGGCACCACCACAAGCTGGGGGCCCACCGCCTGCAGGAAGGGCAGGGTATTGCTGGTGCTGCTGCCGTGGTGGGAGGCCTTGAAAACATTGGCCCGCACATCCAGCCCGCTTTCCAGCGCAGCCTGCTCATTCTCCTTCTCCGCGTCCCCGGCCGAAAGGTAGCGCAGCGGGCCGTATTCGAACAAAAGCAGCGGGGAGAGCAGATTGTAATTGTCCTCGCTGGGCAGGCTGCCCTGCAACACCCGCAGGCTGCCCCCGCCCAGCGGATAGCTGCCGCCCGTCTGCATCACCTCTGCAGGAAGCTGCCGCGCCAGCATGGCGTTCAGCAGGTTTTCCAGCACCGCGCTGGTGGGCAGCGGGGCCTGGGCCAAATCTGGCAGAAGTACCTGCTGCACCGCAAATTTTTCCGCCACCGCCTGCATTCCGCCAATATGGTCGGCGTGGGGGTGGCTCATCACCAGGTAGCGCAGGCTTTGCACCCCGGCACTCTCCAGATAGCTCACTACGCCGTCGGCGGCCTCGGGCGGGCCGGCATCTATCAGGGCAAATTCCCCGTCCGCCTCCAGCAGCACGGCATCCCCCTGCCCCACGTCCACAAAATGCACCGTAGCCTGGCTCTCCCCTTCGTTGGGCGGGGTGAAATCCAGCGGCAAAACGCTGAAGGTGGGGGCGGCTTCCGTGATGCCCACAGCCCGGTACAGGGCCTTTTGCAGCCCCGGCAGAGCCAGCAGAAGCGAGAGCAGCACCAGCCCCGCCAGCCCCAGGGCCAGCCCCACCGCCAGGCGCTTCTGGCCGCTCCACAGCTTTTTCTTCCGCCTTTTTCTCCCCGCCATTTAGGGCCGCCTCTTGTGGCTCTGGGGCCGTTTGCGGGCGGGCTTGCCCGGCCCCGCGCCCCGGCGGGCCGGGGGGCTGGCCCCGGCGGGCTGCTTTTCCCCCGGCAGCAAAAGGCCCAGCAAATCCAGCCGCCCAGCGGCGGCCAGCGCCTTTTTCACCAGCGGGCGGTTCTGTGGCAGCTGGGGCTGCAGCAGGGCGCGCTGCATGGCCTTCTCCCCGCTGTCTTTGGCCACGTAAATCTCCCGAAGGGTGTAAGGGTCGAGCCCGGTGTAATACATGGCGGTGGAGACGGTGCCGGGGGTGGGGTAAAAGTCCTGCACCTGCTCGGGGCGGATGCGGTTTTTGTGTAGCCATTCCGCCAGACGCACCGCGTCCCGCAGGGTGCTGCCCGGGTGGCTGGACATCAGGTAGGGCACCAGATACTGCTCCTTGCCCGCCTGCCTGCTGAGGGAGTAGAAGCGCTTGGCAAAACGCTCATACACCTCCACGGGGGGCTTGCCCATGGCGCGCAGCACCGCCGGGCTGCAATGCTCCGGCGCCACCTTGAGCTGGCCGGAGACATGGTGCTTCACCAAGTCTACAAAAAAAGCCTCGCTTTTGTCCTGCAAAAGATAGTCGAAACGGATGCCGCTGCGGATGAAGACCTTTTTTACCCCCGGCAGAGCCCGCAGCTTGCGCAGAAGGGAGAGATACTCCGCATGGTCCACCTCCAGCTTGGCGCAGGGCGTGGGGGCCAGGCAGCGTTTTGCACCGGGGCACACCCCCTGCGCCAGCTGCTTTTGGCAGGCCGGGGCGCGGAAGTTGGCCGTGGGGCCGCCCACATCGTGGATGTAGCCTTTGAAGTCCGGCATTTGGGTGAGGCGGCGGCCCTCCTCCAGCACACTTTCCTCGCTGCGGCTGGTGACCCGGCGGCCCTGGTGCAGGGTGATGGCGCAGAAATGGCAGCCCCCAAAGCAGCCCCGGTTGTGGGCAAGGGAGAAGGCCACCTCCTCCAGCGCGGGAACGCCCTCTGTGTACCGGGGGTGGGCGCGGCGGGTGAAGGGCAGGGCATACACCTCGTCCAGCTCGGCCCGGGAGAGGGGCAAGGCGGGCGGGTTTTGCACCAGGTAGCCCGCCGTTTGCTTTTGCACCAGCGGCAGGGCGGTGGCCGGGTCCTGGTTGTCCATCTGGATGCGGGTGGCCTTGGCGTAGGCGGTTTTATCCGCCTTTACCTTGGCAAGGGAGGCGCACTCGGCATATTTCTGGGGCAGCTGCCCAAACTCCCCCAAAAAGGCGGTGCCCGGCAGGTTTTGTATCTGGCAGACGGCCTCCCCCGCAGCCAGGCGCGCGGCCAGCTCCCGCAGGGGGCGCTCCCCCATGCCAAAGCAGAGCAGGTCGGCCCCGCTGGTTTCCAGAATGGAGGGCAGCACCCGGTCGGCCCAGTAGTCGTAGTGGGCGAAGCGCCGCAGGGAGGCCTCGATGCCCCCGATGATGACCGGGACATCCGGAAAGAGCTTTTTCAGGCACTGGGTGTAGACCTCGACGGCGCGGTCGGGGCGCAGGCCAGTTTTTCCGCCGGGGCTGTATTCATCGAAGCGGCGGCGGCGCTTTGCCACCGTGTAGTGGGCCACCATGGAATCCACCACCCCGCCGCTCACCAAAAAGGCCAGCCGGGGGCGGCCAAACTCCAGCAGGCAGCGCGGCTGGTTCACGTTCGGCTGGGCCAGCATGCCCACCCGGTAGCCCGCGGCCTCCAGCACACGGCCCAGCAGGGCCGCGCCGAAGCTGGGGTGGTCCACATAGGCGTCGCCACTCACAAAGACAAAATCCAGCTCCTCCCAGCCGCGGGCCCTCGCCTCGGCCAGGCTGACGGGCAACATGGTTTCCATTCTCTTTTCGCCCGCCTTTCCCAGTTTTTCCATTATGCTAAATATTTACACGATGTTCTTTCTTATATCTATCACACATCTGCTAAATGAACACCATTTTTAAGTGCTGGTGTCTTTGCGCTATAAGACACTCTCCCCCAGCCAGATTTTTGGCATGGTGGTGAGGCAGATTTCATGGAACACAGGCCACCTATCAGTCACTGTTGTTGATGCTCATCTCCAGCCACTGCTGGCGGCTGATGAGCACCTGCCGGGGCTTGGAGCCATCGGGCGGGCTGACGATGTGCAGCCGCTCCATCTCGTCTGTGATGCGGCCCGCGCGGGCATAACCCAGCCGCAGGCGGCGCTGCAAAAAGCTGGTGGAAATCTGCCCGGCCTCCAGCGCGGTTTCCACCGCCTGAATGAACACCGGGTCGTGCATCATGTCCTCACCACCCTCGCCGTCGTCCTCCTCGCTGGCCTCGGGCGCGGCGCGGCGCTCCATCTCCTCTATCATGCCCTCGTCGTACTGCGCCTCGCTGTTTTCCTTGATATAGCGCAGCACCTCGGTGATCTCTTTATCTTTCACATAGGTGCCCTGCACCCGCACGGGCTTGGGCGCGCCCACCGGCAGGAACAGCATGTCGCCCATGCCCAGCAGCTTTTCCGCGCCGCCACCGTCCAAAATGGTGCGGCTATCCACCTGGCTGCTGACCGCAAAGGCGATGCGGCTGGGGATGTTGGCCTTGATGAGCCCGGTGATGACGTCCACGCTGGGGCGCTGGGTGGCCACGATGAGGTGCATGCCGGCGGCGCGGGCCTTTTGGGCAATGCGGCAGATATAGTCCTCCACCTGCTTGCCCGCCGTCATCATCAGGTCGGCCAGCTCGTCAATTACAATGGCGATGTAGGGCAACTTTTCAATATCGCCCATGCGCTGGGCCAGCTTGTTGAAGGTGCGGATGTCGCGCACGTTATTTTCGGCAAAGAGGTGGTAGCGGCGCTCCATCTCGGCCACGGCGCTGCCCAGCGCCCCGGCGGCCTTGCGCGGCTCGGTCACCACCGGCATCAGCAGGTGGGGAATGCCGTTGTACTCGGCCAGCTCCACCACCTTCGGGTCAATCAGCAAGAGGCGCAGGTCCTCGGGGCTGCTGCGGCAGAGGAAGCTCATGATGGTGGCGTTGACACAGACCGATTTGCCGCTGCCGGTGCTGCCCGCCACCAGCAGGTGGGGCATCCTTGTCAGGTCGGCCACCACGCTCTCGCCCGCAATGTCCATGCCCAGCGCGATGGGGAGCGGGGAATCGGCGCTGCGGAAGGCCTCGCTCTCTAAAATGCTGCGGATGGAGACGGTGGTTTTGTTCTTGTTCGGCACCTCGATGCCCACGGCGGGCTTGCCGGGGATGGGGGCCTCGATGCGCACCCCGGCGGCGGCCAGGTTCAAGGCGATGTCGTCGGCCAGGCCGGTGATTTTGCTGATTTTCACCCCGGCCTGGGGCTGCACCTCATACCGGGTGACGCTGGGGCCGCGGGAGACGTCCAGAATGCGGGTTTGCACCCCAAAGGAGCCGAGGGTGGAGACCAGCAAATCGGCGGTTTTTTTCATCTCCTCCTTGGCCCCGCTGTGGTTCTCGGTGCTGGCGGGGGCAAACAGGGAGAGCGGGGGCCGCTTGTAGGGGCCGCTCTGCTCGCCCGCAAAGCCCAGCGGCGTCTCGGCCCGCCGGGCGCTGGCCTTCTCGGCGGCGGCGCGGTCTATCATGGCGTCCACCGCCGCGTCGGGGGCGGCCTGCGGCGCACCGGCAGCCGGGGGCGGCGCCGGGCTGGGGGGTGCCTGCTCCACCGGGGCCGGGGCGGGTGGCTCTGCGGGCGCGGCCGGGGCGAGAGCCTCAGCCTCTGCCGCCGCCTGGGCAGCACCGGGGGCCAGGCCGCTGGCCTCGGGCGGGGCGCCGAACAAATCAAACTCCGGCGCATCGGGCGGGCCCAGGTATTCCACCTCGGGCAGCGCGCCGGGCGAGAGCCTGGTGTCTATGCCGCCCAGCTTGCGGTAGGGGTCATCCTTGCCGAACAGCAGCACCCGGCTCTCCCCGGCGGGCGCGTCAAACACATCCGGCGCGGGGAACTTGCCAAAGGGCAGGATGGGCTCATCCTCTGAAAAGCCGCCCAGGGGGTTCATGCCAAAGGTGCCGCCGGGGCCCAGCTTCACCTCGTCGTGGTCATTCAGGCCCTCGTCGCGGGCCAGGGCCTCGGGCCCCAGGTCGATATCCACCGCGCGGGCCCTGCGGCGGGCCGGGGGCATCAGGGCGGGCATGCTCTGGGGGGGCGGGCCCTTCTTGCGGCGGCCCCTTGCCTGTGGGGCGGGGCGCTCCTCCCAGGGGGGCATCTCCTCGTCCTCCTCGCCGGCAGCCGGGCGGGGCCTTGGCACCTGCTGGGCCTGCCGCCCCACAAAGCGGACAACATCCCCCGGCGTAACGCTAAAAAACACCATCAAGGCCACCACAAAGCCCAGAATCATCAGCACCCGGGCCGCTGTGCCGCCAAACAGGCTGAGCAGGCTCCAGCCCAGAAACAGGCCCAAAAGCCCGCCGGAAAACCAGCTTTGGCTGCCCCCGGTGTGCAGGGCCACCAGGGTTTCCCAGAAATTGAGGCTGGTGAAATCCTGCTGGCCAAACACCAGCGCCAGCCCCGAGAGCACCACCATAAACACGATGCTGCGTATCAGCCAGCCAAACAGCGGCCTTTGCAGGCTGACCAGCACCGCCCAAAAGATGACCAGCGCCCCCAGCACCCAGCCCGAGAGGCCAAAGGCCCCAAACAGCAGGTTCTGGCGCAGCCAGGCCCAGCCCTTCTCGCCGGGAATGACGGCCAGCAGCAGCAAAAGCGCCCCCAGGCCAAAGAGCAAAATGCTCCAGCGGGGGTCGAGGTCTGCCTTTTGGGTTTTGGGTTTGGGCTTACGCTTTGTTGTTGCCATTCTTTCCTCTTATATCCAGTATCCGGTTTATATCCAAATTTATATTGGTTGTTGGTTTGTTTTAGGCCAGGCTGCCTGTGTGGCACCTGCTACCAGCCCAGCAGGGCGGCCACGCTGCCGGGGGCGCTTTGTGCCAGAGAGGAGACCGCACTGGCCGCCCCGCCAAAGCTGAAGGGCCCGGCGATGTGCTCAATGATGCCGATGACCACCACCACGGCCCCCAGCACCAGGGTGTACCAGGCGAAGATGACCAGCCGATTGCTGACCACCAGCCAGCGCACCAGCCGAATGCAGAGATAACCCACCACGGCCGCCGCCAGCATGCCCAAAAACAGCGGCAGAAAGCTGACGGTGATGCCCTGCTCGGCCGCGTCGCCAATCTCGGCCACCGCGCCGCCCAGAATGGCGGGGATGGAGAGCAGGAAGGCAAAGCGCACCATCAGCTCGCGCTTAAAGCCCAGTATGAGCCCGGCGCAGAGGGTGGAGCCGGAGCGCGAGACCCCCGGCAGCACGGCGATGCCCTGCATCACCCCCACGGTGAGCGCGTGGACGGGCTTCATCTTCTCGATGCCGGCCTTGCCGGGCTTTGCACGGCAGGCCCCAAAGAGCAGCAGGGAGGTGAACAAAAAGCAGATGCCCTCCACCACGATGTCCGCGTCGCCGGTGATGTTGGCCACAAGGCCCCGCAGGGGCAGCACCAAAAGCAGCGGCAGGGTGGCAATGACCAGCATATACAGCAGCTTGCGGTGCGGGCTTTGGGTTTTAAAGCTGAAGCGGCGGCCCGCTATCTCCTTCGCCATGCCGCCCAGCTCCTTCAGCATGGCCCAAATGTCCTCATAATAGGCGGCCACCACGGCCGCCAGGGTGCCCAGATGCAGCATCAGGCCAAAAAACAGGCTGCCCTCGCCGGATTGCCCGGTGAAATGCTGAAACAGCACCAGATGCCCGCTGCTGGAAATGGGCAGAAATTCCGTGAGACCCTGCAAAATACCCTGCAATATCGCGCTGAGAACGTCCATACGCTTCCTCCGTTTTCCGGTTCTGTATCGCAAAGCCGCCCAAAGCGGCCACTGTGCATAGCTGTTATATAGTGTACCACATTCCATCGCGCTAGGAAAGCCCCCAAAGCCCCCTGCACACAAGATATAGTGGATGCCGCCCGCACAAAAACGGCCTTGCGGCAGGCCCCCGGTAAATTGACAAGCCTTAGTAAATAAAGTATAGTATTGAGGCATGAAGAATTGAATACACAGTGGGGAGAAGGGCGGCCAAAGCCCTGCCCGCCGCGTTTTGTGCGGCGCCCCGTAAAGTCTTACAGCGAATGGGAGTGCAGAAATTTGGGAAAGACTTTGGCGCAAAAAATCATCGATGCCCACCTTGTGGACGGTGTGGCGGCCCCCGGCAACGAGGTGGGCCTGCGCATTGACCAAACCCTGACCCAGGACGCCACCGGAACCATGGCCTACCTGGAATATGAGGCTATGGGCATACCCCGGGTGAAAACCGAGCTGAGCGTGGCCTACGTGGACCACAACACCCTGCAAAGCGGCTTTATGAACGCCGATGACCACGCGTTTTTGCGCAGCATTGCCAGCAAAATAGGGGTGCGCTATGCCCGCCCCGGCTGCGGCATCTGCCATCAGGTGCATCTGGAGCGCTTTGGGGTGCCGGGCAAAACCCTGATAGGCTCTGACAGCCACACCCCCACGGCGGGCGGCCTGGGCATGCTGGCCATGGGCAGCGGCGGGCTGGACGTGGCCGTGGCCATGGGCGGCGGGGCCTACTATATCCCCTACCCAAAATTTGTGCGCATAAACCTGAGCGGCAGCCTGCCCGCCTTTGTGAGCGCCAAGGACGTGATTTTGGAGGTGCTGCGCCTGCTGAGCGTGAAGGGCGGCGTGGGCCGCATCATGGAGTATGCGGGCGAAGGGGTGAAGAGCCTGAGCGTGCCGCAGCGCGCCACCATTACCAA
>CAYRFC010000103.1:0-9592 GCA_964423365.1 uncultured Oscillospiraceae bacterium
TCAGGTTGTTTCGAGAAGTTAACATAGCATTGGGTAATTAGGGAGTAACCATTGACGGTTACTCCCTTTTATGGTATTGCTTTAGCTGAACAACACCACCGGCTATTGAAATGCACCCCAAAAGTTGGACAGTGTGATACACTGGAAAACGAAAGGGGTGCATATTCATGTCCAAAGGGAGCGAAAAACGAAAACATAGTGGAGAGTCCAAGCAAAAGGTCATTGAACAAATGCGCAGGGAGAAGCTAAGTTTTCGAGAAACAGCTCGACTCTATGAGATAGACCACAAGAGTATCATGGAGTGGGAGCGAATCTATTTGGAAGAAGGCGCGGAGGGTTTGTATATTGAACGTCGTGGGAAAGTCAGAGGGAAACGAGCGGGCCGCCTGGTTTCAGCGCCATATGCTTCACGTTCGGCCCGCAGCGCACACCATTCCCGCGCTTTCGCATCTGCCCTATGAAATCCGCAAAAGTGTAGGAAATGCGGATGGCGTCATCAATATCGGCCCGCACCATGCCGCCACCGGTGGGGCGGCCCTCTTTTTCCGCCTGCCATTCGGCGTAGTGCTTGCCGCGGCCCTGTTCTCTGCCTGCACCTCCACAGTGGTTTGCAGAGTTTCGCGTATTTTCACTTTGTATGTTTTCATCGTTTGGCCTCCTGGTTTCTAATGGGTGTTTGTCGTTACGGCCATACTGTGGGCCAGTGCATCCAGCACACCCGGCACGGTTTCAAGCATCTGCATCATGCGGCTTGCAGAATTGCAGGGGGGGAAGCCCCAACAAGCCATCGCCGCACCGTGGCCGGGTTCACGTTCAGCACAAAAGCAAAACTTCTCACCCCCATATCAAGGTGTTTCATGAGGCGGCTCACCCGCTGTGGGCCGTACTGTGGCACGTTTCCAAAGGCTGAAATTACTTGTTTTACGTCTGTCATCTTTATTTCCTCCTGGTTTTTTGCAAAAAAATAGCCACCCGGTTGGGTGGCCAAGCTTCATTTTGGTTGGGGTGCGCTTTCCCTGTATCTTCAATCTTTTTTGCTATACAAATAGCTGCGGATAATTCATGGAACCGTGAAATACACCATAGACATACACAATGTTTCCCTCTCTGCGATAAACCCCCACATATTCGCCTATCACCAGTTTTCGGTAGCCATCTCTGGCCAAAATAGGGTCGGGATGCTCAGGGCCTATTTCGGGGAAATCGGCCAATGCTGCCAGCCCTTCATACAGTTTGTTGGTGATTTTTTCGGCTGAAACAGGCCCTACCTTTTTCAAATAGTATTCCGCAATTCCGTCAATGTCTTGGTGTGCGGCTAAGGTGAGCTCTACCCGAAACTTAGCCATGATAGTATTTTTCCTTTAACTTTTTCTTGGATTCCTCCAGAGTATAGGTGGGGGCCCCAGCCAGCCGTGCGGCCTCTGCCGCCAGTATCTTGGCTCGATGCTCCAGCATTTTTTCGCGTTCCTCATAGGCTTCAATGCTCAGCACTACAAGGTCTCCCTCGCCATTTTTGGTGATATAGATGGGTTCTTTGCTCTCATGTGCCAATGCCGAGATAGAACCATACTCATTGCGTAGTAATGTAGATGGTTTGATATTCATACTATTCGCCTCCTTTATTGATAGTATTCTATCACCATTCTATCTTTAAGGCAAGGCTGTATCTTGCGTAGGGGTTAAGTGAAAAAGTCAATTATTCTGTCACCTCTCTCGCCCTCCTGTCTCTCTTGGCTTTTGTATCATCTCATCCCGCTCAGCCTCTTTCGCGGAACAGGTCTCATAGCGGTTCCCCGCGGCTTCCATCTTTTCGGCAAATTCACAGTTATGGAAAATGTTGGCCCCCACCCTGATGTGGCACAGGTCCAAAAACTGGCAAGGCCACACCAGCTGCTCGCCATCCGAAAGGGTGATGGCAATGTGGCCGCCATCAGGTATGTGAAACAGGGTGTTGTACCGGCTGTCGATGAAGCGAATAAGCCGGGGCGGGGCCTCGCCTGTGACGATTTCCACACCGTAATCGTTTTGGTATGTGGTGGCCCGCTTAGCGTAGTCTGTCAGGGCGGTCTGCCGCTCTGAAAAATAGTGGCCCCAGTAAAAGTTCCGTTTGCCATTTTCCTCGGTAAACTGCCAAGTGACATAGGGCTGGGCTGCGGCGTGATTTTCTGCCAGAGCCATACTTTTGCAGTTTTCAAACAATATGCTTTTCAGCACACGATACCTATGAACCATCTCGGGTTGTTCCATCTGTACCTCCTACAAAGCAAAAGCCACCCAAAAAGACAAGGGTGGCTCGGTTTACGTAAAATTCTGTTATTCTAAACCGCAAGCGCCCGTCGCCGTTTTCGTCTTGCAGCACGGCAATGCTTTTGGCCCCACTGCGCACAAAGAATTTCCGTTCGTTCCACTCGGCCAGGCTGGCGCAGTGGCTGGCGTTTGGCCGCTGGTGGTGAATGAGGACCTGCTCTGCAAAGCTGTGCTGGGCCAGCCGCCCGCAGGCAGACAAAAAAGAGAGCCAGGGTTCCAGCCCCCCGGCGATGTCCGATAGCCCGGCATAGTACAAGTCCCGCGTGCCTTGGGTTTTGTCTGGCAACTGCTGCACCTCCTAGCGTTCCTCGCGTGGGTTCTCTGTTTTTTCTTTTGGTTTTTTCATGGCAGCCAGCTTTTCTTTGGCCCATGGGGGCATGACCTCCGGGCGGATTTCGCCCAAAAAGTCGGCTCTATCAAAACGCTGCACCAAGCCTGTGGCCAGTGTTTTGGTGAAAACACCCCGCCCATGCCCATGTGGTCTGCACCCATTGCCGTGCATCACATACACCAGTTGATGAGCCATATTCCGGTATTCGGGCCGAAGCACTTCCGCACATACCACCATCACCTTGCCGGTGTAATCTTGCAGGTGGCTGCCCTCCACCACATCTTTTGTGGTAAAGGGCTCGATAGGGATACCAAGTTCTTTTTGCCCGCGCTCCATTTCTGCCACCTGCGCCGACACTCGCTCTAAAAACAGGCCCACCATCTCCAAATAGTCGTCCCCGGCCACAGCCTCGCTATACTGGGCAATGCCAACATCGGGGAAAATTTGCGCATAGGCCACCAGATAGGGCAGGTTTTCTTCGGTTTTGTTTTCGCCAAACACCACCTCTCTATCCCCAATGTGGATGGCCTGGCTGATGGTGTATTCCCCGGCTTTGCGCGGCAGGTTTTCTTCAATGAGGGCGACGGCATCCTCCAAAGCGCCCAAGGCCCCGCAGGACAACACAATATCTTCACGTTCCAGCAGTTCCTGTAGCTGCTGGGCCATCTGGCCCAGCTTTTTTTCATTCCATTCGGCCATTCGTGTTCCTCCCCAAATATTTTGTTTCTAGGTTTGTTACGCTATCGTTCCATCTCCTGCTCGCGTTTTCTATGCCAGACCTCTAAAAGTTTTATAATGACCTCCTCCATCTGGCGTGGGGTGAAAGATTTGGGGAAATATTTCGTGAGTCTGTCTTCTTTCAGCACAATCTGCACCTTTTGCTGGGGTTTTGGCTCGGCCATCACGGCCAGCATTTTGTCCTCACTCAGTTCTCCCTGTTGGCTCAGTTGCTTCAGCCGCTGGGCCTGGGAGAGGGAGGGGGTGCGTTCCTCGCATTTCAGCAGGTCGGCCAGTTGGGCCTGCTCCTCTGGTTGCAGAAAAGAGAGTTCTACGGCGGGATTGAACGCCATTGTTTTGCTATCCACCATGTCTAAGAGGTTGGGTTCTAACTCATTGAGGCGCAATATGCGATGTATTTGAGCACGGCTTTCACCCGTGTTTTCTGCCATTTCCTCATCTGCTCGCTTGCCAAGAAAATTCGTCTCAAGTTGGGACGAATTTTCTTTCATCGGCCTACCGCGCTTTCTTTGCAAGGCTTCATATTTCATCTTAAAGGCCTTGGCTTTCTCGCTGGGCAAAATATCCTCCCGCTGCAAGTTGGAATCCACCATGATGATGACGGCGGTGTCGTTGTCCATCTCCCGCACGATGGCGGGCATGGTTTTCATCCCGGCTAGTTCACAGGCCCGTTTGCGGCGGTGTCCCGCCACAATCTCGTACCCGCCCTCGGCCCGGGGGCGCACAATGGCCGGCACCAGCACCCCGCGTTCCTTGATGCTCTCGGCCATCTCCTGCATGGCCTCATCGTCCAGCACACGGTAGGGGTGGTCTGCAAAACGGTGGGCTTCTTCCAGCGGGATGTAGGTGATTTTCTCCCGCCCGGCGTCTTTTTTATCGTCCCCGAACAGGCTATCGAGCTTCGGTGGTTCTAGCATGCTGCCGAGACTTCCCATACACGCACACCTCCTTTGTCAGGTTCAAATACGCCTCGCTGGCCCGGCCACCGGGGTCGTGCGCCAGCACACTTTTGCCATGCACCGCCGCTTCCGCCGCCTTGGTGGAAATGGGGATTTGCGTACCGAAAATATGTATGTGCCCACCGTAGTATTTCTGCACGGCGGCGCTCACCTCGCGGGAGAGGGCGGTGCGCTTGTCCACCATGGTCAGCACCACCCCCTTAATTTCCAGCCGTGGATTAAACCGCTTTTGCACCCGCTTTACGCTGGAAAGCAGCATTTCCAGCCCCTTCATCGAAAGATACTGCGTCTGCACCGGGATGATGACGCTATCCGCGGCGGTGAGGGCGTTCACATTCAGCACCCCCAGGGTGGGCCCGCAGTCGATGAGGATGTAGTCGTACTGGGGGCGCAGGCTGTCGATGTATTCTTTCAGCACAAATTCCCGGTCATCCACCGCCACCAGTGTGATGGCGATGTCCTCCAGCACCGTGTTGCCCGGCAGAAGGTCTACCCCCTCGGCATGGTGCAAGATGCCCTCGCCGGGGGACACTTCCTCTTTGAAGATTCTCTTGCGCAGAATGGTGGCCAGGCTGACGGGCAGGTCGTCGGCATTTTTGTAACCCAGCGCCGTGGTGAGGTTGTAGAGTAGGAAAAAGCCGCCTTACCACATTTCTGCGGCAGGTTTGCCTAATCCCCTCTCAGAACCGGACTTACACCTCTCGATGTATCCGGCTCGCCATTACTGCTTCAAATCAGGTCAATTCAAGGATGGTGAATTTTATGATGACAGCCTTTACACACCGCTAATGTTTTACGTTTTTTGGCTATCAAAATAATCTCCCAATGCTGTTTTCCTTTGAGGTTCTTCACTTTGTTTACATGGTGCAGTTCGAGTGGTGTGTCTGATTTTCCACACAATTCACAAACTTTAGCAGATAACCGTTTTTCAAAATCAGTTCTGGCCCCCGCATGTTGTATTGCATATTCAATTACTGTATCATTGAACTTGCCGGAACTTTTGCAGTCTTGATACTTCGCGAACTCACGGAATTTTTGCCCTTTTACGGTATTGTAAGGTATGCCCCAATCAGCATTTTTAATATGATATTTTTCAATCATTTTGCTGGTGGAACTTTTGTGTTTTCCCGCAAGCGTTTTGAGACAGCTATACTCCATGAGATAGGCAAAATAGTCCAGCCGTGTGAAATTGCTGGCCAAACCATAGTAATTGCATATGCCCCTAAGTTCGGAATTGTAGGAAGAAATGATTTCCAAATCAGAACACCTGTAAAGATATTTCCTTGGAGCTGGTTCTATTGTTCCGCCATGATTTTGCCAGATGGCTGATTTCCCAAACAAGAAGGGCATTATCATATCCGCGAATGGTATGTTCAGTTCCACGGAATAGTTCAGGGTTCGTGAAACATGATTCCCATGCGGCTTGAAACGCTGTTCCCTTCTTACCCGAATGTCGTAACCCAAAAATCTTGCGTATTGATTGCTGTGCGTAATCAGCGTTTTTTCATCGGACAATTCCATTTTTAGAGCATGGCTGATGAAATCCGAAAATTGTTGCTTAATACGTTCGCAGTCTGCCTTGTCACCTTTAACCCCGATGATGAAATCATCTGCATAGCGAATATATTTCATCACTCTGTCGGTCTTTGAGGAATAGGGGATTTTGCGCAATTCAATTCCAAGGGATTTAATTTGCTGTAGGAGTTCGGTTTTTCTTTGTCCTTTTGCCGTTTTCAGGTGCTTTTTAGCAGTAGCCCTGAAACCCACAATCCTACCGTACTCATAGGTGCAGGCCCGGTCTTTGGGCTTGAAGAACTCCTTTGCAATTTTGGCTGCGAACTTGTCCAGCTCATTCAGATAGATATTTGAAAGAATAGGCGAGACAATCCCGCCTTGTGGACAACCGGAATATGTTTTGTGGTACGTCCAATTTTCTACATATCCAGCCTTTAGAAATTTCCAAATGAGCTTAATCAGCCGTGCATCTTTGATTTTAGTGCCGATGACATCAACAAGAGTATGGTGGTCGATGTTATCAAAACAGCCTTTAATATCGCCCTCGATGAACCAAGTCACACCTGTAAATTCCTTTTTCAAAGAGTTCAAGGCAGTATGGCAGCTTTTGCCCGGACGGAACCCATGCGAGTGCTTCGAAAATGTTGGCTCGTAAACTGCCTCCAATATCATTCTCAAAACTTCCTGCACCAGCTTGTCTGTGAAAGTCGGGATGCCAAGAGGACGCATTTTTGTGCTGTTCTGCTTTTTGGGGATATACTCACGACGAACAGGCTTTGGCGTATAGGTTTCGTCGGCCAGCAAACTGATGATTTTGCCGATTTTTTCCTCATTGAACCCATCTGCCGTATCATTGTCCACACCTTTTGTTGACGCGCCTTTGTTTGCATAAAGATTTTTGTAGGCAAGGTAGTACAAATCAGGTCGCAACATATAGCGGTAGAGCCTTGTGAAGATTTCCTCTTTGTTGTTCCTTGAATTTTCCATGATTCTATCTAAAATCTCGATTGTTGGTTTCATTGTGAGGTTTTCCTCCCTAATCAAATTTCGATTTTAGAATGCAGTAACTGTTCCCCTTCGCCATGTAATGGTCATTAACCATCTCGGACTACTATGGGAACTCCGTTGCCATATTGGATATTCAGCGTCATCTCTCTTACCTGTGAGGGCTTGAGATTTTTCACCTATAAAGGCATTTCACATAGCTTTTTCAAGCGTTCCAACGTAGGCAATCCCCAGTTAATGTGATGAGTAGGCAAATGCGGATTGTCGGATATGCTTTTGTTTCGTTATTTCCAGTTCTCTGGCTTGTCATATGGATTGTTGATAACCCGTTACACCAAGGCAAACATGCAACGTTATCCATATCAGAGGTTGATACCACCGCTGGAAAAGCAATGGCTACATACACTTTCCTCCACCCGGACCCAACGGGGACTTGAAACTCGCATTCAACATTCTGTAGTTCTATCCTCATATCCGCTTAACGTCGCGGTTCAGCCGTGCCCTTGTGTATAGGGCAACTTACCGCTTCCCTGCCATGCTATAGTCCCGTGTCAGCTTTCGCCTTTCGGTTAGGCAGGCCGTTTCCACCGTTATCGTAGTGGGTAGTGCCTTACTCTACTTCTCATCACACCCTATCTGGGCGCACGCCCTGCGGGTCTGCGTCAATCAGCAGCACCCGCTTGCCTTTTTGGGCCAGCCCCACGCCCAGGTTCAGCGTGGTGGTGGTTTTGCCCACCCCTCCTTTTTGGTTGGAAAACGCGATGACTTCCATGGTGATTTTCTCCCTTCTTTGGTGTATACTGGCGTTATACGAAACTTAGCTAAGGAGCGTGAGCCAAATGAATGAGACATTAAAACACATTGAGGAACGATTTTCCTGCCGCCAATATCTGCCGCAGATGCCCGAAGCCGCACAAATAGAGGCGATTGCCAAGGCTGCCGTTCAGGCCCCCAGTTCGATAAACCGGCAGCGCTGGCAGGTCATTGTGCTGCGTGACGCCGCGCTGATAGAAGAACTGGACGCCGAGGGAATGCGCGCTCTGGCTGCCCTGCCAGACAAAAGCATGTTTGAGCGTATTCAGTCTCGTGGAGGAAAACTGTTCTACGGCGTACCCTGCGTCATCTTTGTGGCCATCGAGCCCAGCGACCTCACCGGTGCGGCACTGGACTGCGGCATCGTCTGCCAAAACATCACCCTCGCGGCGCAGGCTCAGGGGCTGGGTTCTTGTATCTGCGGGCTGGCGGGGCTTGCCTTTGCCGGGGAAAAAGCGGCGTCCTTCAAAGAACGGCTTCACTTTCCGGCGGGCTATGAGTTCGGCATGGCCGTGCTGATTGGAAAGCCTGCCTCTGGTGGCACCCCGCATGAGCCTGATATGGGCAAAATCACCTATATTGGCTAGCATTCCCTGCTCTCCTCTGCCTTCGCAGGGGAGATTTTTTGTGTCTGGCGGTGCTGGCACAATATCTCATTCCAATCTTTCCCGGTGCTGGGAAACACCTTTTGCACTTCATATTTTTTGCCGTCCAGTTCTGCCCCGAGCTTCTCCGCCGCCTCCCGCCCGGCGGGGTCGTTGTCCAGCGCCAGGGTCACGGCTTCCATCTGGGGGTGGTCTTTCAGATATTGCCGTAAGGCCAGTGGTGCGGTGCCGCCTAGGGAGAGATAGGCCGTGCTTTCAAAGTCGCTCGCCTCCATTTGCAGGCTGGCACAGGAGAGTGCATCTATGGCGCTCTCGCATACCACCAGCCGGGTTGGTGCTTTCCCCGCAGAAAAACAAAAGCCAAAACGCTTGTCGCTGCCCGCCACCTCCCCCCGGAACATAGAAAATGCCCCGCGCTGCATAGCATAGCGCGGGACATTTTCGGTATCGGTTCCTACAAATACACAGTTGTGGTAACTTTTCCCTCGGTGTTCTTTTTTGGTCTCGTACAAATTGCCTGTTTCCAAACAGTGATGTATCAGTATTTTTTCCAGCCCCCGCCACCGCAGGTAGGCGGCCACCTTGGTGTTTCGCGTATGCGCTAGGGGCAGGTGAAAGGCCGGGGGAGGCGGGTGTCCACCCGCAGAAAAAGAAAAGGGAGCCGCTTCACAAAGCCGCTCCACTGCTGCCACAAAACCCATGCCCTGTACCTTGATGAGGTAATCCAGTGCCGTACGTCCGCCTATGCCGGTCTTGTTCCATATCCACATCCCCTTGCTGATTTTCAGGCTCCCGTGCGTTTTGGTGTTGTATTCGTTGTGGCTCACCGGCACCAGTTCTTCCGGCTCAAACTGTTTCAGATAGCCCAGCAGGTCCAGCCGCTTGGCTCTCTCAATTTGCTCTTTCGTCACACTCGACATTCGGTACACCTCCTGATACACTCATGTTCATGAATTTAATATTTTTTGACATGGGAAAGGTGGAAACGGCATAGCGGCAACATTGGCCTCACTTATGCGTCTCTTTATCACAGGACTATCGCTCTCTTTGCAGGTGCTGGTAAAGCTGCGGCTGGGGATAGAGAAGTCCATTTCCGTCAAGCCGCTCTGTACTGGCGAGACAATAGGTTCTGCCTGCGGTGCTGGTGCATCAAAGCCCAGCATATCCGCAAAATCTTCAACTAAAACAGTGGGTTTAGCCATTTCCATTCACCGCCTTTCCGTCAGTGTTCTCACAAGCAAGCAGTTCCTCTACAAAACGCTCGTAAGCAAGTGCAGCAGGATTGTTGGGCAGAAACTCACAGATAGTTTTATGATACA
>CAYRFC010000104.1:0-3784 GCA_964423365.1 uncultured Oscillospiraceae bacterium
TAGGCCTCGTGGAAGGTGCGGGCCATGGAATAGCAGTTCATGTCGGCGCCAATCAGCGCCACGTGCAGGTTTTGGGGTGTGTTTTCCGGCATCTTGGTTTCCTTCTCCAGCAAGATTTTATCCCTGAATCCAGTGCGCTATTTTTCCCAGGTGGACACCAGCGCGGCGCTGTCTACCGGGGCGTCGCTTTTGCCCGCCAGAGAGGCCGAGACACAGCCCGCGCAAAGCCCCAGCATGGCCAGGTTGAAGCTCTCGAATACATCCATAAAGCTGGCCCCGCCATGGCGGAAGAGGTAGCTGTGCAGGGTGGCGGGGAAATCCAGGCAGGTGGCCAGCAAAAAGGTAAGCACCCCCATAAAGTAAATCCACCGCACCCGCTGGCGGGGCAGCGCAATGTAGAGCGCGCGCAGCAAAAGGCCCATCCACAGCATGCAGAACAGGGCCGTAAGGCAGGAGATGGTGGGCCCCGGGCGCATGATGCTGGCCGGGGTGAGCATCACCCGCCACACAGACAGGGTGCAGAGCGGAATGCAGGCCAGAATGCCCGCCAGCACACTTTTGGTGGGGGTGACGGCCGCCTGCACCCAAAGCTGCATGGAGGCCAGGAACATCCAGATGCCGTACCAGATGTAAAGAAGGCTCCATACAATGTGCCAGGCGGTGGCCGCCTGGATGGCCACCACCAGGCTGGTAACGCCGTAGGCCGCGCCCACCAGCGCGGCGGCGGCAAACAGCCCGGCCAGGGCATGGTTGCGCACCCGCAGCACCGAGATGCCCCGCGGGCCTATGGTGTGGCTGCCCAAAAAGGCCATGGCAAGGGGCAGAAGCAGAACGGCATAGCGCATCCACACCCCGCCCGCCACGGGAAAGCCCGTGGCAAGGTTGGTGTAATACGAGAGGTCTATCCAGTACATGGCGCCCACCAGCACCATCACCAGCAAAACCAGAATGGTGGGGTATTTTCGTTTCATGAAGGCTCCTTTTAGAACAGCCCTGCTGCCAAAATCTACCCTATATTGTAGCGCATCCCCCGGGAAAACACAAGGCGGCCCCCGGCCGGGCGGGCATGCCGCAAAATGATGGTTGACAGCGGGGCAAAGCAGGGCTATAATATAGCCTAAACTCGGCGGAAAAGCAAAACGCATTTGGCCGGGCTTTTAAGAAAACAGAAGAAATACGATGACGGGAAACAGGGTGCACCCTGCAAAGGGCGCAGAGAGCCGCCGGGTGGTGCGAGGCGGAGCCGGAGTTTGGTGCGCGGTCCTTCCCAGAGTAGCTGCCTGAAGAGGCATGGCCTTGTGTAGGTGCAGCCGGGTTTACACCCCGTTACAGGTGTTCGGCATTGGCGGTGCTTGCATGCTTTGCAAAGGCACCAAAGACGCCGGGTGAGGTGGCTGTGCCTTTGGCATGGCAAAAAGAGTGGTACCGCAGGTATATGCCTGTCTCTTGAGGTTTTCAAGAGGCGGGCTTTTTTGTGCCCTGCCACAGGCCGCAAAAAATGTGCCGGGGCGGCCGGCCCGGCGCTTCACCATACACACAGACGGACGCAAGACGTTCGGCAGACAGGAGGAACCCCAGATGAAAATGACAGGCGCAGAGATTTTGGCCCATGTGCTGATGGAGCAAGAGGTGGACACCCTTTTTGGCTACCCCGGCGGCTCTGTACTGCATATTTACGACGCACTGTACCAGCACCGCGATAAGATAAAACACGTGCTGACCGCCCACGAGCAGGGCGCGGCCCACGCCGCCGACGGCTATGCCCGGGTGACGGGGAAAACCGGGGTGGTGCTGGCCACCAGCGGCCCCGGCGCCACAAACCTGGTCACAGGCATCGCCACCGCGTTCATGGATTCCGTTCCCATGGTGGCCATCACCGGGAACGTGGCTTCCAGCCTGATTGGCAAGGACAGCTTTCAGGAGGTGTACACCGTGGGCATCACCATGCCCATCACCAAGCACAATTTTATGGTGCAGCACATAGAGGATTTGGCCGAGACGCTGCGCGAGGCCTTCCGCATAGCGGGCAGCGGGCGGAAGGGCCCGGTGCTGGTGGATGTGACCAAGGACGTGACCATGGCCGAATATGACTATGAGCCCGCGCCCTGCGTGCACTGCCAGATGCCGGAGTTCAAGGATGAAAAAGCCGTGTGGGAGATTCTGCGGCATTTGAAGGCCAGCAGGAAACCCATGGTGTGCTTTGGCGGCGGCGTGGTGAGCAGCGGCGCAAGCGACCAGCTCTACCAGCTTTTGCACAAGGCGGGGCTGCCCGCCGTGCACAGCCTGATGGGCACCGGGGTGCTGAGCTGGGACGACCCGCTGAACATGGGCCTTGTGGGCATGCATGGCAGCTACAGCGGCAACATGGCCCTGCACCAGGCCGATATGATTCTCGCCATCGGCTTCCGCTTTTCCGACAGGGTGGCCCTGAACGCCCAAAAATGGGCCGCGCGTGCCACCATTGTGCAAATTGACATTGACCCCAGCGAGGTGAACAAGAACGTGCATGCCCACCATGCCGTGGTGGGCGACCTTGCCAGGGTGCTGGAAAAGCTGCTGCCCCTGGTGGAGGAGGGGGAATATGGCAGCTGGCTGGCAGATATTGCCGAGTGGAAGAAGAAGGACCGCCGCCCCGAGGACTATGCCCCGGCCTCCGCCTTGCCCCTGCGCCCCCACCAGGTCATCCGTGCGATAGGGGAGATGGCGGGCGAGGACGCCGTGCTGGTGACCGACGTGGGCCAGCACCAGATGTGGGCCGCGCAGTTCAGCCGCCGCACCCGCCCGCGCAGCTTCATCACCAGCGGGGGGCTGGGCACCATGGGCTTTGGCTACGGCGCGGCGCTGGGGGCCCAGATGGGCGCGCCCGGCCGCCGGGTGGTGCATATCACCGGCGACGGCAGCTTCCACATGAACATGAACGAGTGCTGCACTGCCGTGAGCTACGGCCTGCCGGTGGTGACGGTGATTTTGAACAACCGGGTGCTGGGCATGGTGCACCAGTGGCAGCACAGCTTCTATGGAGACCGCTACTCCCAAACCACCCCGGAGCGCCAGAGCGACTATGTGAAGCTGGCCGAGGGCTTTGGGGCCAGAGGCTTCCGCGCCGAGACCCCCGAGGACTTCCGCCGGGTTTTTGCCGAGGCGCTGGCCTGCGGCGGCCCCGCCTGGGTGGAATGTCTCATCAGCCCTGACGAGCTGGTGCTGCCCATGATACCATCGGGCAAAACCGTGGCCGAAATTATTTTGGACTAAGCGGAAAGGAGGAGACAGCCATGAGCGACAGTAAACAGCAGGTGGTTTCGATGCTGGTGGACAACAACGCCGGTGTGCTGGCCCGCATCTCCAGCCTGTTTGCCCGCAAGGGCTTCAACATCGACAGCCTCACCGTCTCGGCCACCAACGATGACCGGGTGTCCCGCATCACCATCACAACGAATGGCGACAAAAACACCCTGCACCAGATTCTGAGCCAGACCGGCAAGCTGCACGAGGTGCGGGAGGTGGTGGCCCTGAACCCGGACACCAGCATCCAGCGGGAGCTGCTTTTGGTGAAGATTCAGGCGGACGAAGGCCAGCGCAGCGTGGTGCGCGAGGCCGCCGAAATCTACAAGGCCAGCGTGGTGGATTTATCGGTGGACAGCATGGTGGTGGAGCTGACCGGAAAACCCGGTAAGATAGACGGGTTTTTATCGGTGATAGGGCAATACCATATTTTGGAGATGTGCCGCACCGGCGTGACGGCCCTGGAGCGAGGCAACGGCGTGCTGGGTGAAGAGGAAGAGAC
>CAYRFC010000104.1:3884-9567 GCA_964423365.1 uncultured Oscillospiraceae bacterium
CGGAGGGAGAACGACCATGATTCAGAAGTATTACGACAAAGACTGCAACCTTTCCCTGCTGGACGGCAAAACCATCGCCATCATCGGCTTTGGCAGCCAGGGCCATGCCCATGCGCAGAACCTGCGCGAGAGCGGCGTAAACGTGGTGGTGGGCCAGCGCGAGGGCGGCCCCGGCTGGCAGGCGGCCGAGAAAGCCGGCCTGCCCGTGATGAGCGCCGCCGAGGCCGCCAAAAAGGGCGACATGATTATGCTGCTGGTGCCGGACGAGCTGGCCCCCAGCATCTACAAGAGCAGCATTGAGCCGAACCTGAGCGAGGGCAATGTGCTGATGTTTGCCCACGGCTTTAATATTCATTATAAACAAATTCAGCCCCCGGCCAATGTGGACGTGATTATGGTGGCCCCCAAGGGCCCTGGCCACACGGTGCGCAGCCAGTATCTGGAGGGCGCGGGTGTGCCCAGCCTGATTGCCATTTACCAGAATGCCTCCGGCCGGGCGAAGGATTTTGCGCTGGCCTACGCCTCGGGCATTGGCGCGGGCCGCGCGGGTATTTTGGAAACCAGCTTTAAGGAGGAGACCGAGACCGACCTCTTTGGCGAGCAGGCCGTTTTGTGCGGCGGCGTAACCGAGCTGATGCGCGCGGGTTTTGAGACCCTGGTGGAGGCGGGCTACGCCCCCGAGATGGCCTATTTTGAGTGTGTGCACGAGATGAAGCTGATTGTGGATTTGATTATCCAGGGCGGCTTCTCCTACATGCGCTACTCCATCTCCAACACCGCCGAATATGGCGACTACCGTGTGGGCCCCCGGGTGATTGCCGACGAGACCCGCAAAGAGATGAAAAAGGTGCTGCATGAGATTCAAAACGGCGAGTTTGCCAGCGAGTTCATTCAGGAGATGAACGCGGGCGGCAAGGCGCGCTTCCTGGCCACCCGGCGCATGAACGACGACCAGCAGCTGGAGCATGTGGGCAAGGACTTGCGCAAGATGATGAGCTGGCTGGAGGACAAATAAGCCTTGCGGGAAAGTCAAGGTCAAAACAGTGGGGAGGCAATGCCTCCCCACACCCCAAAAATTGCCGCGAACATTTGTTCGCGGCGGTTTTGAAATGAGAGTTTTTTGGGAGACTTTACACCCTTTTTTGCAAAAAAGGGTGTAAAGGTCTTTGCCCTTCAAGGGAGGTTTTCACATGAACAAAGAACAAAGCGCCAAGGTGACCCTGGGCGTGGAGCGTGCGCCCAACCGCAGCCTGTTCTACGCCATGGGCTACACCAAGGAGGAGCTGGAGCGCCCGCTGGTGGGTGTGGTGAGCGCCCACAGCGAAATAGTGCCGGGGCATTTCCACCTGGACAAGCTGGCTGACGCCGTGAAGGCCGGGGTGCGCATGGCGGGCGGAACGCCCATTTTGGTGCCCGCCATTGGCGTGTGCGACGGCATTGCCATGGGGCACGAGGGGATGCGCTACAGCCTGCCCAGCCGGGAGCTGATTGCCGACAGCGTGGAGACCATGGCGAAAAGCCACGGCTTTGACGCGCTGGTGCTGGTGCCGAACTGTGATAAAATTGTGCCGGGCATGATAATGGGAGCCTGCCGGCTGAACCTGCCCACCGTGCTGGTGAGCGGCGGGCCCATGATGGCCGGGCGGGACACGGGGCGGGAAATCAGCCTTTCCAACATCTTTGAGGCGGTGGGGGCGCGCAAGGCCGGGCTGATTGACGACGCGCAGCTGACCGAGACCGAGCAGAGCTGCTGCCCCGGCTGCGGAAGCTGCGCGGGGATGTACACCGCCAACAGCATGAACTGCCTCTCCGAGGCGCTGGGCATCGCCCTGCCGGGCAACGGCACCATTCCCGCCGTCAGCTCGGGGCGCACCATGCTGGCCAAGCACGCCGGCATGCAGGTGATGGAAATGCTGGAAAAAAACCTGCGCTTTTTGGATATTTTGACCGAGAAAGCCCTGAAAAATGCCCTGTGCTGCGACATGGCCATAGGCTGCAGCACCAACAGCGTGCTGCACCTGCTGGCCATTGCGCACGAGGCCGGGCTGAAGCTGAGCCTGGAGGACATCAACGCTCTGAACGCCCAGGTGCCGAACCTCTGCCACCTGGCCCCCGCGGGCCCGGCCCATATTCAGGATTTGGACGCCGCGGGCGGGGTGCCCGCCCTGATGGCCGAGTTGGCCCGCGCCGGGAAGCTGGACACCAGCCTGCCCACCGTGACGGGCAAGACCCTGGGTGAGAACATTCAAAATGCCAAAAACCGCAACCCCGAGGTGCTGCGCCCGGTGGAAAACCCCTACTCCCAAAGCGGGGGCATTGCGGTGCTGTTTGGGAACATCGCCCGGGAGGGCGCGGTGGTGAAGCAGAGCGCCGTGGCCGAGGAGATGCTGCGCCACCAGGGCCCCGCGCGGGTGTTTGACGGCGAGGAGGCGGCCATTGCGGCTATCTACGCCGGCGGCATCAAGGCCGGGGACGTGGTGGTCATCCGCTATGAGGGGCCGCGCGGCGGCCCCGGCATGCGCGAGATGCTGAACCCCACCAGCGCCCTGGCAGGCATGGGCCTTGCCGGAAGCGTGGCCCTCATCACCGACGGGCGTTTCTCCGGGGCCAGCCGGGGGGCCTCCATAGGGCATGTGTGCCCCGAGGCCGCCAGCGGCGGGGAGATAGGCCTTGTGCAGGAGGGGGACATCATCGAGATTGACATCCCCGCGCACAGCCTGCACCTGCGGGTGGAGGAGGCCGAGCTGGAAAGCCGCCGGGCGGCCTTTGTGCCCAAGGAAAACCAGGTGGGCGGCTGGCTGCGCCGCTACCAAAAGCAGGTGGCCGGGGCCAACAAGGGCGCTGTTTTAGAGTAGAGGGAACCTTCAAAGTGGAAAGGGGAAAGGGAGAGGGCCAAAACCAAACCGGAAAAGAGTGTTTCTCTCTGTGTTTTTGGTCTTCCACCCTCCGCTTTCCGCTTTTTGTTTTCCATTGTCCCCGGATAGGCCCTCTCAAAATCCGTTGTGTTCTGCACAAAGATTGCTTAAAAAACAACGAAAAAGCAAGAAAAATAGCTTGACGAGGTGGGCGGAACCCTCTATAGTAGGAAAGCGTAAAATATTTCGTTTTACCCTATTATCAGGAGGTATGTGTGAGGATGAAAAAGTATCTTGCGGAATTTATCGGCACGGCGGTTTTGGTGGTGTTTGCCTGTGGTGCGGCCGTGGGGGCCAACACCCTGATTGGCAATGCCGGCATCGGCGGGGGCATCCCGCTGGCCCTCTCCACCCTGCTCATCGCCTTTGCTTTCGGCCTTGTCATCGTGGCCATGGCCTACTCCATCGGCAATGTGTCCGGCTGCCACATCAACCCGGCGGTGTCGCTGGGGGTGCTGCTCAGCGGCAAAATGAGCGTCAAGGACTTCATTGGCTATGTGGTGGCGCAGTTCCTGGGCGGCATTGCGGGCGCGGCCCTGCTGGGCGGCATGCTGGGCGATTTTGCGGCCCTGGGGCAGAACAGCTACGGCGGCGTGATGCTGAGCCAAAGCCCCGTGAACGCCTTTATTGTGGAAGTGGTGCTGACCTTCGTGTTTGTCATTGCGGTGCTGGGCGTCACCTCTAAGCCCCAGTATTCCTCGGTGGCCGGTGTGGTCATTGGCCTCACCCTCACCCTGGTGCACATTCTGGGCGTGCCCTTCACCGGCACCTCGGTAAACCCCGCCCGCAGCTTTGGGCCCGCCCTGCTGGCCGGCGGCGAGGCCCTCTCCCAGGTGTGGGTGTTCCTGCTGGCCCCGCTGGTGGGCGCGGTGATTGCGGCCCTGGTGTATAAGTTCCTCACCAGTGGCGCAAAAGAAGAAAAAGCCGCCGAGTAATTCGTCTCCATCCAGGGCGCTTCTGCCAGAGGGCAGAGGCGCTTTTTTGGCAGATTGGCGTTCTTTGCTTGCCGGGCGGCCCGCCAGCGGGTATACTGGAAATATAGCGATGATACAAGGAGAGACAGGCTATGAAAAAATGGGTGGCGGTTTTGCTGGCGGCGGCGCTGTGGCTGGGGGCCGTGGGCTGCGCCGGGGCGCCGGGAACCGGCGCGGCGGGGAATATGTCGTCTCAGGAAGGGGCGCGGCCGGTGTCGCCGCCGCCCGGTGCACAGGCAGATGCAGAGAACAGCCAGGCCCTGCCGGAAAACTGGCCGGTGGTAAACACCGCCTATGGCGCGGTGGAGGGCCAGGAGGAGGACGGCGTGACGGTGTTTAAGGGGGTACCCTTTGCCGCCCCGCCGCTGGGGGAGCTGCGCTTTGCCCCGCCCGAGGCCCCGCAGCCCTGGAGCGGGACGCTGGCCTGCACAGAGTTTAAGCCCGACGCCATGCAGAGCGGGAAGGCGGGCGCGAACGGCATGGACGAGGACTGCCTCTACCTGAACATCTGGGCGCCCCGGGACGCCGCCGGGCAGGGAAACTTGCCGGTGCTGGTATTCTTCCACGGCGGGGGCTTTGCCGGCGGCTCGCCCAGCAGCGGGATGTACAGCGGGCGGCGCTTTGCCAAAGACGGCGTCATTCAGGTGAACGTGGCCTACCGGCTGAATGTGCTGGGCTTTCTGGCCACACAGGAGGCGCTGGAAACCTACGGTACCCCCGGCAACGCCGGGGTGCAGGACCAGATATTCGCCCTGGAGTGGGTGCGGGACAACATTGCCGCCTTTGGGGGAGACCCACAGAACGTCACCATCAGCGGGGAGAGTGCCGGGGCCTTCAGCGTGTCCAACATGATGCTGAGCCCCCTGGCCGAGGGGCTGTTTGCCCGGGCCATTTTGGAGAGTGGGAACAGCCTGGGCCAGCCCCTGCTTTGCCCCGAGGCAAGCGGGGAGATGAGCCAGGCGCTGGCCATGGGGAATGCCTTTGCCGAAGAGATGAAGGACAAAAAGGCGGCCAATTCAGGGGAGAGCCGGGGCGGGGTGGATTTGGCGGCCCTGCGCGCCCTGCCCGCTGAAGATTTGGTGAAGAAAAGCGCCTATTCCAGCGACCTGACCAAGCCCGGCGACTTCGCCTTTGCCCCGGTGTTTGACGGCACGGTGCTGCCAGAAGACCCCTATGGCGCGGTGCAGCGCGGGGAGATGAACGACGTGCCCATTCTGGCGGGATTCAACACCGACGAGGGCAGCATGTTCATCCCCGGCGGCATCCGCCAGAGCGCCTACACGGAGTATCTGCAGCGCGTTTTTGGCGGGCGGGCCGCCGAGGTGGAGGCCCGCTTCCCGGTGGACGGGGACAATACCCCGGCCCAGCGCGCCAGAGAGCTGGTGCGGCTGGGGCTGCGGCTGGGCAACGACGTGTTTGCCGAGCAGCTGAGCCTGCGCGGGCAGGATGTGTATCTTTACCAACTGGATTACCTGCCCCCCGGTGCGGCCAGCCTGGCCGCCGGCAACCTGGGCATAATGCACGGGGCGGAGCTGCCCTTTGTCTTTGACACAGCGGAGGCGCTGGGGGTGAAGCTGGACGAGGAGGGCGAGGCCTTTAAGGAGGATTTGCACGGGCGCTGGCTGGGGTTTATACAAAACGGGAACCCTAGCGGCGGGGCAAACCAGCGCGGGGAGGACTGGCCGCTGTACACCCCCGAAGCCCCCGAGATGCTTTTGCTGAATGCCAGCCCCAGCGCCGCGCCCCTGCCCGCGGGTGAGGACATCGCCTATCTGTGCGAGCTGCTGTGGGAAG
>CAYRFC010000105.1:0-9507 GCA_964423365.1 uncultured Oscillospiraceae bacterium
GCGTGCCGAAAGGAGCGGATGGCATGGCCATGGAATATCTGGGCCTGCAAGAGATAAACGGCCCCCTGGTTACCCTGGAAGGGGTGGCGGGCGTGCACAACGAGGAGATGGTGGAGCTGCGCACCGAAAGCGGCAGCCGCCTGGGCCGCGTGGTGACGCTGGAAGGGGACAAGGCCGTGGTGCAGGTGCTGGCCGGCACGGCCGGGCTGGGGCTGGAGGGCGTGAACACCCGCTTCACCGGCAGGCCCATGCGCATGGCCCTGGGCAGTGAGATGATCGGCCGCATCTTCAATGGCGCGGGCCAGCCCATAGACGGCCTGGGCCCGGTGTATGCCGAGGAAAACCGCGATGTGAACGGCAGCCCCATCAACCCCGTTTCCCGCAGCTACCCGCGGAACTACATCCGCACCGGCATCTCCTCCATCGATACCCTCATCACCCTCATCCGGGGGCAGAAGCTGCCCATTTTTTCCGGCAGCGGCATGAGCCACAACCGGCTGGCCGCCCAAATTGCCCGGCAGGCCCGCATCAGCGACAGCAAGGAGGAGGGCGGGGGCTTTGCCATCGTCTTCTGCGCCATGGGGGTTACCAAGGACGTGGCCGACTATTTCAGGCGCAGCTTTGAGGAATCTGGCGCGCTGAACCACGTCACCATGTTCCTGAACCTCTCCAGCGACCCCATTGTGGAGCGCACCATCACCCCGCGCTGTGCCCTCACGGCGGCGGAGTATCTGGCCTTCGACAAGGGGATGCACATTCTGGTCATCCTCACCGACATGACCAGCTATGCCGAGGCCCTGCGTGAGTTTTCCTCCAGCCGCGGGGAGATACCCGGCCGGAAGGGCTACCCGGGTTATTTGTACAGCGACCTTGCCAGCCTCTACGAGCGGGCCGGGGTCATCAAGGGGCACAGCGGCAGCGTCACCCAAATTCCCATCCTCACCATGCCGAACGACGACATCACCTCCCCGGTGCCCGACCTGACCGGCTATATCACCGAGGGGCAGATTGTGCTGGACCGCTACCTCGACCAGGTGGGCATCTACCCCAGCGTGAGCGTGCTGCCCAGCCTTTCCCGCCTGATGAAGGACGGCATTGGCGAGGGCTATACCCGGGCCGACCACCAGGACGTGGCCAACCAGCTTTTTGCCAGCTACGCCAAGGTGAGCGACGCGCGGGGCCTGGCCAACGTCATTGGCGAGGAGGAGCTCTCCGAAACCGACAAGCGCTACCTGGAGTTTGGCGGCCATTTTGAGAAGGAGTTCCTCAGCCAGGGGGTGGACGAGGAGCGCAGCATAGACGAGAGCCTGGATTTGGGCTGGAGGCTGCTGTCCATTCTGCCCCGCAGCGAGCTGGACCGCATGGACGACAAGCTGCTGGAGGAAAAGCTGGGCCCTGCCGAGGGGAAAAAGGCCGACATTGTGCCCAATACCCTGCCCCTGCCCGAGACGGGCATGAAGCACAAAAAAGACCCAAGGCGCCCCGGCGCAGTGGCGGAAAGCTAAAACCCCAGAGTAAGACAAAAAGCGAAACCGGAAGGAGGCCCCGCCATGCCCGTGCAAATCTCGCCCACCAAGGCAAACCTGCTTGCCATCAAGAAAAACCTGGCGCTGGCCAAAACCGGCTTCGATTTGCTGGACCGCAAGCGCAATGTGCTGATGCGCGAGATGATGAAGCTGATAGACCAGGCGGCGGCCCTGCAGCGGGACATTGGCGACACCTTTTCCAGCGCCTACCTCTCCCTGCAAATGACCAACGTCACCCTGGGCATTGATACCACCATAGACTACCGCACCGAAGAGGAGGACGGCTTCTCCATGACCAGCCGCAGCGTGATGGGCATTGAGCTGCCCAACACCCGGCTGGATGCCGACAAGCCCTTCCCCTATTACGGCTTCCGCCGCTCGAACGCCTATCTGGACGCCACCTATATTCAGTTCGACCGGGTGAAGGAGCTGGCCGCCCGGCTGGCCGGGGTGGAGAACAGCGTCTACCGCCTGGCCGTGGCCATCAAGAAAACCCAGCGGCGGGCCAACATGCTGGAAAATGTGGTGATTCCCCGCTATGAGGAGGATTTGCGCTTCATCTCCAGCGTGCTGGAGGAGCACGAGCGCGAGGAGTTCACCCGCATGAAGGTCATCAAGCGCCAAAAGGCCCGCAAAAATGCGGGCTAGGGGGCAAAGGGCAACAGGCAAATAGGCCGCCCCTTTTTTTAAAAAAAGGGGCACGAAAAAACTTACTATGCCGCAAACCTGCGTTTGCGGCTGTTTTTGTTTTCAGGGCATAAAAACGCCCGAAATGCCTGTTTCGGGCAGTAAAATTCTTTGGTGGTTTGGCCCCTTTCTTGCAAGAAAGGGGCCAAGGTCTTGGCTATTCCCCCGCCGCCTGCTGGTGCACACCTGCCATCAGCAGGCCCACATTTTCCTTGGTGGCGGCGGCCTGGGGCACCACACCCATGCACTCGCCCTCGTAAATCACGGCAATCTCGTCCGATAGCTCCATGATTTCATCCAGCTCGGTGGAGACCAAAAGCACCGCGCAGCCCCGGTTTCTGGCTTCCAGTATGCACTTGTGCACAAACTCGGTGGCGCCAATGTCCAGCCCGCGGGTGGGGTGCACGGCAATGAGCAGGCAGGGGTTTTGGTCCAGTGTACGGGCCACAATGATTTTTTGCTGGTTGCCGCCGGAGAGGCTGCCCGCCTCCAACTCCAGAGAGGCCGTGCGGATATCGTAATACTCCACAAGCTGCCGGGCCTTCTGGGCGATGGGTTTCTTCTGCAGGACGTGGAAGCGGGTGTAGGGCTTGTCCTGAATGGTTTCCAAAAACAGGTTTTCCCGCACCGACATACTCAGCACAAGGCCCTGCTGGTGGCGGTCTTCGGGGATGTGGCCCACCCCTGCGTCGATGAGCTGGCGGGGCTTATGGTGGGTCACATCCGCCCCGTTCAGCCGCATCTTCCCGGCGGTGATGGGCAGAAGCCCGGTGATGCCCTTGATAAATTCCGATTGACCGTTGCCGTCCACCCCGGCCAGGCCCACAATCTGCCCCCGCCGAATGCCCAGAGAAAAGCCCTTGATGACCTCCTGCTTTTTGCTGCAGGCCACGTGGATGCTTTCCAGCTCCAAAACCAGCTCTCCCGGTTCCTTGGCGGCTTTTTCCACCCCCAGCGTCACCTGCCGGCCCACCATCTCCGAGGCCAGAATCTGGGGGCTGCACTGGCGCATGTCGGCAAAATGGCCCACAATTTTGCCCCGGCGCAGAATGCTCACCCGGTCGCTGATGCTCATCACCTCGTTCAGCTTGTGGCTGATGAAGACAATGCTCACGCCGTCGGCCTTCAGGTGGGCCAGCGTGGCAAACAGCTCCTGCGTCTCCTGCGGGGTGAGCACGGCCGTGGGCTCGTCCAGAATCAGGATGCGCGCGCCGCGGAACAGCACCTTCAGAATTTCCACACGCTGCTGCTCCCCCACCGAAAGGCTGGACACCAGGGCGCCGGGGTTCACCTTGAGGTCGTATTTTTGGCTGGCCTCCAGAATTTTCTTTTCGGCGGCCTTGATGTCCAAGCGGAGCTCTTTTTGCATGCCCAGCACAATGTTTTCCGCCACGGTGAAGGCGGGAATGAGCATGAAGTGCTGGTGCACCATGCCAATGCCCAGCTCTATGGCCTGCTTGGGGGAGTGGATGTCGGCCAGCCGGCCATTTACATAAATCTCCCCCTCGTCCGCGCCATACACGCCGTAGATGATGTTCATCAGGGTGGATTTCCCCGCGCCGTTCTCCCCCAGCAGAGAGTGGATTTCGCCGGGCAGCAGGTCGAAGGAGACATGGTCGTTGGCGCGGTTGGTGGCAAAATTTTTGGTGATGTCCTGTACGCGAAGTACCGCTTCCATGTTATTTTCCTCCTGTCTTGGCCTGGCGCCTCATATGCCGCTTTTTGCGCGCCTTGTCGGTTTCAAACGGCACATTGGTGGCGGCGGGGCCTTTGGAGGGGCCCATGAACAGCACCAGCGCCAGAAAGGTGATGAGATAGGGCATCATCAGGAAGAAATAGTAGGGGATTTGGAACATGGATTGCAGGCGCAGTTGCAAAGCGTCGCCCGCGCCAAACAGCAGGGAGGCCAGCATGGCGCCCACCGGGGTCCATTTCCCAAAAACAATGGCGGCATAGGCAATGAAGCCGCGGCCGGAGGAGATGTTGTCGTAGAAGGTATTCAGCCCGGTGATGGTGAGGCTGGCCCCCGCAAGGCCGCAAAACACGCCGGTGGCCAGCACCGAGTACCAGCGGATGCGGATGACGTTCACGCCCGCCACATCCAGGGCCTTGGGGTTTTCCCCGGCGGCGCGAAGCTCTAAGCCGCGGCTGGTGCGGAACAAAAACCAGCTCACCAGAATCACCGAGAGGAAGGCCAGATAGGTGAGCGGGTTCTGGCTGAACAGCACGGGGCCGATAAAGGGGATGTCGCTAAGGCCGGGGATGTAGACATTTTGAATGCCTGGGCAGGAGGCCATCTGGGAGTCGGTGCCAAAGAGGAAGCGGAACAGGGTGCTGGTGATGCCGAGGGCGAGGGTGTTCAGCCCCACGGCGGAAACCACCTGGTTCACCTTCACCTGAATGCTCATGTAGGCGTGCAGAGCGGCCAGAATGCAGCCCCCCATCATGGCCATCAGCAGGCCCATCCAAATGCTTTGGAACATGTAGGAGCCGAGATAGGCAAAGAAAGCGCCCATCAATATCTGGCCCTCCAGCGCCATGTTGAGGATGCCGGCCCGCTCGCTAAGCACGCCGCCCACCACGGCCAAAATCAGGGGGGTGGCCAGGCGCAGGGCGGCCGAGTACAGGTCGGGCGTGGTGAAAAGATTGAGTACCTCCATTATTGTGCCGCCTCCTTTGGTATGGGCTGTCCGTTTTTACGGCGCCTAAGGCCGCTTTGGATATGGCCGATGAAATCAATTTTGGCCCGGCTGAAGCCCAAAACACTGAGGATGATGATGCCCTGGATGACATACAGAATGGTGACGGGAACCCCCATCATAATTTGCATAACGCTGGCCCCGCTGCGCAAGGCACCCAGGAAGATGCCGGCCACCGCCACGCCAATGGGGTGCAGGTTGCCCATCAGGGCCACGGCAATCACGTCGTAGCCGGTGTTGGGCGAGAAGTTCTGCACCATCAGGTGCTGGTAGCCCATCACCTGCACAGAGCCGGCCACACCGGCCAAGGCGCCGCTGATGATGATGGCGACGAGCAGGTAGCCGCGGGTATTCATGCCCGAGGTGCGGCTGGCCTCCATATTGGAGCCCACGGCCCGCAGCTTAAAGCCAAAGTCGGTTTTGTAGAACACGAAGTAAAAAATAACCACCGCGCCCAGCGCCATCAGGAAGCTGGTGTTCAGCTCGCTGCCTGCCGTGAACTTGGCAAGCTGTGCGTTTTCTGAGATTTTGGGCGACTGGTGGTTCAGCACCCCCTCGGCCCGGAAAAAGCTGGCCAAGGCATAATTCACAAAGTTGACGCTGACGTAGTTCAGCAGCACGGAGGTAACCGTCTCATTGTAGCCCCGGGTGATTTTCAGATAGCCCGGAATCAAGGCCCAGAGGCCGCCGAACACAATGCTGCCCAGAATGCACAGGGGGATGAGCAGAAAGGAGGGCAGGCCGCCCAGGTTCACCCCCAGCCAGGTGGCGGCCAGCGCGCCGAGGTAGAGCTGGCCCTCGCCGCCGATGTTGAAGATGCCGCAGCGGAAGGAGAGCGCAATACCAAGGCCGCCCAAAATGAGCGGTGTGGCCAGCACCAGGCTGGCGCTGAGGTTTTGCCAGCCCACGAAAGCCCCCTGGAAAAGGGCGAGGAAGGTCTTGAAAGGGTCGACACCCTGCCAGAGAAGCAGCAGGGCAATGATGGCGAAAGCCAAGGCCAGCGCGATGATGATGCCAATCATATAGTTCACCACCGCGCAAACACGTTTTAGCATGGGCTAGTTCCTCCTGTTGCCCTGACACGGAAAAGGGGCGCAGCAACCCGCTGTTGCTGCGCCCCAAACCGCTCAGATGCTTTTGTGTTGCCGCCCGTGTGGGCCGCCGGAAAAGCTTCTGCATGCGCTGCAAACACGTAATACTATTTCACGGTAGAAAACGCAGTAAGACTTTCGAGAGTTTTTTTCGCTGAACAAGGCCGACGACGACGGCAGGCTGCCGCCTGCCTAGAAGGAGAACGCAGTGCGGCGAAAAAAAGGCCGAAAGAATGTTGTGGTTTTTATCGTGAAGTAGTATATGCTATGGTGTTAATACAGAGTGGGGATTTCCAGTTTGCCGTCCAGGTAGTCCTGCATCGCTTTTTCTATTTGGGCGGCCTGTTCTTCGTTCAAGCCATACAGCTCAGAGATGCCCTGTGCGCCATCGGCCATGCCATACACCTGGAAGCCGTCCTCCATGGTGCCGTCGATGTAGCGCTGGGCGGTGCCCACATACACGTCCGCCACAGATTGCAGCCCGCACATGATGAGCGAATCGGACAAATCGCGTTGGTCGGAAACCCAGCCGATGGAATGGATGCCGGCGTTTTCGCAGGCCTGGTACACGGCCACGGCGTAGGCATCGCCCAGGGCCAGCAGCACGTCGCAGTCCTTGGAAATCAGAGATTCGGCGGCCTCCTTGGCCTTGGGCAGGTCGTCCCAGCTACCGGTGTAGGCCAGGGATACCTCAATGTCGGGGTTGATGGACTTGGCGCCCAGCGCAAAGGTGTCCAGGTCGGCCTTGTTGTTCGGGGCGTCGTCGGGGGCAACGGCGCCAATCTTTCCTGTCTTGCTCACCATGGCGGCCGCCATGCCGCAGAAGTAGCCGTCCTCACCAAACTTGAACACGGTGCCGGAGAGGTTGTCGCCGCTGGCGTTGGCGTTTACAGGCACAAACATCACCTCGGGGAATTCAGGGGCCACCTGGGTCATCGGCTCGCCAAACTCGGCGCCGTGCCCAAAGATGAGGTTATAGCCCTGGCGTGCGTAGGTGCGCAGCACCTGGGGCATCTCGGCCACCGGCACCTTCTCGGTGTAGGCAATTTCACAGCCAATTTCGCTCTCAATGCGTTTCAGGCCGGCGTAAGCCGCGGCGTTCCAGCCGCCGTCGTTCACCGCGCCGCCGCAAACCAGCGCCACCTTTACGTCGGAAGCGGCTTTTGCCCCGCCCGCGGTGCTGGCGGCAGGTGATGCGGCAGACGCGGCAGAGGCGGCAGCGGGCGAAGCCGCCGCAGAGGAAGACGAGGATGCGCTGCCGCCGCAGGCAGCCAGCAGAGAGGCCAGTAGAGAAATGGCAAGCAGAACGGCAAGGTATTTGAGTTGCTTTTTCATGATGGGGAATTCCCTCCTTCAAAGTTTGCAGCGCAGGCTGCCGGTGCTGAAGAAATGACACAAGTGGCTATGCTTTAAAAAATGTAACCGTTTACATAAGCCTTGCAGCCATTATAAAGCCGGGTGAGGAATATTGCAAGCCGTTTTTCACATTTCTTGCAAAAATACTAAAATATATGCCGCAAATTTGTGTATAAAATCAGAATTTTCCGCCTAAGTCAAAACGGTTAATGTAAACGCTTACTATATTGGCTTGCGCTTGGCCACCGCTGTGCCAAGGCCTAGAGTGAAGCGCTTTGCCCCGCCTGGGCGTTCTGGTAGCTGCAGGCGCTGGCCAGCTCATGCAGGCAGAGGGGGGCGGCGGTGTAGCTTTCAGCGGCGGCACGCAGGGTGCTTTCCTCGCCGCGCAGCCACAGGTTCACGCTGGCCTCGGTGGCGGCCAGCTGGCGGCGGTGGGCGGCGCGACGCTCGCTGCTTTCCCACATGGGGCCCAGCGGGCAGCTGCACCAGCCCCATTGTATGTCGCGGATGCCCCGGTCGAGCAAGTTTTGAATGGCCGCAGCGGCCAGGCGGGCGGTTTCCAGTACGCTGGCCGCCAGGCTGGCGGGGGCGGCGGCCAGCAGGTTGCCCGCAGCCCTTTGGGCGGGGTCTTCCTCCCCAATGTACACCCCCAGCGCATAGCCCTGGGCGGCCCTCACCCCAAAGACCCCGTTTTCGTCCGGCGCAAAGGCGGCGGCCAGGCCCAGCGGGTCGTCGAAAAACAGCTCCAATGCGGGCATTTGCAGCCCCCCCACCGGCTGGTGGGCAAAGCTCACCTGCCCGCGGCCCCCCAGCAGGCCCTCCAGTGCGGTTTTGGCGGCCATCCAGCCGCCGGGGCAGTGCTGTCCGGCATCCACCAGCACGCCATTTTCGCAGGGCAGCACATGGCAGTGGTTGGCCGGGGCCTCCTGCACGATTCTTTCAAAGGCTTTTTGTGCAAACACGCGGTATTCCATGCTATTGTCCTCCATTGTCGCCCAGATAGGCGCGCTCCAGCACACCCTCATGCAGCTGCCCAATGCTGTGGGTTTGCCCGGTTCTCAGGTTAAAAAAATTCACCTTGCAGGGGGCGTCCCACTCGCGGGGCACGTTCCGCCACAGCTGCCCGCAGCGGGCAAACAGCTCTTCAAAGGGCTGGCCGTACACGTCCTTGTTTTTGCAGAAGGGCAGTATCTCCCGCAGCCGCTCTATTTCAGCGTCCTCACAGTCCACATAGAGGCAGGTCTCCTGCCCGTAAATCAGCCCGTCGTTCACCCGGCCATAGGCCAGCAGCTCGTCGTCCACCACGGCGGGAATGGGGGCGCTGCCGCAGGCCTGCACCACGGCCTCTATGGGAAAGCCCTGGTCCAGCAGGCTGGGCAGGCTCTGCTCCACATTCCGGGCGCACACCTGGGCCGCCCCGGTCAGGCAGCCGGTCTTTGCCACTAGGAGTATCAGGCGGCCCGGGGGGAGCTGGGCCACCTCGGCAATCCGCTCCAGCAGCTCCTCGTCGGGCGGGCTGTCCATCTGGATATGGCAGACCGCCACGGCGGGGTCTGGGTCGCGGTAGGGCACCGCCTGGGCGAATTTGTCTGCCGCGCGCACGGTGCGCACCGGCCCGCTCACCGCGCGGTTCACCCCGTGGTGCTGCACATACAAAAAGGCGTCGTGCGCGCCCAGCTCGGCCAGGGCGGGGCGGTCCACCCACACCGAGGCCACCGGCAGCCGGTGGCCCCCCACGGCCATGCTGGTGTAGCGCAGCTCGCCCAGGCCCCCCAGCCCCGTCTCAGTAAACGCCTTGGCGGCCAGCCAGCCCCCCTTGGCCTTGAGGCCCATGTCCAGCACGGTGGCCCCATTTTGCAGGGTGTACATCTGGCAGCCCAGTGCATCCAGATGGGGGATGACCTCCCGATGAAGAATTTCCGCCGCCCGTTCATTGAGTGAATAGGCCAAGCGCCCACCTCCTTCCTAGAGTAAAAAGCCGGCGCGGCTGCCGCTGCCGGGCGAAGCCCGGGCCTGCCCACGCCGGATATTCTGTTATTCAGTCGTCCCAGCGCAGCAAAATGCGGTGGATGTCGCGGTCTTCGTTCGCCCGGCGCATCTCGCTTTCCAAGTCCTCAAAGCGCCCGAAGGCCAGCGCCAAATCGGAAA
>CAYRFC010000106.1:0-9500 GCA_964423365.1 uncultured Oscillospiraceae bacterium
CTTCTAGGATGATGTTGCCTTCGGAGATGTCCAGCACGGTTTGTGTGCCGGCCTGCGGGGCCAGGGCCTGCAGGGGGGCAATGGCCGCGCACAGGGTCAAATCGGCATTTTCGGCCCCGCACACCGGGCAGGCAGCATCAATGGCCGCCCCGGCGCCGGTTTCGGCATTGGCCGGGGCGCAGGGGGTGGCGCAGCTGCAGGCCGCCACATCCCCCAGTGGGGCCATTCTGCCCCTTGGCCCGCTGCCGCCGGTGGGCGCGCCAGCCCCCGGGGCTGGCGTGCCCGGCAAGGGCCCGCTCTCCGGCAAGCCGGAGCCGCCGGCCCTTGCCGGGGGTGCTGCTTCACCGGGCAAAGAGGAGCTGCCGGATACGTATTCGGAATCTACCGGCGAGGAAGAAGCCTCGCTGCCCGGGGCAGGGGAGGGCGTGCCCTCCGGCCCTGCGGGCAGGGCCGGGCCATCCGGCGGCGTGCCGCCGCCCCCGGTAACGGCGCTGCCGGGGTCTCCCTGCCTGGCGGGCGCTGCCACCTCGCTTGCCAGCACCACCCCGCTCAGGGCAAAGCTCAGCGCCAGCGCCAGGCTTAGCGCGCCTGCCCAAAATCTTGTCTGTTTTCCAGTCCCCTTTTTCATACTTGCTCTCCTGTTTATGCAAAAAGATGTGTGCCTTTGCCTGCCCGGCACTTTTTTACAGCCGCCCGGCCGCTTTGAGCGGATGCCCTGTGCGCCCCATAGGTTGCCGCAGCTGCGCCCTGTTTGGGGCCGTATATAGCATATTTTCCATATATACATTATACCGCATAATCTAAGCATTTGTAAATCATCCTTTTTGGGCCCAAAAAGGATGACGGGCAAAAATAAAAAAGGCGGTAATAGGCCGCCTTTTTTCTCCCTTATTGCAGCAAATGCCTGGCGAGCTCTTTTCGGCTGCGCGTGCCCAGCTTCTGGTTTGTGCGCCGCAGGTGGGTTTTCACCGTGGCAAGTGTGCACCCCAGATGCTGTGCCATCTGCTCGTTGCTCCAGCCCTTGCTGGCCAGCATGGCCACAGTGAATTCAGAGGTGGTCAGCACATCGGCCACGCGTGGGCCCGCCTGTGTGTTGTGTATATCCCGCCACGCCTGGGCGAAGCGGTACACCTGCTCGTTTATGGCGGCAAAGGCCTCTGGCTCACTTTTTCGCAGGTGAATTTCCACCATGCCGCCCAGCAGGCCGTGGTGCTCGGCAAAAGGCTGGTAGAATTTTTCCGCCTTTGCTATTTCCCAGGCGGCGCAGAAATGCTCCCTTGCCAGTGCGGCCTCCATTTGGTTCAGGTAACACATGGCCAGCATCAGCTGCAGGTAGGTCTCGCCCACGGGGTAGGGGCCGTCCTTTAGGGCAAGCGCGGTTTTGGCAATGCCAATGGCCTCGCCATAGTGCGCGTGTAAATATTGCTGGTGTGCCTCCACATACAGGGCAACCAGCCGGATGCCCATGGGAAGGCTGAGCAGGTCAAGCGGCGGGGCCTCCGCCTCCTTTTTTTGGTGCAGCAGCACCACCGCCAGGCTGTGCGTGAAGGCAACAAGCTGCTGCTCCAGCTGGGTGTACTGGTGCCCGGCTGCGGTTTTTTGCCGGAAAGCACTGCGTATGTCGCCAAAAATTTTGGCGGCTTTTCGGCTGTCTCCCATACACAGCGCGCCAAAGCCGCACATCAGCCTGGCCGAAATGCGGATGCACCCGGTTTTGCTTTGCAGCAGGCCTTGTGCCAGGCGGCAGCAGGCCTTGCCCTCGCTGCGGTAATAGTGCCTCTCGCACAGGGCCAGGGTTTTGGTTTCTTCGTCCACAATTCTGCCTAAATACTGGCCCGAGCGGCCCGCTGTAAACGAGGCACACATGAAGGGCAGGGGGCACTTTGCGGGGGGTGTGCTGGGCGGCATGGCATTTCCTCTCCCTTCCCATCTGCTTTTCCGAGTGAAACGATTCGTTTTACCCAAGCTTAGTATATGCATTTTCCGGGCCGTTTGCAATATTCATTTGCCGGCGAAGGGGAGGCGGCGGCTTTGTGCGCTGCTGCCCTAAAATTTCAAGCCTGCAACTTTGGCTGGAAACAGGGGGGTATTTTACGCTAGAATATAGGTGGCACAAGCAAGAGGCCCCCATGGGAAGGGCAGGCGCATCTGCGCTATTACGGTTTCTCAAAAGGCTGCGCAGCAAACTTTTGCTAGAAACTGTTATGCAGCGCCTGGTTTTTCCTACATCCATGCGCTATAATTTGCTAATTTGCTGTGAAATGGTGACGCAATGTGCCATTGGCAGAAAACACAGATATTGTATTTTGCGGTAAAACGAAGCAGCTTTTGGGAAGGTGTATCAGGGGAGCTTTGGCTTATTGAACGTAGAACGGGCGATAGCCAGAGCCCTGACGGAGAACGGATATGAAAAATGAAGTGCTTTCAAAAGAAAAAGAGACTATGCTGAAACTGGCGCAAGAGCAGCTTCTTTTCTATGGTATAATGGCCCCGAATGCGCAGGATGACATAGAGGACTTTCTGTTTTCTTTTCGCGCAAGCCCACTCAGCCATATCATGGTTTACCTAAAGCAGAAGGAATATCTGCCCAAGCTCAAAGCCTTGCTGGAAGCACTTAGCGACGAAGATTTGTGTTTTAGAGGGGAGAATGCGATATTGTGGGCTGCCGGGAGCGCGCTTGGCTTAGAAAAGCTACTGCTGCTGAAGGAATGCAAGGCCCATTTTGTTGCAAAGCATCTCCGCGATAAGGGGTATGCCGGCAGAACGGCACTGCACTATGCGGCCTGTGGCTGCGAGGACAGCGCAGAGACCATGTATCTTTTGGTGCAGTGGGGGGCGGATGTCAATGCCCGGGACGACGCCCTCTTTACGCCGCTGCACGAATTGGCCCTTTGCAGCCCAAACCATGGCAAGCGCTGGGAAGCGCTGCTGCGCTGTGGCGCAGACCCGACTCTAAAAGAAGAAAACGGCTTTACAGCAGATGAAATAAAACAAAACGGCATACCTATTCCAGAGGAGTGGTGCCGGGTGAATGGTGTGATCGGAGGCGGTGACGCGGTGATGCGCTAAAGTTTACCTGTCGTCCTCGTAGCCAATCAAAAGTGTGAACTCCTCCTCACCCTCCTGGGTGATATCATGTGATGAGCAGCCCCTGTTTTTGGCGGTATAGTCCAGCAGAGCATAGCAGGGAAAGTCGTTGCGGTTGCTGCGGTGATGTACCAGTTTGAAATGGGGGATTTGCTGCAGCAATTTACCCTCCACGCACAAGTTGCAGAATGCTGTGATGGCAGGCTTTGAATCGTAAATTTCAATATCAGGCGGCAGGGTGTGCGGAAAAGCGCCACTGTCATCGGCGCTTTCCTCTCTGGTGTCATAGAGAAACTCACACCGTACCGGCCTTCCCGATGGATTTTTGGGTTGCTCGTCGGCATGCAGCAGCAGCGTAGCGGAATGCTCCTCCCGGGTTTCATACAGAAATTCGTCATGGTCAAATTCCCTGTGCATATGATGGTTTTTGCCGGACACCCTGATCTTCTTGCCAACAAATGCAAGGGACAGGCACTGCGCAAGAGGTGCCGTGAAGCAATCGAGAATTTTCCCTGTCTCACTGTCAATTTCTATAATCTGGCTCTGGTTTTCCAAGGCTGTGCCGCAGCCGCCCATTAGGAAAAGAGAATGGCCATCCGGCGAAGCACGGAACAATTGAATGGGGTGTTCCCCTGTAAAAACCTTCTCCCGTGCATTGTTTTGGGTGTCTATTCTATAGATGCTTTTGCCATTTTCCCTGCTCCTGCCCAGTGCATAGATATACCTGTCGTCACTAGAAAAACAGAGGGAACCCAGGCAGCCCTCCTCATTTGCTGTAATCTCTGTAAGGGCGCCTGTTTTAAGCTGAAGCAGGCAGATTTTTGTACCGCTGTAAAACACAAGCCTTTGCCGTGCATGGTCAAAACAAAAGGAGTATGCATATTTTGGGAAGGCCCTTACAATGGCCGCTCTTGTCGCCATGCTCATCGCCCCCTTTTCTCCGCCAAATATTCCCAAAGCGTTTCACACAGGGCGGCATCCGCCCGCACAAAGCAATCGTCCATCGGCCTGTTTTCGGCACACATCGGGTGAAGACTGTCGTTTTCCAGCACAATCACCCTGTTGGCAAGGGCCCGAAGCTCTGCAAGGCCGTTTTTCGCTTTCTCCCTGCGTTTTTTTCCCTCAAAGGAAAACGGCATGGTCACAATACATACAACGGCCAAGCCCAATGCCTTTGCCCTTTCGCAGATGAAGGGCGCGCTTTCGGTGCCGCAGGTACCACCCAGGCCCAGGGCCAGCACCACAGTGTCTGCGCCCATAAGCGCTTTTGTAATTTCATCGGTGCAACGCTCTGCCGCTTGTCTGCAAAGCCCCGGCTGGCCTTCGCCACGCCCGCCTAAATCAAGAAACACCTTGTTGGGGCAAGGGTTTAGGCCCAGAGAGGGAAAATCATTGTTGATGGCAATGCACTGAAGGCTGAACGGATGCCGTTCGCCGCCTTCACTTGCACCGGGAGAGCTATACAGCAGCTGCCTTAGCATATTGCAGCCTGCGCCGCCAACGCCGATGATTTTTATGGGGGTCAACTCATACCCCTTGTCATGTTCCTCCTTCACAAAAATCTCCCCTTTCTGCGGTTGTCCACTTGTAATATCACTATCTTTTTTCTGGGAGCAACACACGAAAACAGCATACTGCTGCCAGTATTGCCGCCAGCGTCACAAGCTCGGCCGTAGAGGCATGGCCTACTGCGGGTAGCACAGCCAATAAGAAGAGCAGGAAAAATAGGGCGTAGGCAACAGCACACCGCAAGCAGCCAGCCAAAAAGCATTTCATTTTCTTCCTCATTGGTATCCCCCGCTTTCATCAGAGTCATGTATTTATTTGCCAACGAAGTGAGAGGCGCGGCGCGTGTGCACGCCATGACCGAACGAGGCAGGCAGACACAGGGTAGATATCCCGCCCCTTGGGGTGGAAAGCGCATCGAGGCTGCGCGGGGCGGGGCGGGGCCCCGCGGTGGATACCCTATATTTTACCACCGGGTCCTACTGCTTTTTTGGGCAAAGTTTCGCCCGCCGCACATGAAACTTTCCGCAGAAACCACCGGGTATTTTAGCATTATACTGTGTACAATACTGTATATAAGAAGGGGAGGGGCTCTGGATGAAGAATGCACATGTATTTGGCCGCAACCGTGAAAGCTGCGATATGGAAAAACAGAATGCGGAAGGTGAAAAATCCGTTCATGGCAGTGCAGCAGCCTCTATCTGCAGCAAGTGCAAGGGCACCGGTCTGAGCGAAACTCTTGTTCAAGTGGAGTACGCGTCGTACCAGTCGGGGCATCAGCTTAGCAGCGATATATGGGACTATGCAACTTGTTCGTATTGCCACGGAACAGGCAAAGAACTGTAGCAGGTATACCTTTACAGAACGAGTGAAGGGGGGTACAGTCTATGCTGATCGGTATATTTCCCTGCCGGCTGGAGGGCGGCACCTTAGTTTTGCCCGATATGTTCCCGGCCGACAGACTGGCCTTCACCTGCTCCTTTGGCACATTTGGCGGGGATAGACGCTTCCTGCTATTTAGCCGTTCTAGTAAACAAACACCCTTTCACCCTTGGTTTGTGCGGCAGCTTGGCCGCTTTAGAGGGAAAGCTTTTATACGTAAGGCCAGGCTTATGCTGCCCCACAAAGCCATGGGCTATTTTGCCGAAGGCGCCGAACTGGAGCTGATTGGCATGGGAACAAGCTTTCTGTTGCGTGAACCAAATGGGAGGATATACTGGAACACCCTGCCGAACGGGAAGATAAGCCTGGTGTTTGCCGGAAAAACAGCGTGTGAGGCCTCTCTTACATTCCATGAAAACGATGTGCTGCTGAGCCGCTCCTCCTTTCCCCATGGAAAGATGCCGGGCATGTTCCGGCAACTTCTTTGCGCCTTTTTGCCGGATATTCTGTCGTTTGAAGACAGCCCGGCCAGACCCTGTCTTTCTCTTGGCGTCAATCCGACAAGCTGTTTTGCGCCCGAAATTGAGAAAAACATATGGCTTGCCCTGCGGCACACCGGCCTTTCCATTGTTGTGGCAGATGTAGCCGATGCCGAAAGCTGCACAATGGCAGGGGGTATTCTGAGGCTTGCCGTAAAGTGGGAAAAGCCCACGATTCTCATCGCCGTACTGCCGGCACAGTGTGATGGCGAGGCCGGCTTTCAAACAGCACTGGATGCCTTGCGGCATATTCACAAAATTCCCTTTCGCGGCTCCATCATTGTGCTGCGGAAGGAAAAAAATGACAACGATTCACTGCTCGCCGGCCTTGGCTATGCACTGGGTGGAATTTTACTGCCCTTTACACAGTATGCACGGGCAAGCGCGCGGCTTTTATCTGCAAGGGAGGTGCTGTTCAGCGGGAGCTGCCTGCAGCTTTCGGCGAATACCCTGGCGGAAAGCGAGGGAATGGACAGCCTGAAAGAGGCGCTTAGAAAAGCCGCGAAGGCCTTTGGCGATACGTACATTGCCGCTTTTGGCAGTGTGTCAATGTCTCCAAGCGAGCTTGAGATGCTGCTGCCCAAAGCCGATAACAAAAGACCACTGCCCTTTTCCTTTTGCTACGGAGATTTGCCTCAGCTTTATGAAGAGATGGTATTGTTATCCTTTACACCATTTTTGGCATAGGCTGCGCGAAGGAGAGCCTCGGCCATTTCACAAGGCCTGCTTCGCAAGCTCTTTGCCAAACAAGCCTATTAGAGGGTGTTGGCACCCTCTAGGCCTGGTTTTCCATTTCCTTCATCGCTTCGGGCGGCAGCATCTGCTGTAACAAATTCACCCTGGTATATTCAGAGTTATCGATTGTAAAATGCTCGTCGGGGCCGATAAATCCCCCACCGGGAACAGCGGAAAACCGCAGTGTCCCATGCTTGCCTGCCGAAACACCGTCTATATAATCAATCTTTGTTGGCAGCGTTATAGTACCTTGCTCATATATCCAACGCAGTATTCTTTGCCTTGCCTGCGAGTGCGGCAGGCGCACCAGCCTTTCCACCGCCAGCGCCAGCGGCTTTGTGTCAATGCTTACATTTGCGGTGTATCGGTGCTCGTCCTCAAGCAACACCTCCTCCGTTTGCCGCACGAAAATGAGGTCGAGTAAAAGATTCAGCAAATCATCATTTCCCAGCTCCTCCGCATAAACCGCCCGAAACGCCTTTTGTTTTTTGTGGTAGGCGGCCTCCGGCAGGACGACGATTTTATGGCGGTTTAAGATAGAGTGCAGCAAAAGAGCCCGGTGTTCTCCGCTTTCTATAGGGTTGCCTGAAAACCTTAGCTCGCGGAGGTTTTTTAAAGGCAGTAAAACCGAAACGCTTGGAACGGCATTGTTGGTGAAATGCAGAACACGCAGGCTGTGCTTTTCTGTAAGTGCACACAGCTTTGTGATTCGATTGTCGTCCAGATACAGTTCCCTTATGGCGGGCAGCTCCTTTAAAAAATCGATGTTGCTGATGCCGCAGCGCACAGCCGCAAGTGTTTCAAGCTGGCTAAGCGACGCTAAGCTGTCGGTATGGTGGATGGGGTTGCCGGATATATCCAGGGAGGTTAGGTGCGCTAAGCTGCCGATTGGCCTTGCATCCGTGATGTTATTGCCGCTTATGTCCAAATGCAGCAGCAGGGGCATTGAGGTAAGAAAGCCTATGTCTTTGAGGCCGCAGTTTTTTACCCGCAACCGAAAAAGCTCCGTAAAAGGGCGAAGCTCCTCGGCTGTGAGCATAGGTTCGTTTTCAATGTCGATGCATTGCACCTCCGCCGCATCCAGCGCATGGATGCGGCCGTCCGGTTTTTCCAGCGCGGCTTTCAGGCCGGGTGCGTGAATGGGAAAATAGGGAAGCTTGCTGATGGTAAAAAAGTCGCCGCAGCCGCGCAGCAGCAATTCATCACCGGGTGCAAAATGGTAATACTCGGTATAGATATCGGGTATCTTGCATCTGCCGGTAAAAGAACAGTTCGCCACACGGTGAGAGCGGTTTTTGGGCATCTGCCGATAGACACACAGAACCGTTTCAGCCGAAAAATAGAGCGTTCTCATTTTTTTGCCATCCCCACAGGGTTTGAGAAAGCTCTTGGGAACAAGAAAGCCCCCCTTTTTATCTAAATGGCATAGATATGTTCCATAAAACATGCGAACCCCTCCCATCCTTCCTGTTCAGTATATGCTGGCAGCCAGAGCCGATTTCCGATGAAAGTTTCAGGCAATATGTGGGCGGATGAAACTTTGCAGATAAACGGTGGGGATGAAAAGGATAAAATGGAATAAAGTATAAGTAGAGGGGGCGATGTGATGACCTTGCCATGCAAGGCGGCCGGGCATAAATTTGTACCAGACAGGGGCTACGGTTCCTGCCATCAGCACAGGTGCGAGGTTTGTGGTTTGGTGGAAAGATGCGATTTTGAAGTGTCCTGTACGGATGTATCGGAGTGGCAATGGCGCTGCGACCTGCCCGATATTTATGTGGAACAGTATGCCATCACCCGCACGTGCAAGAAATGCGGCGGCAGCGAGGTGGAGTACCGGAACAGCCGAGATGATTTGCCATGAGTAGCGCCCCCTCCGCCCCGGCCTTGGTATGTTAACCCCGCCGGGGTGATTTCTGCACCGCGCCGTCTTTGTCGTAGCGGGCAATGGGCACAATCTTCTGATAGCACAGATAGTGGTTGTCAATGATGGTCGCGTCGTCGTGATAGTGGCCAAAGAACCAATTTTTGTACTCTACGCGGTTTTTTACCTGCTCCAAAAAATCGGTCAAGCCATCCTGCGGGTAACCCTCCGCGCCCCGCAGCTCCAAAATCCGCCGGATGCTTTCCGGCGGGCAATGGGTGATGATATGGTCAACGGTATAATGGGCGGCTTCCAAGTTTTTCCATGCCTCGCGGTATTCCTCTGCCGAGGGCAATTCTTCCTTCCACCAGGACAGATGCTCTATCCGGAATTGTATCCCGTTCTCCGTCAACGCGGCTTTCTTCTCCAAAAACAAGGGGTCCTCCATCCGAAGGATACCACCCGGCATGTCGTGGCAGGAGGCACCACCCATTGTGAAAAAGCGCCTGCTTTCTATGGTGAAAATCTGCCCGCGCATCAGGTGGATGACAGAGGGACGGATAAACTGCGCTTTGCCCCCGCAAAACTCTTTCACTGCGAAGGTTTTGAGCAAATCGTAGTTGGAGTGGTTGCCGGTGATAAAAAGTGTGGTAAAGGGCTTTTCGTCAAGCGCGTCAAGCATGCTTGCCTCCTTCGGGGTATCCTTCCAAAGGCCAAAATCACCGCAGATGATGACATAATCCTGTTTGGTGAGATGTGCTTGCGCTGTAAAATACTCATCGAAAAATCGCCTGAAATCTCCATGTGTGTCTCCGGTAATGTAAATCATAAAACACGTATAATGGAATCATCCCAACAGGGATGGTTCCATTACTTTTCCCCTTTCG
>CAYRFC010000107.1:0-9406 GCA_964423365.1 uncultured Oscillospiraceae bacterium
AGAATGGCAAACGGGACTTTTACTGGGGCCACTATTTTTCAGAGCAGCAAACGGCCCTGACCGACTATGCCGAGCGGGCCACTGCATACCAAAACGATTATGGTGTGGAAATCGTCACCGGCGAGGCCCCGCCGAAGCTCATTCGTTTCATCGACAGCCAGTACAACACCCTGTTCCACATCCCCGATGGCGGCCAAATTGCCATTACGCTTTCGGACGGAGAGTGCTTGGTGCGGCCCTGCCAGTTTATCGATATTTGCCACACAAAAGTGGGGGCCAATATTTTCCATGTCTGTGAATTCGCCGAAAGGATGGAGGCCGCGGGGAACCGCTATGCGCCGCATTTGGAGAAAGAACCGCGACAAAAGGAAGTACTACCAAAACGAATAGAGAAAGGCGGGCAGGAGCGGTAGGCAGAACATTTCTCATATATATTGTTTGCCCACCCAATATTTATTTTGAGTGGATTTTTTAGCGCAAAAAACCAGGAGGTAAAGAAGATGACAGACGTAAAGCAGGTAATTTCAGCCTTTGGGAACGTGCCACAATATGGCCCACAGCGGGTGAGCCGCCTCATGAAAGGCCTCGATATGGGGGTGAGAAGTTTTGCCTTTGTGCTGAACGTGAACCCGGCCACGGTGCGGCGATGGCTGGTTGGGGCTTCCCGCCCCTGCCATTCAGCAAGACGCATGATGCAGATGCTGGAAACCGTGCCGGGTGTGCTGGATGCACTGGCCCACAGTATGGCCGTAACGACAAACACCCATTAGAAACCAGGAGGCCAGATGATGAAAACCTACAAAGTAGAGATTACCGAAACGCTGCAAACCATAGTGGAGGTGCAGGCAGAGAGCAGGGCCGAGGCTGAGCAGATGGCAGAGGATGGCTGGAAGGAGGAACGGTTTGTTTTGGGTGCCGAGAGCTTTATGGACGTAAGTTTTTGTGCCCAGTCTCAACGTGGGCAATGGGAGCCGGTGCGCTAAGCCCTGCCCTATTTCTTTTTCTGCCTGTACGGGATACGTCCGCGCAGCGGACGAGTGCAAGCATAGCATTTGGGGCCCCAAATGCGCTTGTTAGGGGCCTCCGCCCCTAATACCCCGATGTTTTGTTTTGTAAAATATGCTTTGGAGGATATGAGTATGCCTATTGAAACCATTTCAAGTTCTGACCCCGCGGCTTTGGAAAAGCTGCAAGCTAAGCTGAAAAACCTTGTAGAAAACCAGGCGCAGATGAAAGATGCGAACGCCTACTACCGCAAACATGGCACCTGCCGTGGTTATGAGGGGGTAAGCGAAGCCACCGCCGCCGAGATGGATGCCCATATTGAAAAAGCCCATTCCTGGGAAAAGCAGCCTTTTTCTTCCTACATGCTCACAAACAACAATGCGGCCATACGCAGCGTGAAAAAACGCATGGAGGAACTCAAGCAAAAACAGGAGGTGGGCTATGTGGGCTGGCAGTTTGAGGGCGGCGAGGCGGTGGTGAACACCGAACTTGACCGCCTTCAACTTGTTTTTGAGGCAAAGCCGGACGAGGCCCTGCGCCAGCGGCTGAAACGCAGTGGCTTCAAGTGGGCGCCCTCGCAAAATGCCTGGCAGCGGCAGCTCACCCCCAACGCCATCCGCGACGCTGGCTGGATAGAGGCCCTTAAACCCCTTTCTGGCCAGCATGTGTGGGAGATCCAGCCGAAGGCTCCACAGAAAACTGCCGGTGAGGCCCGATGAGAACTCGCCAGATTGAACTGAAAATCCGTTTGAATGAGGCGGAAAACAGGCACCTCATGGCCCTGCTCAAAACCACAGGCCTGACACGTGCCGCCCTCATCCGCAGCCTTCTTTCGGGTGTGCAACTGCGGCCCCGGCCACCGGGCGAATACGCCGCCCTTCTTCGGGAACTCTCGGCGATGGGAAACAACCTAAACCAGCTTGCCCGGCTGGCCAATTTTGAGAAAAAAGTGTCACCCGAAATGATGGAGGAGGCCCTGCATCTGCAAGCCGAAATATGGAAGAAGGTGAAACACTTGTAGATGGCCTACACCAAAATCTTTGCCATCCGGGCAGACCTCAGCTATACGTTGCGCTATGCGGTGAACCCGGAGAAAACCACCGGCATGGAAAGCGGCCTGCCTGAAATGGTGGACTATGCCCTAAACCCCAAAAAAACAGAGGAGCGCTTGTTCACCTCGGCCCTGGGCTGCCAAAGCCCCGAAACGGCCCTGGCAGAGATGCAGGCCACCAAACAGCGGTTTGGCAAAACCGGGGGCATTTTGGGCTACCACATCATCCAAAGTTTTAAGCCGGGCGAAGTTGAGCCTGCGCTGGCCCATGAGATAGGAGTTGAGTTGGCCCGGCGCTGCTTTGGGGAGAAATATGAGACCGTGGTGGGCACACATTTGGACAGAGGCCACCTGCACTCGCACATTGTCATCAACTCGGTGTCCTGCGTGGACGGCGGCAAATACCATTCAAACCGCGGCAGCTACCATAGGGATATACGCGGCATTTCCGACCAGCTTTGCCGAGAATACGGCCTCTCGGTCATTGGAGCCCCGGCGGGCCGCGGCAAGCACTACGCCGAATGGCAGGCGGAAAAAGAGGGCCGCTCCACCGGTGGCAGCATGGTGAGGGCCGACATCGACGACGCCATCCGTGTCTCCTACACTTTTGCAGATTTCATCCGCCAGATGCGAAAGCGCGGGTATGGGGTGCGCTGCGGGCCGAATGTAAAGCACATGGCGCTGAAGCCAGGCGGCGGGCAGAAGTTCTACCGCGTGGACACCTTCCGTGACCCACGGTATACCGAAGCGGGCATTAAGGAGCGTATTGCCGCCGCGCGGGAGGGGCGGCAGCCCTGTTTTGTAATTGGCAGCGTGTCGGCGCAGCCAAAAAGTGAGGCCCCCGTAGAAACCAAATCTCTCCGGCCCGCCACCACCAGTCCGCTGCCCCCGGTGCGCCTGCCACCCTCCCGGCCATGGCGCAAACCCCGCAAGCTGCACGGCTTTGTGGCCCTCTACTGGAAATATTGCTACCTGCTGCGCGAAACCATGCACCGCAAGCTGCCCCCTGGGGCGGCTTTTTTCATGCACAGCGGCACCAGCCTGCGGGAGGAAACCCGACGTTTTGCACGGTATCAGCGGCAGTTTTTGTACCTCTACCGCCACAAGTTGGAAACACCCGAAGACCTACAAAGCCACCGGCAGGAAAAAGAAAAGGCCCTTGGCGAGGGGATAGCCCGGCGCAAGGCCCTGTATGCAGAAAAAAGAGAAGCCAGCGAGAGCCGCAAAACCGAAATCACCGCCGAGATTGCCACCTTGAATGAAGAACTGCGTGGCCTGCGCGGGGAGATTCGCCTCTGCGCAGGCATTGAGCAGGACGCCCAGCGTTTGCAGGAGGTCTGCACAAAAACCGAGGCCGTCATGGAGACGGAATCGCAAAAACAGACAGGCCAAATAAAACAGGAGAAGGAGAAATAACTGTGTATTTCACCGAAGGAGACTTGCTGATGTATGAAAAGATGATGAGGGAGGTGCCGCCCGGCGGGAAGATACCCGCCCTTTCCAGCAGTACCCTGGCGTCCTGGCCCTTGGCCGGGGGTCATGAAAGACGCAAAGATACCGCGGAAAAGGAGGAAGCGCAAGATGAGTGTGGGCAGTGAAAGTGCCGAGCAGATGGTGCATATCGGCATTCAGGTGACCGAGAGCGCCGCAAAACTGGCCGCCGTGGGAGCCAAGAACCTGGCGGCCATGTTGCTGGCGCTGAGCCGGGAGACCAAAAAAACCAAGGGAAAAACCAACCTCTCGGCCATGCTGGCCGAGGGCCGCCCGCTGAAGGTGGTGCGCCTGAAACTGGACGACCTCTCGGCTTTTGGGGGCGAGTGCCGGAAATATGGGGCGCTGTACACCGCCATCCGAGACAGGAAAGCCACAGACGGCCTGTGTGATGTGCTGGTTCGTGCGGATGACGCGGCCAAAATTAACCGCATCATGGAGCGGATGGGCTATGCCGTGCCGCAGCTTCCAGAGAGAAAAAACGGCGACAGCCGCGAAGCATCCGGGAAGAGCGTCAGATTGCCCGAAGATTCTCTGGCAGCGCCAGCGCCGAAGATTTCTGAGCCAGACACACCCGCCCAAAACCGCCTGGCGGGCCTGCGCATGGCAGCTCAAACCATGCGGGGCATGCCCGAAGCAAAACAGCGGTAGCCGTATCTTCACTCATAGACATTCATTCAAAAAACAGGAGGGCAGACATGGATTTGCAGCAATTTATTGACGAAAAACAGCAGAGCCGCGCCGAGTGGGCCGAGAAAAAGCAGAGCGAGCGCAGCGAGATGATGGAACTGCTGGACAGTTCGGTGCAGGACATCACCACCATCCCCGAGCAGTACGCGGCCTTTCTCAAGTTCCAGGCTTCTACCGCCAGCCGCTACAGCCCCAGCAACGCCGCCCTCATCTTGGCGCAGAAGCCCGAAGCGAGCCTCGTGGGCAGCCTGGAACACTGGAACGGCCTGGGCCGCAAGGTAAGCCGGGGCGAAACCGGCATCAGCATCATGGCCCCGAAACGCTACGACTATATGCGCAAGGCCCAGCACGAAAACCCCGAAACCGGGGAGGTGTCCACCACCGCCGAGCGCAAACGTGGCCTGGGCTTCGAGTTTGTGCGGGTGTTCGATGTGAGCCAGACCACCGGCAAGGCCCTGCCGGAGCCTGTGAGGCTGACCGGGGAAAATATGGAAAAGGGCGTCAAGGCCCTGATTGGCCTTTGCCCGGTGCCCATCCGCGTGGAGGAAAACCTCCCTGCCCCGGCGCTGTACGACAGCCAGAATATGGAACTTTTGGTGCAGAAGGACGCCCCGCCCAATGCGCTTTTGTATGCGATGGCAAAAGAAATCACCCACGCGCAGATGCACGGCGGCGGGCGCTATGGCGGCTATGAGCGCAGGGACTATGAGCTGTACGCAAACAGCGTGGCGCAGATGTATGCCGGGCGCTTTGGGCTGGAATGCCCGGCGCAACAGTTTGGCGAGGTGCGTGCGGCCTTTGAGGGGCTGGAACCCGCAGGCCGCCGGGAGATGCTGGACATGCTGCATGACTTTGCCAAAACCATGGGCGACCGCACGGCCAAGGAGCTGGGCCTGCCGGTGCAGCAGCGGCACGCCATGGCCCGCAGCAGCGGGACTGCGCGATAGATGAAACCCCAAAAGACAAACTGGATTCTGTGGGCTGTGCTGGCCCTGCCTGTCCTCTGGCTGGGCGCGGCGCTGGCGGATTTGCTGGACTACGGCGGCGGGCTGGAAAGGAGCCTGGAGCGTGTCTCCACGCTCCTTTCCTCGCCTCTCGCCCTCCATTTCACCGCCCGCACCCTGCCTCTGGTTTTCTCTGCACTCGTTCTCTATGCGCTGGCGCTCTATTGCCACCTGGTGGAGCAGGGAAAAAAGCGCACCGGGGAGGAACACGGCAGCGCCGCCTGGGGCCGGGCCGCCGAACTGAACGCCAAATACCGGGACAGGCGCGGTTTTCTGCAAAACCGCATCCTCACCCAGCATGTGCAGATGGGCCTGGACGGGCGAAAACACCGCCGTAACCTCAACACCCTCGTGATAGGCGGCAGCGGCGCGGGCAAGACCTTCTTCTACGCGAAGCCCAACCTCATGCAGGCCAACGGCTCTTTCATGGTGACTGACCCAAAAGGGGAAATATTGCGTTCTGTTGGGTATTTACTCGAAGAAAAGGGCTATGAGGTGACGGTGTTTGACCTCATCCGCATGAAAGGGCACTACAACCCCCTGGCCTACCTGCGGGACGACGCCAGCGCCCTCAAGCTCATTTCAAACCTCATCAAGAACACCACGCCCAAAGGCGCAAACCCGCCAGACCCCTTTTGGGACAAGGCGGAGACCGCCCTGCTTTCCGCCCTCATTCTGTATCTGAAAAACGAGGTGGTGCCCAGCGAGCAAACTTTTGGCATTGTGATGGAACTACTGGGTGATGCTGAGGTGCGGGAGAGTGATGAGGAGTACCGCAGCGGGCTGGACTTGATGTTTGAAGCCCTGGCCGAAACCGACCCGGACAGCATCGCCCTCAAGCAATACCGCGTCTTCCAGCAAGCCGCCGGCAAAACCGCAAAAAGCATCCTCGTGAGCGCGGCGGTACGGCTGGCGGCCTTCAACCTGCCGGAGGTGGCCGCCATCACCAGCCGGGACGAGATGGATTTTGGCAGCCTGGGCGAGCGCAAACGCGCCATCTTCTGCATCATTCCCGACAACGATGCGAGCCTCAACTATATCATCGGCATGATGTATACCCAGGCGTTCCAAGAACTCTACTACAAGGCCGATTTTGAGCATGGCGGCCGCCTGCCTGTGCCGGTGCATCTGATGCTCGATGAGTTTGCAAACGTCGCTCTACCGGATGATTTTGAGCGACTGCTGGCCACCATGCGCAGCCGGGAAATCTCGGTCAGTATCATCATCCAAAACCTGGCCCAGCTCAAGGCCATGTTCAAAGACAGCTGGGAAAATTTGACCGGAAACTGCGATAGTGCGACACGTTCCTAACTGAAAAGGTTAGGCGTGAAGCCTTAGAAATATAGCGGATTGAAAGGAGCCGCGAGCAGGTTTCATAGAACTGATATTCCGACAGGTGGAATGATGGGGTAACGCCCTGAAACGCCTGCCCTGATACTGCGATAGGCGTTGACCGGAGCAATACGGTCATGGTCTAAAGCTCGCTGAAGTCGGCAGAGAGCCGCCCAAACAGAGCACTTGCTGCTGTGGAAAGCCATTCGGAGGCGAATGGTGTGGCCTATATGCCGGGGGTCTACAAAATACCTATGGTGAGTATGCACATGCTGCTGACAAATATCTGAATGTAAGGGTCTAAAAGTTGATAGTGCAGAAATGTGCCACCCGGTTAATCCGGGGTGCGTGAGGTGGAGTAGCATTGTCGCGCCGAAACACCTTGCAGCGTTACAGGCGCTGCCCAGCGCACAGGCCCAGAGGATACACCTACGGGTATATATGGATAGATAGGAATATCGGAACGTGGAAAGTCCGGAACAGGGAGCAAATTGTTGTTGCTGTGAACTGGTGGCAGGAAATTCATAACCTGCCTTTATCCGGGTGAGAGTAGTGCCATGACCTGTGAAGCCGCTGTAATGGTGGTGGAGGAATAGGCACAAGTCATCAAAAACGACAAATATATCATTACACAATATTTCATAGGTTCGAGTACGACTAAGAAAGGCAAATCCTGTTTATGAGGGAGAGCCGACTATGACAACACAAAGGCCACAGAAAAAGAAAAAGCTGCGGAACCTGGAATATTACGGCCTGCAAGATGCTTTCGACCAGATTTATGCGGACAGTCAGCAGGGGAAAATATTTCAGAACTTGATGGAAACCATCATGCTGGAAGAAAATATCCGGCTGGCCTATCGGAACATCAAGACCAATTTGGGCAGTAAAACACCGGGAACCGACGGCAAGACAATTCAGCATTTGGCAAAATGGAACGACAAATCATTAATCCGGCATGTGCAAAAGAAACTTTCATGGTATATGCCGCAAGCAGTTCGGCGTGTTGAAATTCCCAAAGCCGGAAATCCTGCTAAGACCCGCCCGCTGGGTATTCCCACAATCATGGACAGGCTAATACAGCAATGTATTCTTCAAGTTTTAGAGCCTGTTTGTGAAGCAAAGTTCCACGAACGAAGTAATGGCTTTCGCCCCAACCGTAGTTGTGAGCATGCCATTGCCCAAGCGGAAAAGTGTATGCAGAACAGCAATCTGCATCACGTTGTGGATATTGACATCAAGGGATTTTTCGACAATGTAAATCATGCCAAGCTGCTCAAGCAGATGTGGACACTGGGCATCCGTGACAAAAAGCTGTTGAGCATCATCTCTATCATGCTCAAGGCGGAAGTCGCCGGTATTGGCTTTCCCAAAAAGGGAACGCCGCAGGGCGGCATCATTTCGCCCCTGTTATCCAATATTGTTCTAAATGAATTGGACTGGTGGGTAGCGAGTCAATGGGAAGGGTTTCCCACACGGCGTGCTTACAAAGGCAAAATGAATCCCAATGGGTCGATAAATCCTGGCGGCAAGTATGCCGCCTTGAAAACAAGCGGCCTCAAAGAGTGTTACATCGTGCGATACGCGGACGACTTCAAAATCTTTTGCCGCAATCGGGATGCTGCCGAGCGTATGTTCATTGCAACAAAACTATGGCTCCGGGAAAGATTGGGGCTGGAAATTAGCCCCGAAAAATCCCGTGTGGTCAACCTACGCAAGCGGTATACGGACTTTCTGGGCTTTCGTCTGAAAGTTCACCGCAAAGGAAAGTGTTCCAATGGCAACCCCAAGTATACCATTATGGCGCGCATGTCACAAAAGGCGCTGAAATCAGTGCCGCCAAAGCTGAAAGCACATATCCATGCTATCCAACATAGTAGGGACACCGCCCGGCACAGTGCGATACAGGCATACAACGCCTATGTGCTGGGTGTTCACAACTACTACCGCATTGCATCCCATATTTCACTGGATGCACAGAAACTGGCCTTTCAGTTCGACCGAATCATGAAATGCAGGCTCAAAAACCACCTTAAACGCAAAGGCAATCCCTTACCGCCACACATTGCCAAGACCTATGGAAAAAGCAGGCAGATACGATTTGTGGAGGGGTATCCGCTCATACCCATTGGATACTTCAAATACCGTTCGCCCCTGCAAAAACGGCGAATTGTCAATCAGTATACGCCGGAGGGGCGGGCTGAAATCCACAACAAGCTGGAAAATCTGGATATGTCCATGCTTCTGTATTTAATGAAAACTCCGAATCCATGGGAAAGCGCCGAGTTCAACGACAATCGTATTTCGCTTTATGCGGCGCAAAAAGGCAAATGTGGAATCACTGGGGCTATATTGGACATTGATGGAATTTTCGGCATGCATTGTCACCATATTGTACCAACCAATCAGGGCGGCACAGATGCTTACAGCAACTTGATATTGGTGACTTTTCCTGTTCACAAGTTGTTGCATGCCACCGACCCGAAGATTGTTCAAAAGCATCTGTTCCAACTGAACAACAGCGAAAAAGCCTTGCGGAAGCTCAACAAATTGCGTGGTGAAGGTGGCCTGTTTGAAATTCAGTTCGCCTGATATTTTACGGCTGAACGTGTTGCAAATTGTGTAAATGATAGTACCAATCTTTGATGATGGAGCGCCGTGTGCGGTGAAAGCTGCACGCACGGTGTGGGGCGGGGGAAAGTCCGAAGATTACTTCAAAGGATTACCTATCGTTAAAAGTGTCTACACGGTGGGGCAAAGCCCCGCTGGGGTGGCACACATCATTGCTGTATCTCGGCGGGAATGAGCAGGGGACGCACGAGTATATCTCGAAACT
>CAYRFC010000108.1:0-9395 GCA_964423365.1 uncultured Oscillospiraceae bacterium
TGCGGCAAGCCCGCCAAGCACATGGTGGTGTGGGGGAAGGCGTATTAGCTACAGTTGAAAGTTGAAAATGGAAAGTGGAAAGTTATTACAGTTTGCTCATTTGCTGTAAAGGGCAATGGTCAACACGCGGCAACCTTAGAACTCCTTCCTTCCACTTTCCACCTTTTGCTACCCTCCCGGCCCTTCCTTTTTTCACACAAAGGCTTGAACCCTTTTGCCTGCCACGATATAATAAGTACAGAGAGGCACTGCCAGCAGGCGGTCGCCCCCATGCAAAAGTGGAACGGTAACCGTCACTTTCTCAGGGTGCAGCGGTTACCGTTTTCCGTTGCGATGGTTGCCGCCTCTTTTTACAGAAATCAGCAGTAACAGAAGTAGGGTCAAGATAACCACATACGCCGTCGTGTCCATCGGCAACACCCCCTTTCGGGGGCCGGATTGACCGCCTGCCGCCAAGCTGCAGTGCCTCTGTCTCAGAGTATATCATGTCGTATTCTGTCGAACAAGTCTCGTCACAATATTGTAGAAATGTCCCCCTTGGGTTCTTCACTGCCCTCTGCCCTCCCGGCCCTTCACTTTCCATTTTCCACTTTCCACTTTCCACTGCTCTACAAACGGCCACTTTGGCGCCAGGCGCGCCTTTTGGGCCACCCTGCCCTGGATGGGGCGGGAACTGCTTTCCCGCTTTGGCGGCGCGGGGAGGTAAAATAAACCGCCGGAAAGCTTTGCTATGTCTGTAAAACGAATGGTTCGTGCGGCGGTCATTGCCGCGGTGTATGTGGCGCTGTGCCTTGTGCTGGCGCCGCTTTCCTTTGGCCCGGTGCAAATCCGCTTTGCCGAGGCCCTCACCCTGTTGCCGGTGCTTTTCCCCGAGGCCGTGGTGGGGGTTACCCTGGGCTGCTTTCTCGCAAACCTGCTCGCCTCGGCCCCGGTGGATATGGTGGTGGGCACGGTGGCCACCCTTTGCGCGGCCCTGCTCACCCGCAGGCTGCGGCATGTCTGTGTAAAAGGGCTTCCGGTGTGGGCCAGCCTGCCCCCGGTGCTCATCAACGCCGTGGTGGTGGGGGCCGAGCTCACCATCCTGTATTTTTCGCCCGGCTCCCCGGTGGGGGTCTACCTGTTCAATATGCTCAGCGTGGGGGCGGGGCAGGTTGTCAGCTGCTGCGGCCTGGGGCTGCTACTTGTCTGGGCCATCCGCCGCAGCGCCTCCCTGCGCCGCCTTCTCAGCGACGACGCCAGCCCCCTTGGCCCGCCGCCCGCTTAGCGTGGGCAGGGCTGTGGGCTAGCGGGTAGCTTTGCAGGCTGGGCCTGTAGGGGCGGCCATTGGCCGCCCGGGTTGGTGGCAGGCGGCTGGCTGCGGGCTTGGGTTTCTCCTTTGCGGGCGCGCCATGCGCGCCCCTACATCGTTCCCTATGTTCCTGCTTTCCACTTTCTTTTGCTTGCTCCCCGCGCCGTTTCGCGGTATACTATGGCTTAGAATGGTATAGAGCAAATGAACGTAACATGAGATAAGCTGCACTTGACGAAAACGGTGGATGGCTGCGTTGGTCTCGGGCTAAGAGCCGCCTACGGCGGTTGCCCTCGACAGGCTTCGCTGCGGCTCGCACTCGTCAATCGCAATACACCAAGTATTGCTCAATCCTCCGCCTTGCCCTGCACCGTTTCTGCCTGCGTTCGCTTTACCTATATTATGTTAATCTGCTCTAAAAGGAGAGCCCGCCATGCCAAAACCCGAATTCCGCAGCGCCTTAGAGGTGCTGGGCGCCCACGAACTGTTCCACACCGCCGATAGCCTCAGCCACCGCATGCAGGCCCTGCAAAGCTGCGGCGCCTGGCAGGTGCGGGAGCGCATGGCCGAAGCCGCCGCCGGGCACCGCGCCCTGGAAAACCGCCTGCGCGATTTGGAGCATTGGCTGGATGGCCGCCTGGCCGTGCAGCTGGATTTGCTGGCAAGCGGCCAGCCTATTCTGATGGAATGTGCCAAACGCAGCTAGCCGCAGGCCCGGCCCTCTGCCCTGCGTCTCCCGCTCCGCCTCCCTAGAGAAAAATCCGCAAGCTTTGGCTTGCGGATTTATTTTTTGTCATTTATTTGCTATTTTATGCAGTATTATTTTATACGTTTTACCGTAAATTAATAGGCGGCAGCACATAAATACAGAAAAAAGCCGACGCCGCACAACAGTTTCCGGCAAACGCTTGCTGCGCAGCCTTTTAAGAAGCTGTAATCATGATATTTATATTTTTCGCTGTTTTTCTCTGTATTTTTGTCGTCACCCTCTAGGCACTGAGCAACAGCAAAATACCCGTGACGGAAAGGGAAGCCATACCCAGAAGCAGCATCACCACACCCAGCACAATGCAAACCCGCTTCATCACCTTCCACATGCCGCGGGGAATCTTCACCCCGCTGGCAATCATGGTGATGCCCAGCGCCACCGCCAGCAGGTAGCTGCCAAACATCAGCAGCATGGCCCACAGCCAATAGCCGCTGGGCAACGTGGCGCCGTCCATCCACATGCCCACAAGGTTCATGCCCAGGGAACACACCGCCGCCGCAATAGAGGCCACGCCAATCACATTCCGCCACACCTGGCCTTTTTTGCGGGTCATGGCATAGCCCGCGTCCCTCTGCATCACCCGGTTGAACATCAGCAAGGTGATGCCCATGCCCATCTGCACCAGCATGGTAAACAGGTAGCCAATGAACACGAACAAGGCAAAGGCCCCCGCCGCCACAAAAATGGGAATCATAAAAAAGCCGATAAACGCCATAGCGCACACGCCCCCTTTTGCATCTTCTGCTGCCAGTATAGCAAAAAAACAATTAAGATACAACAAAACGCCAAAAGCACAGGGCCCTCGGTTTTTCGAAAAACCGGCAGGAGGCCTCTCCTGTGCGGCATTCTTACAAAAAAACGGCCGCCAACGCATGTTGGCGGCCCAGTAAGTTTTTTTGGTGTGCCTTTTTTGCAAAAAAGGCACGGCCTTCTCCCTGCGCCTTTTAGGCGCTTAGGCCGGCGTCAAACTGGCTGTTGTACAGCTCGGCATAAAAGCCGCCCTTCTCCAGCAGCTCGGCGTGGTTGCCTGTCTCCACAATATCCCCATCCCGCATCACCAAAATCATGTCCGCATCGCGAATGGTGGACAGGCGGTGGGCTATCACAAAGCTGGTGCGCCCGTGCATCAGGTTCCGCATGGCCTTCTGTATCGCCATCTCGGTGCGGGTGTCCACGCTGCTGGTCGCCTCGTCCAAAATCAAAATCTCCGGGTCGGCCAGAATGGTGCGCGCTATGGTGAGGAGCTGCTTCTGCCCCTGGCTGATGTTGCTGGCCTCCTCATTCAGCACCATGTTGTAGCCGTCTGGCAGGGTGCGTATGAAATGGTCGGCCTGGGCGGCCTTGGCCGCCGCAATCACCTCGTCGTCGCTGGCATCCAGCCTGCCGTAGCGGATGTTCTCCATGATGGTGCCGTTATACAGCCAGGCGTCCTGCAGCACCATGCCAAACATCCCGCGCAGGCCCGCCCGGCTGAACTGCTTCACGTCGTAGCCGTCCACCAATATGGCGCCCTCGCTCACATCGTAGAAGCGCATCAGCAGCTTCACCATGGTGGTTTTGCCCGCGCCGGTGGGGCCCACTATGGCCACCTGCTGGCCCGGCTCCACCATGGCCGAAAAATCGTGGATGATGGTCTTTTCGGGCAGGTAGCCAAAGCTCACGTGGGCAAACTGCACGCTGGCGTCGGCACTCTCGGGCGATACCGGGGCCTCGGGGTCGGCCGCTTCCTCGGCCTCGCCCAGGAAGGCAAACACCCGCTCTGCGGCGGCGGCGGTTTGCTGCAGCACATTCGAGGAGTTGGCAATTTGGGTGATGGGCTGGGTGAAGTTCCGCACATACTGGATGAAGGCCTGGATATCACCCACCGTAATCTGCCCGTTCAGGGTGAGAAAGCCGCCCAGAATGCACACCAGCACATAGCCTATGTTCCCCACCATGTTCATCAGGGGCATCATGATGCCGCCCAAAAACTGGCTTCTCCAGGCCGAGCCATACAGCTTTTCATTCACCTTGGAGAAATCCTTGCGGCTCTCCTCCTCGCGGCTGAAGGCCTTAATCACCAGGTGCCCGCCGTACATTTCCTCCACCATGCCGCCCGCTTCGCCCAGGTAGTTCTGCTGTTTCAAAAAGTAGGGCTGGCTGCGCTTCACCACCGCCCGCACAATCACCAGCGAGAGGGGGAGTATCAGCAGGGTGATGAGGGTCATCCAGCCGTTGATGGTCAGCATCATGATGATGACGCCCACTATGGTGGCAATGCCGCTCACCAGCTGGGGCAGGCTCTGGTTCATGGTCTGGATGAGGGTATCCACATCGTTGGTAATGCGGCTCAGCACATCGCCGTAGCTGTGCTTGTCGAAATAGGCCAGGGGCAGGCGGTTGATTTTGTGGCTGATGTCCTCGCGCATCCGGTAGCCCACCCGGTTCGAGATGCCCGCCAGCAGGAAGCCCTGCACATATTGCAGCGCCGCCGCCACCACATAGATGCCCGCGCCGAACAGAAGCACCCGGCCCACGGCGGCCATGTCGATGCTGCCGGTACCCGCAATCATGGCCATCAGGCCCTCGAAAATTTTGTCGGTGGCGCCGGCCAGAATCTTCGGCCCAAAAATGGCAAACACCGTGGAGGCAGCCGCCAGCACAATACAGCCTATCACGGCGGGCAGATACTTGCCCAGATACTCGAACAGCTTTTTCATGGTGCCCTTAAAATCCTTGGCCTTCTCTCCGGGCATCATACCGGCGGGGCCATGGCCCATGGGGCCGCCCGCCACCGGGCCGCGCCGTTTGCTGGAAGAATTTGTCTTACTCATGCCAATTCCTCCTTTGTCAGCTGGCTTTCCGCAATCTCGCGGTAGGCCGCACAGTTTTGCAGCAGCTCCTTGTGGCTGCCAATGCCGGCCACCCGGCCCTCGTCCAGCACCACAATCTGCTCTGCATGCATGATGCTGGAAATGCGCTGGGCCACCACCAGCACGGCGCTCTGCTGGGTATAGGGCCGCAGGGCCCGGCGCAGCCGCGCGTCGGTGGCAAAGTCCAGGGCGGAGAAGCTGTCGTCAAAGATATAGATGGGGGCCTTTTTCACCAGGGCGCGTGCAATGGAAAGCCGCTGGCGCTGCCCGCCGGAGAAGTTTGTGCCGCCCTGGCTCACGCTGCTGGCAAAGCCCTCCTCCATGTCGTCTATGAAATCGGTGGCCTGGGCAATCTCGGCGGCCTTGCGCAGGGTCTGCTCCGAGGCGTCTTCGTCGCCATAGTGCAGGTTGCTTTGGATGCTGCCGCTGAACAGAAGGCCCTTCTGCGGCACATAGCCGATGTTCTCGCGCAGCTCCAGCTGCCTTAGCTGCCGCACGTCAATGCCGTCCACCGTCACCTGGCCCCCGGTCACATCGTAAAAGCGGGGGATGAGGTTCACCAGGGTGGACTTGCCGCTGCCGGTGGCCCCGATGATGGCGGTGGTCTCGCCGGGCTTTGCGGTGAAGCTGATATCCGAAAGGGCGGCGTCGCTGGCCCCGGCGAAGCGGAAGCTCACATTTTCAAACCGCACCTCGCCGCGTGCACGGCCCTCGAAGCTCTGGGGCTCGGCGGGGTCCTGAATGCTGTCCTCGGTGCGCAGCACCTCGCCAATGCGCTCGGCCGACACCTGGGCGCGCGGCACCATGATGAAAATCATGGCGATGAGCAAAAAGCTCATGATAATCTGCATGGCATACTGCATGTAGGCCATCATGTCGCCCACCTGCAGCTGGCTGGCGGCAATCTGCCCCGCGCCAATCCACACCACCAGCAGGGTGATGCCGTTCATCACCAGCATCATAATGGGCATCAGGGTGGCCATGCTGCGGCCCACAAACAGGCTGTTCCCGGTGAGGGTTTTGTTGGCGTCCTGAAAACGCTTCTCCTGGAAATCCTGGTTGCTGAAGGCCCGAATGACCATCAGGCCGGTAAGGTTCTCACGCGAGACCTGGTTTAGGCGGTCCACCAGCTTTTGCATCACCTTGAACTTGGGCATGGCCACGGCAAAGAGGATGCCTATCACCCCCATCACCACCAGCACCCCCACGGCAATAATCCAGCTCATCGACACCGATTTGCTCAGCGCCATCACCACGCCGCCTATGCCCATGATGGGCGCAAACACCAGCATTCGCAGGCCCATGGTGAAGAACATCTGCACCTGGGTGATATCGTTGGTGGTGCGGGTGATGAGGGAGGAGGTGGAGAAGCGGTCCATCTCGGCGTTCGAAAAGCCGCTCACCTTGGCAAACAGGTCGCCGCGCAAATCGCGGGCCATGCCCGCGCCAAAGCGCGAGAAGCAGAAGCCCGCTGCCACGGCGCAGGCCGCCTGGGCAATGCTTAAAAAGAGCATGAACAAACCGGTTTTCAGAATGTACATGGTCTGCATCTGGCCGGTGTCGCCCCCCAGGCCCTCATAGATGGCCCGGTTCAGCACGGCGGCCACCCCCCCTGTCAGGGTGTCGGGGGTTTGGGCGGCCTTCTCTATGGCCGCGTCCAGGCTCTCCTGCGGCAGGGCGGCCAGCATGGGCATCATGCTGCTTATCATATTGTAGTCCAGCCCCGCCTCGCCGCTCATATCGCTGCTGTTCATGGGGCCGCCGCCCGTGGCCGCCGCGTCCGATATGGCCTGCCACAGCGCATAGTCCGCCCGGTTAAAAACGGCGTCTACGGCCTGCTTTGCCTCGCCCTCGGCGGTCATCACCAGCACGTTGTAATCTGCCGCGCCGGGAAAGCTGCGCGCCACCGAGGCCCGCTCTCCCGGCTCCAGCTCGGAGTACAGGGTATAGGCGTCATCGGCCAGGGCAAAGTCCTCTTCATTCATAAACGTTGTTAAAACCGAAAACAAATCCGGCTGAATCACCCGCGGGGCGCTCTCCTCTATGCCCCGCTTCTGGATGCCCACATTCACAATGTCGCTCATGCGGCTGGGCAGGTTCAAATCCAGCATGGCCTGCCCCAAAAGCAGCACCACCCCCAGCAGAATGAACGGCAGGTATTTGGCCATATACTTGCTCAAACGAATCAAAAGCCTTTTCCTCCTTTTTGCTCTGTTGCCATGGTTTCCAGCGTCTCGGTCAGTTGCCGCATCAGGCCAAACAGCTCCTGGCTGCTTTCCTCCCCCATACGGGCCAGGGCCTGCTCAATGCGGCCCAAAAAGTCCCGCAGGTTTTCCTCGGCCACACGGCGGCCCTGCTCGGTCAGCGTCACCGTCACCACACGGCGGTCCTTCTCGTCGGCCACCCGCCGCAGGTAACCCTGCTTTTCCAGCTCGCTCACCTTCTGGCTTACCCCCGGCACACTGTGGCCCATCTCCCGCGCCAGGCGGCTGATGGTCACCGGCCCGGTTCCCGTCTGCTCCAGGTAATCCACCGCGCCCAAAGCGCCAATTTCGCTGCGGCGCAGCCCTACGGGCTGCAGCAGGCCCCACACGGCCCGCATGCGGTTCATCGCCTCAAACAGCTGCTGTGCATGGGCATATTCGCCCTCCGCCCAAAAACTGCACATCCCCACATTCTTCATCACAGCCTCCCCGGTTCACACCCGCCCTAAGAAAGCACAGCCGTTCTATGCCACCTTGTCCATTCCTTAATCCACTAAATAGTTAAGTTGCTTATTTAAGCGGGCTAAACAATATTTTAGGCAAAGCCAACAAAAATGTCAAGGGCAAATTTTGCTATTTGCCAAAAACCACCCCGCCGCCCGCACAAAGCCCAAAAACCGCCCCCGCACAAGGCAGGGGCGGCCACCAGATGTCGAACCCGGGGGGTAATCCCGTTGACGGCTAATAACTAAACTTATTTTACAAAAACGTCAATACTTCTTAACTCTATTCCTAAAAAACTTAGTGTAAATCTGCTGCCAGAGAATTCATACTCCATAGCAATCAACTCCCCGTTCTTGTCTTCAAAGGGGTTAAAATCACCTCCATAGGCGGCCTCCACCTCTTCCGGGCTGGCCCCAAAAGTGATGCCGCCAGGAAGACCCACTTCAACACCTTCGAGAATTCTTTTAGTTAAGGCGATCCCACTGCAAGTCGTCTCTTCAATAGGCACTTCTGCATCCGTGGTATTTCTTACACCAAAAGCAATACTATTGCTTCCTTTAGAATAAGATACAGAGGAAGCCGTTTTTGGTGGTAAGCTAGTGCCTGCCATCTTGGGGTCAATCGTCCAGCCTGCGGCCTCAAAGTCGGCAAAGGTGCTGCCGGGGAAGCTGAATACCACTCCGTCCAAAGAGATTTTCAAAGGTTCCGCCAGGCTGTCGCCCAGGTCGGCCGGGGCAGCCGCTTTGGCCTCACTGCCGGAGGCTGACGACGGGGCCGCAGACGAGGAGGACGGGGCCGCACTGCTGCTGGCCACCGAGGCCACCTTGGAGGAGGAGGAAGCCACGCTGGAGGAAGACGGCGCCGCCAGCGAGGAGGACGAGGAGGAAGCCGTGCCCCCGCAGGCAGCCAGTGCCAAAGAAAGCGAAAATACAGAGAGAACCGCCAGTGCTTTTTTCATCATGATTACCTACCTTTTGGTTTTTCGTGCCTCATTCAAGGGAATATTCCTTTGCCTAATTTGGAGAGTGAAGCAAACAGACAATCGTTTCCACAAAGAGATAGGGAGAGGTACTAGCAGCGCAAATCTATGGCATTTAACCCGCCTTCAAAGAATTGAAACTTGATTTTGCTGTCGGTAAACTTGTATTCCATAGAGAGGCGTTCTCCCTCCGCATTGTCATAGGGCTCAAAGCCAGAACCATAGGCGGCCTCTATTTCCTCGGGGCTGGCGCCCATCGCAATTCCACCCGGGAAAAGAACGGGCAAGTCTTTGATTTTGAATGTATCGAACACCAGCGAGCCGACGGCGGCCTCTTCAATGGGGGCCACCTTGGCGGTCTCGTTTATCGCCGACATCTCGATGCTGGAACCGCCTTTTGTATAGGCAACACGGGTGCTGGTATTGGCCGGCAGTGTTGCGCCCGCCGCGCCGGGGTCAATCGTCCAGCCTGCGGCCACAAAATCGGCAAAGGTGCTGCCAGGGAAGCTGAATATAGCCCCATCCAGAGAGACTTGCAGGGGCTCTGCCAGGCTGTCGCTCAGGTCGGCCGTGCCCGCCGCCGGGGCCGCAGTGCTGCCGGCCGCCGAGGAAGAGGCCGAGGCCGGGGCTGCATCGGGGGCCGGCTCTAAAAATGTCACATAGATGTCATAGACCGCATTTTTTTCCGTGTTAATATTCAGCACCACTTCATTGTGTGCACTGCCATAATTCAGGGTTTGAATATCGGCATCTTCTATGATATTCTCATCGTCCGGCTCACCATAGGCCGCAATCACTT
>CAYRFC010000109.1:0-9326 GCA_964423365.1 uncultured Oscillospiraceae bacterium
CCCATTTTTGACGAATTTTAGGATAAAATGATTGTCCCCAGTATATCGGCCATGAAGCGGAAAGGCAGGAACAGGGCAGACACAGGGTAAATACCCCGCCCCCTGGGGCAGAAAGCGCTTCGAAGATGCGCGGGGCGGGGCACAGCCCCGCGGTAGAGACCATGTATTGTCTTTTTTGATAGAGAAAATCATTGCTTGACAAACACTCTCAAAACAGTATAATAAAACCCATCGACCATTCATATTTTTGTGGATATCGCCAATGGAAACAAAAAATCTCTTGAGAAGATGCACATTTGCGCTTTGACGCAGAGACGTGCTGGTTTAAATAAGACGGGTTATAATATATAGGGTTAATCAATTAACCGGCTGATTACAGGGAGGATGCCTGCGCATGAGTAACATTCGGGAAATTGCCGCGCTTGCCAATGTCAGCACATGCACCATCTCCCGCTACCTCAACAATAAAATTACATTAAGCTATGAAACGGAACAGCGTGTACAGGCGGCTATCCGGGAATTGGATTATGTGCCCAGCAGTGTTGCGCGCTCCCTCAAAACGAACCAAACACAGAATATTGCAGTTATTTTGCCCACCATCAACAACCTCTACTACCCAGAAATCCTGTCCGGCATCAATCAAGTCTTGGAGCCAGAGTCCTATTTCATGGTGATACACCAAACCGATGAGTACCGCGGCGTAGATGAAAAATGCTTTCGCAGGGTATACGCTAGCCGGGCTGATGGTGCCATGGTGATAGGCTACCAGAGAAGAGAGGACCAACATTCCCATCTACATGGTTTTGTGGACGCGAACATCCCCATGGTGATGGTAAACCAAAGCCGTTCTTACCCGGGCATTCCCATTGTATACCCGGATTATCACCGGGCAGGCGAAATAGCGGCAAAGCATCTGTATGACAAGGGGAGGACCAAACTAGGAATTGTATCCTACACCTCTCAGCACAATCTGCCCATTTTGCACATGGAGTCTTATTTGGCGCATGCAAAGGTCTTGTTCGGCGAGGTGGTGGCGAAGGAAAATATTTTTTTCAGGGAGGGCCGGCTGGATTTCTCTGGACGGGAGGCCTCCCCCAACGGGGTACCGGCTTTTATTGATAGCATTGTGCATCGCGTGAAAGAAAAAAAGCTGGATGCGCTCTTTATCATAGACGAGATGCTGGCGGTATATGTGATGCGGGAGCTACTGAAACAGAGGCTGCATATTCCAGATGATTTGGCCATTGTAGGTTTTGGCAATACTTTTTTCGCCACGGTGGCCACGCCCTCTCTCAGCAGTGTCGATTTATGCAATGTGGAAATTGGAAAACGAAGTGCAGAAACACTTTTGCGGTTATTAAAAAGAGAAAAAATGCAGGAAAGCATCACCATCAGCCCACGCTTAATCGAGAGAGAGTCAAGCTAATTGATTTTATATCGTATAGTTAATCGGTTAATTATACACATGAAATGAGGCGTAAACAATGAATTCTATGGGTGTACAGCAGATGCAAGAGCTTTTGGCTGTGTCTCAAGGGCGCAAGGAAGGCGACCTGCTTGTGCGCGATGTACAGATATTGGATGTGTTTACCGAAACGGTTTTTGCAGGCGATATTCTCATTTATGAAGGGCGCATCGCGTCTATTCAAAAAAATGTGCTTCATAAGGCCAAAGAGGTGATGGAGGGAAAAGGCCTGATAGCGGTACCTGGGTTTATTGACGCGCACTTTCATTTGGATTTTCCTCTTGTGACACCGGCAGAACTGGCCAAGGCGATTGTACCCAGGGGAACCACCGCTATGGTGTGTGAAATATTGGATTTTGCCGCGCTTAATGGGCTGGAGAGCACAAAGATTTTGGTAAAGGATGCGGAGCTGCTGCCCTATCGATGCTATTGGGCTGCACCGGGGAAAGTGGCCCCAAAATTTATCACAGAGGAAATTCTTGGGTGGGAAAACACCGTGGCCCTTGGAGAAATGGCTCAGGGGCTGGTGGAAAGTGCTAAGCCGGATGAGCTGGATAAGATATGCCAGGCGCGTCGGAAGGGTAAGGTGATTTCAGGACATGTGATTCGGCGTTCTGCAGAGGAAATGGAAACCTTTGCCATTTTGGGCTATGCCGATGAGCACAACACAGATACCTTTGAGGAAACCTTGGATAGAATGCGGTATGGTATGTCTAAAATTGTGCGAATGAACGGTGTATACCACGCGGCGGATTCCATTATTACGGGCTGCCTTCAGAACGGCATTCCCACCGATAAGCTGATGTTTTCAGCAGATGACGTCTATGTGCATGAGGTGTTTCACAGTGGGCATATAGACAGCATGGTGCAGCGGTGCATAGAATTGGGGCTGCCAGCCGCAAAGGCTATCAAAATGGCCACGCTAAACGCAGCCTGTCATTTTGGGCTGGAGCAGGATGTGGGCTCCATCACACCGGGGCGTTTTGCCGATGTTGTTTTTCTAAAAAGTCTGGAAACCATTCGGGTGGAAAAGGTGATTCAAAATGGTCGTTTGGTGTGCGAAGATAACCGGTTAACTCATTTTTGTCCGGTAGACTACTCAGCCTTAGAAAAAAAGACCGAGCCCGGTCTTATAGATTTTTCTGACGGAGAGTTTCTTTTCAAAGGGAAAGAGTGTGTAACCACCTGCTATACCTTACTAGACAATACACCGGTGCAAATCAACACGAAAATATTGCCAACGGACGGGGCACAATTTCCCTTTTGTCCGCAGGAAGATGAGCTGCCCTTTTACCGCATAGAGCGGTATCCCACCTTTGGAAAACGAAAGGTGGATAAAAAACTGGTGAAGGGTACTGGAATTCGGAAAGGGGCTGTGGCGCTTTCCTTTGAACAGGGCGGCTCCGCCATCAGTGCCGTAGGGGCCAGCCCCAAAGACCTTTTTGTGGCGGTGAAAGAGGCGGACAAGCATGCGGGGGCCCTGTTGGTGGTGGTGGACGGTGTGGTGGAGGCGTTGCTTTCCCTACCCATAGGAGGATGCCTGTCTGCGCTAGATGCCTACGCCGCAAGCGCCGCGCTGGAAAATTTAGAATGCGCCCTTGCCAAAACAGGATGCACCTTACAGGGTGCATTGATGCGGCTGTATTTTTTGCCCTTCTATTTTGGAATGGAGCATGGAGAGTAAGGGCAAAACCGTAGTATGTACGCTGGAGGGATGAGATGAAATACTAGACGTCATGTAGAGCCGTGCACCTATACTATTTTGAGAAGAGAAGGAAGGGAATTTCATGCAAAAAAAGCGGATGAAACATTTGTGCTTGCTTCTGGCCGTCCTACTACTCAGCACCAGCCTTGCCGCCTGTGGGGGTACCGCCGCTCCATCGTCTGGTGCTTCGAAAGCGGGAAGTGCAGCCGCGGCCTCCGGCACGGAATCGAGTGGCTCTGGCAGAACGGATTTGATTATTGCAGCTGGTGGAGAACCTGCAACCCTACATCCCATCGACCAAAACTTTATGATGACGGCCGTGATGTGCTACCAGATGTACAACACCTTGTTTAAACTGGATGACAAGATGAATGCCGTGCCGGACCTCGTAGAGTCCTATGAGAGGAGCAGCGACACGGAATATGTCTTAAAGCTACGCCAAGGTGTAAAATTTCACAACGGTAACGAGATGACGGCGGAGGACGTAAAGGCCTCTTTGGAATACAGCGCCAGCGTTCCCAAAGCCGCCCAATTCGTGGAAACCATCGCCAGCATAGAAGTGGTGGACCCTTACACCATCAAAATAACCACGAATGGGCCCAGCTCCAAGCTGCTGTTTGACCTCACCAACCCCCAAACTTCAATTTTGAGCAAAGAGCTCATTGATGGTGGACATGATTTTAACGCGAACCCCATCGGCACAGGGCCCTTCAAGTTCGTAAGCTACACGCAGGGCGACAAAATTGAACTGGAGCGGTTTGCAGACTTTTTTGACAAAGAAAATCTGGCCGGTATGGAAAAAATTACCTGGCGGTTTATTCCGGAAGGAGCTGCCCGCACCATAGCCCTGGAATCTGGTGATGTGGACATGATTTACGACGTGGACCCCATTGACATTTCCAGCCTGCAGCAGAACCCCGAGGTGGAGGTTTTTACAGCGGATAGCGCACAGCTCCATAGCCTGAACTTTAACCTGGGAGCCGCCCCGTTTGACAACGCGGATTTCCGCAAGGCCATTGGCGCCGCCATCGACCGCCAGAGTCTGGCACAGGTGGCGGCCAGCGGCCTGGCGGAGGTGGTTACCACCAATGCGCCCATGGGCATGTTTGGTTCCTCCGATGAAGGCGGCATTGCCTACGATATCGAAAAGGCAAAGGAGTATCTCGAAAAATCCGGCGTAGATGCGGCCAGTGTCACCCTGCCCATTTTGGCCTCGAACGATACCCGCAAAAAACAGGCGGAGGTTATACAAGCCAATTTGGCAGAGCTGGGCATCAAGGTGGAAATTGTAACAGTGGACTCGGCCGCCTATTTTGCGGCACTGGACGCAAAAGACTATGTGGGCTCACTGGGCAGCTACGCACAGCGTACCCTGCCGGCGTACATCAATTTTATCAACTCCTCAAACTCCGACTTCGCCAAAAACAGGGTCTTTTCGGACGCCAAGGTTGATGAACTGCTTACAAAAATCAACAGCACCCTGGACGATACCGAACGCGAAAAGCTGATTCAAGAATGTATTGTACGGCTGAATGAAATCTATGGGTCTGTGCCACTTTACCAAGACCAGTATGTAAAAGCATATAACAAAAATCTGGGTGGCATGAATGTGGATTTGATTGGTTCTACCTATTACCACCTGCTGCACTGGAAATAAAGCTTCGGCCAAAAGCGAACTTGTTCTTCTATACGGCGAGCGCTGCGGCAGAGTAGCCGCCGCAGCGCTGCCTATTTCCCACCCCGGTGGGAGAGATGTGTGAGGTTCCTATGCTAAAATATATAGGTAAGCGTGTGCTTTTGCTCATACCCGTCATCATTGGCACCACCCTGATTGTTTTTCTGATTATGAACATTGCACAGGGAGACCCGGCCAAAATGATTTTGGGTGTAGAGGCAACACAGGAGCAGGTGGATGCCCTGCGTGAAAAGATGGGACTGAATGACCCGATTCTGATTCAGTATGGCCGCTACATGCTAGATTTGATACGGGGAGACATGGGTGTCTCGTATAAGACAGGCACACCTGTTTCTGCAGAGATTTGGGCCCGGTTTCCCTATACTGTGATGCTGGCGGTGGTCTCCATTGTGGCCAGTATGATTATCGCCATCCCCCTTGGGGTGATTGCCGGCATCAAGCAGGGTTCTGTGTTCGACGGTCTGTGTATGTTGATTTCTCTCCTAGGTGTATCGATGCCGGGCTTTTGGCTGGGCCTGCTGTTAATCATTGGCTTTTCACTGCAGCTGGGCCTGTTTCCCTCCTTTGGGGCCGATACCCTGGCCAGTATTGTGCTGCCAGCGGCCACCATTGCGTTTCTCTCCATGGCCAGCATAGCCAGAACCATGCGGTCATCCATGCTGGAGGAGGTTCGCCAGGATTATGTTCGCACCGCCAGGGCCAAGGGGCTGCCAAAGCATCAGGTGATTTTACGCCATGCCATGCGGAATGCCATGATACCCACCGTCACGGCCATCGGTTTGCAATTTGGCATCCAAATGGGAGGCTCTGTACTGACGGAAACGGTGTTTTCCTGGCCGGGCATCGGGCGGCTTATGGTAACCTCCATTCAGTCCAGAGATATTCCCATGGTTTTGGGTTGCATCATTGTGCTCACCATATGCTTCGCTGTGGTGAATCTGCTGGTAGACTTAACCTATGGTGTTATCGACCCACGCATGAAAAGCCAGTACGCGTAAAGGAGGAGGAAAATGGAAAAAAATACGGTATCTGTTTCCCCTGCGCTTCAGCCTCCTCATAAGTCTCACAGTATGTTGTATGAAGCATGGCGGAGACTGAAAAGAAACAAAGCGGCAATGGCTGGGGCATTCATTGTGGTTCTCCTGATTTTTTTATCGATTTTCGCAGATTTTTTGTTCGACTACAATGATGTTGTCATCAAGGTGGATATTCCAAACCAGCTTCAGTCCCCCTCCCTCCAGCATCCCTTTGGCACCGACGAACAGGGCCGGGACATACTGGCGCGGGTGGTGCACGGTGCACGCATCTCCCTGTTCATCGGCGTGCTATCCACGGTCATCTCCGCCCTCATAGGCAGCATTCTGGGGGCCGCCGCAGGTTATTTTGGCAGGCTGACAGACACTCTCATTTCCCGCTTTATGGATATGCTTCTGGCTATCCCGGGCACCCTGCTGGCCATCGCCATTGTGGCGGTGCTTGGCTCCTCCATGCAAAACCTCATCATCGCCCTCACGGTGTCCAGCATTCCCAAGTTTGCCCGGTATGTCCGGGGCTCTGTGCTCATGGTGAAGGATGTGGAGTATGTGGAGGCGGCACGTGCCATTGGGGCAACAGATGGCGCTATCATCCTGCACCATATTATGCCCAACTGTATGGGTGTTCTATTTGTGCAGATGACACTCAATATCTCATTTACCATTTTGTCCATAGCAGGGCTCTCTTTTCTGGGCCTTGGTATTCAGGCCCCCACGCCCGAATGGGGCTCCATGCTTTCCAGCGCACGCAGTTATATCCGCGATTATAGCTACATGACCTTTTTCCCGGGGCTTGCTATCATGCTGAGCATCTTGGCATTCAACCTTTTGGGAGACGGCCTGCGCGATGCATTAGACCCAAGACTGAGATAATAGGAGTGTGGACATGGGACAAAAAGAAGCGGGCCCGGAAATGGCTCTGGAAATGCAGGATCTTGTGGTAGAATACCATACCATGGACAGTGTGGTGAAGGCAGTAAACCACCTTGACCTACATATTGAAAAAGGAAAAACCCTGGGTCTTGTGGGGGAGACCGGCGCAGGCAAAACAACGGCGGCCCTTTCCGTGATGCGCCTGCTGCCAGAAAAGGCTGGCAAGGTGATGGGTGGCTCAATCCATCTTGACGGAGAAGCCCTTTTGGAGAAAAAAGAATCTGAAATGGAAAAAATACGCGGCAATCGCGTTTCGATGATTTTCCAAGACCCCATGACCTCACTCAACCCAGTAATGAGCGTGGAAAAGCAGATTGCGGAGGTGATAGCACACCATAATGGCGGCACACACAAAGAGGTGATGCACAAGGCGCGGGAAATGCTGGAAATGGTGGGCATACAGGCAGACAGGGGCAGTGATTACCCCCACCAATTTTCCGGCGGAATGAAGCAGCGCGTGGTGATTGCCATTGCGCTGGCATGCAGCCCCTTTTTGTTGATTGCCGACGAGCCCACAACGGCTTTGGATGTAACCATTCAAGCGCAGGTTTTGGAAATGATGCTGCAACTTCGCCGCCAGTATGAAATGTCTATGCTGATGATTACACACGACCTTGGTATTGTGGCCGAGGTATGCGATACGGTGGCCATTATGTATGCGGGGCATATTGTGGAGTATGGCTCCCTGCAAGATATCTTTGAAAACACGTTACACCCCTATACGCAGGGCTTGTTCGATTCCTTACCCAGCCTAAAAAAACGCCAGGCCCGGCTAATGCCCATACAAGGGCAGATGCCGGACCCACAAAACCTGCCGTCGGGTTGCCCCTTTCACCCCCGCTGCACCAAGACGATGGAATGCTGCACACGGGACAAACCAAAGCGCCATTACCATTCGCCGCAGCACTATGTGGAATGCCATTTGTATAAGGGGAATCTCCAAGCGCTCAAGGTGGAGGAATGAGGCAAATGCAGCAAAACATACTAGAAGTGGAAAACCTGCATAAGTATTTCCGAACGGCAAAGGGTACCCTGCACGCCGTGGATGATTTGAGCTTTTGCATTGAGAAGGGAAAGACCTTGGGTATTGTGGGGGAGTCCGGATGTGGAAAATCCACATTGGGGCGTGTTCTTCTTCGCTTGCTGGAGCCCACCTCCGGTACTGTGCTGTTTGAAGGCCAGAATATTGCGGCACTTTCCAAGGGGGAAATGCGTAAAAAGCGTACCGAAATGCAGATGATTTTCCAAGACCCCTTCTCCTCGCTAGACCCGCGAAAATCCATTGGCCAGATTATTGCAGAGCCCATCCGTACACATCATATTCTGGCAGGCAAAAAAGCGCAGATGCAGCGTGTGACGGAGCTGATGGAGCTGGTGGGGCTGTCCAAAAGGCTGACGGACACCTACCCACACGAGCTGGATGGTGGAAGGCGCCAGAGAATCGGCATTGCGCGTGCCCTGGCATTAAATCCAAAGTTTATTGTGTGTGATGAACCGGTGTCTGCCTTGGATGTATCCATCCAAGCGCAAATTCTAAACCTGATGAAGGACCTGCAAGAGCAGATGGGGCTGACCTATATGTTCATCACACATGACCTTTCTGTGGTCAATTTCTTTTCGGATGAAATTGCGGTGATGTATCTGGGCCGCATTGTGGAAAAAGCGCCGGTGGAAATGCTATTTACCCGGCAATGGCACCCCTATACCCAGGCCCTTCTGTCGGCGATACCCATTCCGGAGATAGGAGCACAAAACCAACGCACTTTGCTTAAGGAGGAAATTGGCTCCGCGCTAAACCCGCCCTGCGCCTGCCGCTTTGCCAAGCGCTGCCCCCGTGCGGAAAAACGATGTCACGAGGAGGAGCCAGCCCTGCGGGAGGTGGGGGAAGGCCACTTTGTCGCCTGCTTTTGTGAAGAAGTTGACTAGGCTCTGTTGCCACTGATTTAGCCAAATAGCGACATGCGCAGCAAACAAATAAGCGAGAATGCGTCACAAATTGATTGTTTCGAGAGAAAAGGACAGAAGAAAAGACCCTCCAGGGTAGAATAGCTTATATTCTTGTAGCCAGGTGCAGAAATGTGCCCGGCTATTTCAATGTCATGCGTTCACTGTTGAAAATTCGATATGGTTGCGGGCAAGCACTGCCGCTTGGACAAGTATTTTGGTTTGGAAAAATAGATGTATTCTGTTTTGAACAATGCAAGAAGGCTCACATAACCGCATTGTCGTAAGGGTTGCCGCTGCGCGGTCATATTACAGTTTGTTAATTTACTGTAAGATGTGGTGTTGCGCTAGATACAGGTTTCCCGTTCACCCCTGCTGGCAATCCTGCGGTACTGCCGCCGGAATTCAGCAGGGGAAAGCGACATAAACTTTTTGAATACCGAATAAAACTGGTTTTCGTTGCTATAGCCCACCTCAAAAATGATTTCACTCACTGTTTTATCGGTGGAGAGCAGCAGTTTTTTTGCGTGGCTCATCCGCATGTGGGTA
>CAYRFC010000110.1:0-5913 GCA_964423365.1 uncultured Oscillospiraceae bacterium
GGGCGGATATGGAATCCGCCCCTACGGGGGCTTGTTTTGCGGGCGGATATGGAATCCGCCCCTACTGGTCTTTGGGCTTTTTCATGGTGAGGGAGATGCGGCCTTTTTTCTCGTCTACGCCCAGCACCCACACCGTCACCACGTCGCCCACGGCCAGCACCTCGGCGGGGTGCTTGATGAAACGGCTGGTGATTTGGCTGACATGCACCAGGCCGTCCTGATGCACCCCGATGTCCACGAAGGCCCCAAAATCCACCACGTTGCGCACCGTGCCCGCCAGCTCCATGCCGGTTTTCAGGTCCTTCATCTCCAGCACATCACTGCGCAGCAGGGGCGGGGGCAGGCTGTCGCGGATGTCCCGCCCGGGGCGCAGCAGCTCGGCGATGATGTCCAGCAGGGTGGGCTTGCCGATGCCCAGCCGCTGGGCCAGGCTGTTCATGCCCAGCTCCTTGGCCTTCTCCGGCAGGGCGGCAATGGCCGGGGTGCCGATGTCTTTTTTGGAGAAGCCACACAGGCTGAGCAATTCCTCGGCGGCCTTGTAGCTCTCGGGGTGCACGGCGGTGGCGTCCAGCGGGTCTTTGCCGCCGGGCAGCCGCAAAAAGCCCGCGCACTGCTGGAAGGCCTTTGGCCCGAGCTTTGCCACCTTTAGCAGTTCCCTGCGGCTGTGGAAGGCCCCGGCCTCCTCGCGGTGCTTCACAATGTTTTTGGCCGTGGCCGCCGAGAGGCCCGCCACCCGCTCCAGCAGCGGGGCGCTGGCGGTGTTCAGCTCCACCCCCACGGTGTTCACGCAGTCCTCCACCACGCCGTCCAGCTCGGCGGCCAGGCGGGCGGGGGGCATGTCGTGCTGGTACTGGCCCACCCCCACGGCCTTCGGGTCGATTTTCACCAGCTCGGCCAGAGGGTCTTGCAGGCGGCGGGCGATGGACACCGCGCTGCGCAGGTTCACGTCGAACTGGGGGAACTCCTCGGCGGCCAGCTTGGAGGCCGAATAGACGCTGGCCCCGGCCTCGCTGACCACCATGTACTCGAGCTGCCTGCCCTCGGCGGCCAATTGGTGCAGCACCTCCACAGCGAACATCTCGGTCTCGCGCCCGGCGGTGCCGTTGCCGATGGCGATGATTTGCACCCCGTGCTCTTTGACGAGGGATTTCACGGTTTTTTCGGCGGCGGCCACCTTGCCAAACTGCGGCGTGGGGAAGATGACCGCCGTGGCCAGCACCCGGCCGGTTGGGTCCACCACGGCCAGCTTGCAGCCCATGCGGTAGCCGGGGTCCAGCCCCATGGCCACCTTGCCGCGGATGGGCGGCTGCAACAGAAGCTGCCGCAGGTTCTGCCCAAACACCTTGATGGCCCCCTCGCCCGCCGTTTCGGTGAGGGTGCTGCGCACCTCGCGCTCCAAGGAGGGATGGATGAGCCGGGCGTAGCCGTCCTCTGCGGCGGCGGCCACCTGCTGGGCGGCCAGGCTCTGGTTTTTCACAAAGGCCTTTTGCACAAGGCTTAGCGCCCGCTGGCTGTCCACCGTGACGCTCACCTTGAGGAAGTCTTCCTTTTCGCCGCGGTTCAACGCCAGCACCCGGTGGCCCGCCACCTTCTTCACCGGCTCGCTGTATTCATAATAGCCGCTGTAGACGCTGTCCTCCTCTTTGGCGGCGCGGCTTTCCAGCAGGGCGTGCTCCATGTAGAAGGCCCGCAGGCGGCTGCGCAGGGCCGCATCGTCGGAGAAATCCTCCGCCAGCACATCCCGCGCGCCCGCCAGCGCCGCCTCGGCGTCGGGCACTTCCTTTTCCTCGTCCACATATGCGGCGGCCAGGGCCAGGGGGTCGTCGCCTGTGTTTTGCTGCAGCAGGCGCAGGGCCAGCGGCTCTAAACCCCGGGCGCGGGCCACGCTGCCCCGGGTTTTGCGCTTCTGCTTGTAGGGGCGGTAGATGTCCTCCACCTCGGCCAGGGTGGCGGCCCCCTCCAGCGCGGCGGCCAGTTCCTCGGTCATTTTTCCCTGCTCCTCAATGGCCTTTGCCACCTCGCCCTTGCGGGCCTCGAGGTTGCGCAGGTAGGAAAGGCGCTCGTCCAGCCCGCGCAGCACCTGGTCATCCATGGAGCCGGTGGCTTCCTTGCGGTAGCGCGCGATGAAGGGGATGGTGTTTCCCTCGTCGATGAGGGCCACGGCGGCCTGCACCTGGGCGGGGTTCAGTTTCAGTTCCTCGGCCAAAATTTTTACAAAATCCATGCTTATTTCCCTGTCTCCTCGTCAAATTCTTCCTGTGCTGCGGGCGGGGGCAGCTCCCCGGCGGGGGGTGTTTCGATAGGGGGCTCTGCCAGGGTCTCCGCTTTGCCCGGCGCTGTCTCTGTGGTTTCTGCCGCGCTTGCCTCTGTTTCAGGCTCTACCGCTGGTTCTGCTACAGAATCCGCCCGTTTTTTGCCAAAACGGAAGGGCATCCTCCCCGCCGGCTTCTGGTAGCCCGGCAGCAGGCAGGAGAGGGCGTCCCCGCTTTCCTCTGTTTCGCCCTCCCCGCGGCGCTTTTTGGCCAGACGGCGGGAGAGCGGCCAGTAGAGCCCGAGGCCCAGCAGGCAGAGCAGGCTGACGGCCAGCCCCGGGCCAAAGCCGGGGGTTTTGTAGGTGAAGACAATCCGGTGGCTGCCCGCGCCGGCCGCCACAGCCATCATGCCGCCGGAGATGTTCAGCACCTCGGTCTCTTCGCCGTCCACCGTGGCGGTGAAGCCGGGGTCGTAGGGCACGGCGAAGAAGACGAGATTTTCCTTCGGCAGGCTGATTTCTGCCCCAAAGCCCGAGGCGTCGGCCCAGGTGCTGGTGCTGGCGGTGGCCCGGCGGGCGGCCACGTCCCCGGTGTAGCTCTCATAGCTGACAGGAGGATAGCTGCCGCCCAGCTCGCTGCGGAACAGGTGGCCGTACTCTGCGGCCTGCTCGGCACTGAGGCCCAGCGCCCGCACCAGAAGGGGGGCACGGTCGTCCTCATAGGCGGCCTCCAGGGTGTCCATCAGAATGTAGTCGTCGTAGGTGAAGCCCAGCGGCAGGAAATTTTCGTTCTCGTACACCGCGAAGGAGCCTTGGCTGCCGGTGTAAACCCAGCCCTGCCCGCCGGGCACCTCGCCCTCGAAGCTGCTACGGTCCTCCAGCGGCACGATGGTGTAGCGCACCCCCAGCAGGCCGCGCAAAGCATAGTGCTTCGGCTCCGGCTTGCTGGACACGTCCCGCTTTACCCCAAGCCTTGGGTAAAACTCCATGATGGAGGGGGTGACGGTGGAATTGAAGGTTTGCAGGCCGCTCTTGTTCAGCCAGAGGGCCAGGTTGTCGTAGGCGCTGTAGGTGTCGATGCGGTAGAAGCCCTCGTCCTCGGGCAGGGCGAGCTGCGCGCTGCCCTTATACTGCTGCTCCACATAATACTTGTCGCCCTCCCACTGGGGGAACTTGCCCAGCGAGAGGTGGGTGACGGCGTAGAAGGCCGAAAAGCCCATGACCGCCCCCAGCAGAATGGAGGCAAAGCGCTTTTTGCCCCGGTAGAAGTGCCACAGCGCCGCGAAGGCCGCAATGCCGAACAGGGCGGTGAGCCAGGTGAGCCAGAACTTGCTGGCGTACTGGGCCACGCCCAGCTTCCAGGCCTCCTCCACCTGGGTGGGCACCAGCCCCAAAAGCCCCCACAGGGCGGTGACCGCCAGGGTGAAGCGGAGGCCGTAGCGCAGGTCGATATCGCTGTGCTCCAGCGCCAGCAGGCTGGCCAGCACCATCATGAGAATGGGCATATAGTACCAGCGGGAATAGTAGCTGGAATTCATGGCGAAGAACAGGGAGTTCAGCCCCGGCACCAGCGCCATAACCAGGCTGAGGCCGAGTATCCATTTCAGCCAGCCGCCCTTTTTGCTGCGCAGGTAGCCCGCCACCCCGGCAATGGACACGATGGGCAGGAAGGCGCTCATGCTGGTCCACTTGACGGCCCCCTCGGTGAAGACATTGGGGAGGTAGGGAGGGTCGGGCGGGGTGATGAGGGAGGAGAGGATGGCCGGAATTTGCTGCACGTTCCAGTAGAGCACCAGGTTCATGCCGCTGGCAAAATTGTCGGTGCGGGGGTTATTCAGCAGGCTGAGCAGGCTGGGCAGGGCCAGCGCCATGCCCAGCCCCACCCCGAGCAGGGCCTCCAGCGCAAGCTGGCCGAACCTGGGCAGGCTAAGGCGGTAGGGGCCCATGGCGCATTGCAGCACAAAATACAGCACCAAAAACACCACGTTGCCAATGAAGAAGAAGTAGCTGTTTAGGAGGGCGAGGCCCACAAAGAGGGCGAACCAGCCGGTTTTCTTTTCCAGCATGAAGCCGTCCAGCGCCCAGAGCAGCAGGGGGAAGATCACCACGGGGTCCAGCATATGGTTGAAGAAAATATTGTAGACGTTGAAGCCGCAGAAGGCGTACAGCACGCCCGCCACCACCGGCATGCCCGGCGTTTTGGCGTAGCGCAGCATATACAGGGTGGCCGCCGCCGAGATGCAGGCGAATTTCAAAATGAACAGCGGCACCATCATGTAGGGCATCCAGCTGGTGGGCAGGGGCAGGGTGAGCCACAAAAAGGGCGAGCCCAAATTATAAAAACCATAGGAGTTGATGATAGAGCCGCCCAAATCGGTGGCCCAGTCCCAGGTGCCGCCGCCGCTTTTTAAAAACTGCTGCACGTGCATGTAGAAGGGGATTTGCTGGGAGTTGTAATCTCCGGCATAGAGGAAAAACCCCTTGTCCACGATTAAAAACGGGAGAAAGATGACCAGCGCCACCGCCGCCGCAAACAGAAAGCTGAGCAGCAGGGCCTTTTTCTTTTCGGGTTTTTGCAGGCTTTTGTGCATTTTGGTCCTCCGGGGTTTTGTGGTATACTGGGCAAAACAAAGCGATATTTGAGGCCTTATTTAAGACGTATAGTAAACGAAACAAGAGGAAAACAGGATGGAACAACACCACTATGCCTTTTGCGCGCTGCTAAGCCGCATGAAATACATTGGCCGCTGGGGGCTGATGCGCCAGAGCCGGGGGGAAAACGTGAGCGAGCACACCGCCGAGACCGCCGTGTTTGCCCATGTGCTGGCCTTGCTTGCCAAGGAGGAGCTGGGCCAGACGGCAGTGCGCCCCGAGACGGTGGCGCTGGCCGCCCTGTACCACGACGCGAGTGAGATTTTAACCGGCGACCTGCCCACCCCGGTGAAATACAAAAACGAGGATTTGAAACGGGCCTACAAGGCGGTGGAGCAGGAGAGCGCGGCCCTGCTGGCCGGGCTGCTGCCCGAAAGGCTGCAGGCCACCCTGCGGGGCTGCCTGACCGGGCAGGGCCTGCTGCCCGAGGAAAGGCTGCTGGTGAAGGCGGCCGACCGCCTCTCGGCGCTGGTGAAGTGCATAGAGGAGGAGCGGGCGGGCAACCACGAGTTTGCCTCTGCCAAGGGGCAGCAGTACAGGCTGCTGCAAGAGATGGCCTGCCCCGCCGCCGATTTGTTCCTGCGGGATTTCATACCCTGCTATGAGCAGAATTTGGACGAACTGGTGGACTTTTAAGGGCAGTTGAGAGTTGAAAGTTGAAAGTTGAAAGTTAAAGGGCAAGTCTTGGGCATGTGGACAGTGGAAAGTGGAAAGTGAGGGCCAAAACCGTCAATCGCCGCAGGGTGGCGCTTGGCCGTTCATTTCCCTTGGCTCTGCCCGGCGGGCGGATATAGAATCCGCCCCTACCACGGGCGGTTTGCCGTTTTTTTAGGGGCCCTGCCCGGCGGGCGGATATAGAATCCGCCCCTACCACGGGTGGTTTGCCGTTTTTGTAGGGGCCGATGCTCTATCGGCCCACGTGACGGAATAAAATTGCGTATTTTCCCTTTCCAACCCACTTTCAATTTTCCACTTGCAAACGTATTGCCTCCTCCAGCAGGGGGGCTAAA
>CAYRFC010000110.1:6013-7091 GCA_964423365.1 uncultured Oscillospiraceae bacterium
CCACTTTCAATTTTCCACTTGCAAACGTATTGCCTCCTCCAGCAGGGGGGCTAAATCGGCAAAAAAGGTGAGGGAATGGGCCCTGTGGCGCAGGGTGGCGGCGCCCCGCAGGCCGTGCATATAGGCCCCGGCCACGCCGCGGGCGTTGCGCATGGCCACCGCCTCGCCCTTTTCCTCGCACATGCCGCGCACCTGCTGCTCCAGCGCGGCCAGCCGCTTTGCCAGGCTGGGCGGGGCGGGCGGGGCCTCGCCCCGCATGGCGGCGGCCACCTGCCCAAACACAAAGGGGTTGCCCATGGCCCCCCGGCCTATCATCAGCCCGTCGCAGCCGCTTTGGGCCAGCAGGGCCAGCGCGCTTTCGGCGTCTGTCACGTCCCCATTGTAGAGCACGGGAATTTTGACGGCGGCCTTCACCTCGGCCACCCGCTCCGGGTGCACGCCGGGGGTGTATTGCTCCTTGCGGGTGCGGCCATGCACACACAGCATCACCGCCCCGGCCGCCTCGCAGGCCTTTGCTATCTCGGGGGCGTTCAGGCTGGTTTCGTCCCAGCCAAGGCGCATCTTCACGCTGACCGGGCGGCGGCTGGCCTTTACCCCGGCGGCCACGAAGGCGGCGGCCAGAGCGGGGTTTTTCATCAGGGCGCTGCCCGCCCCGCCCGCCACTATTTTTTGCGCCGGGCAGCCGAGGTTCAAATCAAGAAAGTCGAAGCTCTCCCCCTCGATACGGCGCACCGCCTCGGCCAGCACCTCTGGCTCGCTGCCAAAAAGCTGCACGGCATAGGGCGCGCCCGCCGTGGCCCCGCGCAAAAGGCGCAGGCTTTTTTGGTCGTTCATGGTGAGGGCCTTGGCGCTCACCATCTCGCTGACGGTGAACACCGCGCCCTCCCGCACGCAGAGGGCGCGCATGGGCGCGTCGCTTGCCCCGGCCATGGGGGCCAGGGCCGCACCGGGGGCTATGGGTATGTTTCCTATCTGCAAAATGTCAGTTCCCTTGTTGTTTTTATGGTCTGGCTGGGCCGCACTAGCTAGGGGTAACCCAAGAGAATAGTATAACATAAAACCGTTTTATGGTATAGTA
>CAYRFC010000110.1:7191-9275 GCA_964423365.1 uncultured Oscillospiraceae bacterium
AGCTAGGGGTAACCCAAGAGAATAGTATAACATAAAACCGTTTTATGGTATAGTATACTATTGAGTATAAAAGTGGGGGGGCTTTCCCGTGTGGCTCTTCCCAGCCTTTGGTGCCTTGCTGAGAGAAACCGAAAATTATTCGCCGTTTTTTCGTTTTTTGCGGTGGCCATAAACACGAAAAATGGTACACACGAGCAAATGATACAAAATGAATACAAAAAACTCCACCCAAGCAGACAAATCATTGCTAAGTGTCGGTGGGCCATAGGTTACATAGGCTGTGAGGAAAATAAGCGAGACCGTGAGCAGGGGGGAAAGAAAGAGGAGCCGGGGGATGTACCTGTAAAATAGAAAGCAAACCAAAATGGGCAGGAAAAACAGCACCAGAAACTGCACTATGGCAGAGAGCAGGATGCTTGACGGTGGAGAAAAGTAGAACACCGTGTCGGTGCGGCCACCATTGTCAGGCATCTGATTAAAATCAACAACAGTATAGCCAATGCCGTAATATACCACGGTACCGCCATCCAGAACATGGGCGGTCTGGACCGTAAAAAATGGCTTTTGTTGGGCGCGCGCCCGCCAATAATCCACGCCCACCACACAGCCCCACACAAGAGCCAAAACAAGCAAAATGAGCAGGAGACGTTTCCCTGTTTTTTTCATACAGTACACAGCTCCTTTTTTGCGTATTAAAATTGGCCAAGCTATACAAGTGAACACCGTCATGCTACATCATATTCGTTTGAATTGCAAACAATGCTCTTGGTAAAATAGGCGATACTGTAAAATAAAACCAATTCATTTAACGGAGGAAACGCTGTGAAACTACTGGTACTGGACGGAAACAGCATCCTGAACCGCGCTTTTTATGGCATTAAGCTGCTGACCAACAAGGACGGCGCGTTCACCAACGCCATCTATGGCTTTATGAACATTCTGCTAAAGCTGGAAAACGACGAGAAGCCGGACGAGGTGGCCGTGGCCTTTGATTTGCGGGCCCCCACCTTCCGCCACCAGATGTACGAGGGCTACAAGGCCCAGCGCAAGGGCATGCCCGAGGAGCTGGCCGAGCAGATGCCGGTTTTGAAGGAGCTGCTGGCCGCGCTGGGCTACCGCGAGGTGTGCCGCGAGGGCTATGAGGCGGATGACATTCTGGGCACCCTGGCCGCTGCTGCCGCCGCCCGGGGGGACGAGTGCCTGCTGGCCACCGGAGACCGGGACAGCCTGCAACTGGTGCGCCCCGGTGTGACGGTGCTGCTGGCCACCACCAAGGCGGGCCGGGGGGAGACGGTGCGGATGGACGAAGCCGCCGTGCGGGAGAAGTATGGCGTGGCCCCCCTGCAACTGATAGAGACCAAGGCCCTGATGGGCGACGCCTCCGACAACATCCCCGGCGTGCCCGGCGTGGGGGAAAAGACCGCCTTTGCGCTGATAGGGCAGTTCGGCAGTATGGAGGGCGTATACGAAAACCTCGGCGACCCCGGCATCAAGGCCGGCGTGAAGAAAAAGCTGGAGGACGGGCGGGAGAGCGCCCTTTTGAGCCACAGGCTGGCGGTGATTGACTGCGCCGTGCCCATAGACACCGCCCCCGGCACCTACCAAAAGGCCCCGGTGAACGCCCCCGAGGCCGCCCGCCTGCTGAGCTGGCTGGAGATGCACAGTGTGCTGGAGCGGCTGCACCTGGAGGCGGTGGAGCTGCCCCGGCAGGAGGATGCCGCGCCGCTGGAGGAGGTGGCCGCCCAGCCCCTGCCCGGCGGCCTGTGCGGCTTGCTGTTCTTGGCCCCGGCCCCCGGCGGCTGGCTGGCCTGCCCCGGCGGGGAGCAAAAGGCTTACTTTGCCCCCGAGGACAGCCCCGCCCTGCTGGAACTTTTGCAGAGCGAGAAGGCCTTTAAGCGCGCCTTTGACACAAAGCCCCTGCACAAGCTGGCCCTGGCCGCCGGAGGGCAGGCCCGGTGCATGCAGTTTGACGCGAAGCTGGCGGCCTACCTGCTGAACCCCGCAGCCAGCGAGTACAGCGTGGCGCGGCTGGCCCCCGCCTATGGGGTGGAGCCCGGCTGGGCCTGCCCCGAGTACCCCGAGGC
>CAYRFC010000111.1:0-9242 GCA_964423365.1 uncultured Oscillospiraceae bacterium
CCGTCGTTCCAAGCATCATCGGCTTGACATTCACCATGCGCGCAACCACTCCCATTTTTTTCTCATTCCCAAACAGCCCATCTTTTCGGCCTCCGAAAAAAACACAGGGCAGAATTTCACACCTGTGGTTCACAAAGAAAAAACAGGCAAAAGCCTACATTTTGCAGCATGTTGCACAAAACGAAACCCTGGAATTTCTCTGTTTTTCTCTTTATGGGGCACAATAGGCCATAATAGTACAATAATGCATTATACCCCAAGAGTTACCGCATGTCAACACCGGATAAAACGGTTTTTCACCGCTAAAAACACCCGGCTCCGTGTATCGATTGTGTCCCCTCTGCTCCCCTCTTGCAACGGCCCACATACGAAAAAACGAAGACCTCTTATGATGCCACGAGGTCTTCAAAATTGCTTTATATGCCTTGCTAAAGGGTGTCTGCACCCTCTAGCCCACACAGCCGTCAGCTTCTTCCTCCATCAGCCGTTGGAAGTTCACCTGGGCCAGCTCCTCATTCATCACCCGGCTCAAGCGGCTCAGGGTGTGGCGGAACACACAGCTGCCTGCCAGGCTGCGGTTACAGTTCTGCCCGTCCTGCAGGCAGCGGGAAAGGCTGTAGGGGCCGTCCACCGCGCTCAATACCTCCTGCAGCGTTATCTCCGCCGCCGGGCGGGCCAGCTCATAGCCGCCGCGGTTTCCTTTAAAGCTCTGCACAATGCCCGCGGCGCTCAGCTTTCCCAAAATCTTAAGAGAAAACCGCAGAGTGACCGACACCTCCTCGCTGATGCGCCGCGCGTCCATCCTCTGCTGCCTTTTTGCCAAGCAGAGCACAATACGGGCGGCATAGTCCGCCTCTTGTGTTATATACATATTTATCTCCCATGGGGCCTGCCCCGGTTTTGGCCCGGCGGCAGCCTGTGGCGGCCCAGGCCAAAGTATACCAAACCGCTATATTTTAAGTATACCCAACTGGGAAATAAATGTCAAATACCGGCTGGCGCTTCCCACCCGGCGGGAAGTATCCGCTGCATCTCCACATGGGGGCAGCCCTCGTCCAGCTCGCTGCGCCCGGTGGGGCTATAGCCCGCTTTCTCGTAAAAGCCCGCCTTGTCTGCCTGGGCGCTCAGCACCAGCCGCCACACCCCAGCCTCCTCGGCCATGCGGCGCAGCTCCTCCATCAGCTCCGCGCCATAGCCCCGGCCGCGGCAGGCCGCCAGCAGGGCCACCCGCCCCACGTGCAGCACGCCGGGCTCCTCGGCATATACACGGGCCGCGCCCACCGCCTGCTCTCCATGCAGGGCCAGCAGGTGCCGGGCCCTTTTGTCAATCTCGTCAAATTCCCCCGCCAGGCTGAAGCCCTGCTCCTCCACAAACACCGCCCGGCGCACCGCCTTGGCCTGCTGAAACAGGGGGCTTTCCCAGCCAAACCAGCAAAATGTAAGCGCCCCCATACTTAGTCCAAAAAGTCCCGCAGCTTTTTGCTGCGGCTGGGGTGGCGCAGCTTGCGCAGGGCCTTGGCCTCAATCTGGCGGATGCGCTCGCGGGTCACCTTGAACTCCTTGCCCACCTCCTCCAGGGTGCGGGGGCGGCCGTCCTCCAGGCCAAAGCGCAGCCGCAGCACCTTTTCCTCGCGCGGGGTCAGGGTTTGCAGCACGGTGGCCAGCTGCTCCTTCAGCAGGGTGTGGCTGGCGGCCTCGGCGGGCACCGGGGCGTCCTCGTCGGGGATGAAGTCTCCGAGGTGGCTGTCCTCCTCCTCGCCAATGGGGGTTTCCAGGCTCACCGGCTCCTGTGCCACCCGCATAATCTCCCGCACCTTCTCCACCGGCATGTCCAGCTCCTCGGCTATCTCGTCGGCGGTGGCCTCGTGGCCATTGCGGTGCAAGAGCTGGCTGCTCACCTTCTTCACCTTGTTGATGGTCTCCACCATATGCACCGGAATGCGGATGGTGCGGGCCTGGTCGGCAATCGCACGGGTGATGGCCTGGCGAATCCACCAGGTGGCGTAGGTGGAAAACTTAAAGCCCTTGGTGTAGTCGAATTTCTCCACCGCCTTGATGAGGCCGAGATTCCCCTCCTGAATCAAATCCAAAAATTGCATGCCACGGCCCACATAGCGCTTGGCAATGCTCACCACCAGGCGCAGGTTGGCCTCCGAAAGGCGTTTTTTGGCCTGGTCGCCGCTGGGGCCTCCCTTGCCAATCTCAATGGCCAGGTCCACCTCCTCCTCGCTGGAAAGCAGCGGCACACGGCCAATTTCTTTCAGATACACCTTCACCGGGTCGTCAATGGAAACACCCTCGGCCGAGAGCTCGCTCTCGAACTGGTCCACACTGTCCTCAGTCAGGGTAAATTCCTTGCTGTCCGGGTCGGGCTCATCCACAATCTCAATATTGTTGGCGTCCAGGGTCTCATAGAGCTTGTCCACCTGCTCTACGTCGAAGCCAATCTCCTCCAGCGCATCATTGATTTCCTTGGTGGTCAGCCTTTGGTTGCGTTTGCCTGTCTCCACCAGGTCGCGGATGATGTTCTTCTTGTCTGCCATTCGGTTCTCCTTCATTTTGGCTGTTTGCAGCCTGTATTTTCAGTGGTTCGCTTGTTCCCTCTTTGTCCTTCGGCCCCTCACTTCTTTTTGTCCTTCATGGTCTCAAACAGGCGGCGCAGCTCCTCCGCCTCCATCTCCGAGGCCCGGGCCGGGGTGTTGGCCCCCTCCTCTATCCGGTTCAAAAACAGCTCCACGTCGGCCAGCGCAAACCCGGTTTGATGATTCTGGGCCAGCACCTTTCCCAGCAAATCCACGGTTTTCTCCGGCAGCTGCCCGGCCAGCACCGGCAGCTCCACCGGCAGCCCGGCGTCCTCCGCCTGCAAAATCAGGCGGTAGGCCTCCGCCATGTCGGGCGAGATAAAACCCTCCGGGGCCAGGCGGGGCCGCACCGCCGGCAGAAAATCCGCCGGGTTTTTCAGCAGGGCCGCCACCAGCTGCTGCTCGGCAAAGGCCACCCCCAGCGCCTTTGCACCGGTGCTGGGCGGCAGGCTCACCCCGGCGGCCAGCCCCTCGTCCAGCACCTTCTTCTCCCGTTGCTTTGCCACCCGCTTCCAGCGCTGGCGGTTCACCGTCTCCAGTTGCTTTAAAATCGCATCCTTGCCCACGGCGGTCTCCTCGGCCAGCCGCCCGGCGTAAATGTCCTGCTCCACCGGCCTGGCCTCGGCGGCCAGAATGTCCAGCGCCGCCCGCAGGTAGCCCGCCCGCCCATCGTCGCTCTGCAGGTCAAAGCCGCGCTTTGCCTTCATCAGCTCATATTCCAGGGCGTTGCCACTGCCCTCCAGCACCGCGGCAAAACGCTCCGGCCCGTTCTTGCGGATAAACTCGTCGGGGTCCTTCGCCTCGGGCAGGCTCAGCACCCGCACCTTCACATTGGTTCTGCTGAATTTGTCTATGGCCTTGGCCGTGGCCTTCTGCCCCGCCTCGTCCGCGTCGTAGCATATCACCACCTCGTCGGCATAGTCGGCCATCAGCCCGGCCTGCTCGTCGGTAATGGCGGTGCCCAGGGTGGCAATGGCGGTGTCAAAGCCCGCCTGGTGCAGGCTGATGACATCCATATAGCCCTCGGCCAGCAGATACCGCTTCGAAACGCTTTTCTTTGCGATATTCATGGCATAGAGGCTTCGGCTTTTCTTGAAAACCTGGGTCTCTGGGCTGTTGAGGTATTTCGGGCCAAAGTCGTCGTCAGCCATCTTCCGCCCGCCAAAGGCAATCACATTGCCCCGCAGGTCGATGATGGGAAAGATGACCCGGTTTCGGAAGGCGTCGTACACGCCGCCCTTCTCGCTTTTTTTGCACACCCCGGCCACCAGCAGCTCGTCCTCGGTAAAGCCCCGGCTTTTCAGGCTGTCCCGCAGGGCGCCAAAGCCATCCGGCGCAAAGCCCAGCCCAAAACGGCGGATGGTCTTGTCGTCCAGCGCCCGCCCCCGCAGATAAACCCTGGCGGCCCTTCCCGCCTCCTCGTTTAAAATGCCCGCGTAAAAGCGGGCCGTTTCGCGGTTGATGGCCAGCAGCCGGCCCCGGCGCTTGGCCGCATCGTCATCCTCCTCGGGCAGGGGCATACCCGCCCGGGAGGCCAAAAAGCGCACGGCCTCGGTATATTCCAGGTTTTGTATCCGCTTGATGAAGGTGATGGCGTCTCCCCCGGCACCGCAGCCAAAGCAGTAAAAGCTCTGGCTTTCGGGGTACACTGTAAACGAGGAGGTCTTCTCGTTGTGGAAGGGGCACAGCCCTTTTTCCAGCCGCCCGGCCCGCTTGAGCTGCACATAGCTGCCAATCAGCTCGGAGATATCGGTGCGCCGGGACAGCTCGGCTATGTATTCCTGGGGTATGGCCACGGCGCGCCTCCTTCTGCTGCAAGCGAATGCATGTCTCTACAAGGTCCATTTCTGGGGCACAAACAGGGTTTCAAAGGTGCGGATGGCAAAGTCATCGCTCATGCCGGAGAGGTAGTCTGTCACCGCGCGGTGAATGCCCTCCCGCAGGGAAATGTTGCTGTAAAAGCTGGGCATCTTTTCGGGGTTTTCCAGAAAGTAGGCATACAGCTCGGCCAGCAGCTTTTCCACCTTGCTCTCCTCGGCCTTGGCCATTTTGTCCACATACACGGTGGAATACATGAAGGCATGCAGCTTTTTGTACTGCTCCGCCACTTGCGGTTCCATGGCCAGCTGGCCCTCCCGGGTAAACTCCACCAGCGAGCTAATCAGGGTGGTGATGCGCTGGTTTTTGGAGTGCCCCAGCACCTCGGTGATGGCGGCAGGCAGCTCCTCCTCCCGCAGCACCCCGGCCGAAATGGCATCCTCAATGTCGTGGTTGATGTAGGCAATACGGTCGGCATAGCGCACCACCCGCGCCTCGGGGGTGTCGCCCCATTTGGCGCCGGTGTGGCAGCCCAGGCCGTCCAGCACCTCTGCGGTCAGGTTCAGCCCCTGGTAATCCTTCTCCAGATGGCTCACCACCCGCACGCTCTGCAGGTTGTGCCGGAAGCCCTCGGGGTTCAGCTTGTTCAGCGCCCGCTCGCCCGCATGGCCGAAGGGGGTGTGCCCCAGGTCGTGGCCCAGGGCCACCGCCTCGGTCAAATCCTCGTTAAAGCGCAGCGCCCGCGCAATCGTGCGGGCAATCTGGTTCACCTCCAGGGTGTGGGTGAGGCGGGTGCGGTAGTGGTCGCCCTCGGGCGAAAGAAACACCTGGGTTTTCTGTTTTAGCCTGCGGAAGGCCTTCGAGTGGATGATTCTGTCTCTGTCCCGCTGGAAAACGGTGCGCAGGGGGCATTCCGCCTCCGCCCGCTGCCGCCCCTTGCTGTTGCCGCTCAAGGTGGCATAGGCAGACAAGGTCTCCTTCTCTATCTCCTGTGTCCGAATCCGCGCTTCCATTCGCCCCTCCTCCCCGCCCGTCTCACAGGCTTTCTATTTCCCTCATATATAGTATACGACGCAGGAGGCTTTCTACCCTCCTGCTATTTTGCACCTTTGGGAAAAGCCTCTTTCCAGAAACGCAAAAACACGCGGCAGGGCGGCACAATCCCCCTTCCCGCGTTTTCTGCTTTTTCCCTCTTCCGCCACTGGCCATTCACAGTGCCGGTGGGCTTGGGGCTTGCTCCCTCTCCCCCCTGCCGGCCACAAGCCCGGCAGACGCTTCAATACCAATACTTTCTATCCAAATTGCGGTACTGCACCGCCTCGGCCACATGGGGCAGGTCAATCACCTGGGAGGCATCCAAATCCGCGATGGTGCGGCTCACCCGGAGCACCCTGTCATAGCCCCGGGCCGAGAGCCCCAGCCGCTCAAAGGCGGTTTTCAGGGTTTGGGAAGCCATGGGGGTCATGGGGCAGTTTTCCCGCAGGGCCTCCCCCTCCAGCCGCGCATTCGGCAGGGGTTCTGTCTCCCGGCTGCGCTTTTGCTGAAACTCCCGTGCGCGCAGTACCCGCTCCCGGATGCCGTGGCTGTTTTCGCCTCCCTGCGCCGCGCTGATTTCCTCATACCCCACCGGCTGCACCTCCACGTGCAGGTCAATGCGGTCCAGCAGGGGGCCGCTCACCTTTTGCAGGTAGCGCTCCATGGCCCCCGCCTGGCAGCGGCACTCCCTCTCCGGGTGGCCATAGTACCCGCAGGGACAGGGGTTCATGGCGGCCACCAGCATAAAACGGCTGGGGTAACGGGCCGTGCCCGCCACCCGGCTGATGGACACATGACCGTCCTCCATGGGCTGGCGCAGAATTTCCAGCGCCTCGCGCTGAAATTCCGGCAGTTCATCCAAAAACAGCACCCCGTGGTTTGCCAGGCTGATTTCCCCCGGCCTTGGCGGGCTGCCGCCCCCGGCCAGCCCCGGCGCGCTGACGCCGTGATGCGGGCTGCGGAAGGGCCGGGAGGTCAGAAAACCCTGTCCAAGCTGCCCCACCACCGAATAGATTTTGTTCAGCTCCACCGCCTCCGCAAAGCTAAGCGGCGGCAGAATACCGGGCAGGCGTTTGGCCAGCATGCTTTTTCCCGCCCCCGGCGCACCTATCAAGATAATATTGTGCAGGCCCGCCGCGGCAATCTCCATGGCCCGCCGGGCCTCCGGCTGGCCGTGCACATCGGCAAAATCCGGAATGCCCTGCATCCCGTCCTCCAAATCCAGACGGGTGGCGGGCAGAGGCGGCAGCGTCTCCTCCCCGCGCAGGCTGGCCAAAAGCTGCTTCATATCACGCACCGGGTATGCCTGTACATCGGGGCAGAGAGCCGCCTCCTGCGCATTTGCGGCAGGCAGGTAAAACCGCCGGACACCCCTCTCCACGCAGGCCAGCGCCATCGACAACACGCCGCTCACCGGGCGCACCTCGCCGTTCAGGCTCAGCTCCCCCACAAAGGCACTGTCCATCGGCAAGGGGTCAATCTGCCCGCTGGCCGCCAGCACACCCAAAAGCACCGGCAGGTCATACACCGCGCCGGTTTTACGCACATCTGCCGGGGCCAGATTCACCGTAATACGCCGGGCCGGGAACTCAAAGCCCAAATTCTTCAGTGCGCTGCGTACACGGTCGGCCGCCTCCTTCACCGCACTGTCTGGCAGGCCCACTATGGCAAACTGCGGCAAGCCGCCCGAGACATCCACCTCGGTCGTCACCACAAAGCCATCCAGCCCTGCCACACCCAAGCTGTGCAGCTTGGAAAACATCTTTCCACCCCCATTTTCTACCTTCACCAGTGTACCACCTGCGCCGCTGCCACGCAAGTTTCACACATTTTAGAAGAAAGTGCAAGTTTTTTTCATTTCAGGCTTGAAACCCAGAACGAAATATGATAACATATAGCACGTGCCAGGAAGTTGTTTACTTTCGGCAGATATTCCTCAATAGCTCAGCTGGTAGAGCAAGTGTAAAGCATTACACCGGAAACCAATTGAGCAAACAAAAAGGTTGGCTGCTTCAAAAATAACGCAGCTACGATATAATCCTCTTTAGCTCAGTTGGTAGAGCAAGTGTAAAGCATTACACCGGAAACCAATTGAGCAAACAAAAAGGTTGGCTGCTTCAAAAATAACGCAGCTACGATATAATCCTCTTTAGCTCAGTTGGTAGAGCAAGTATAAGCTACTTACAGGAACTTCACTCCATCGAAAACATCAAATCTATCTACAAAACATCGTAGATATGTATATTCCTCAATAGCTCAGCTGGTAGAGCATGCGGCTGTTAACCGCAGGGTCGTTGGTTCGAGTCCAACTTGGGGAGCCAAAAGCAGGTCGGCTAAACAATAAGCCGACCTGCTTTCATTTTATATGCTTGCATCAAAATGATGATTTGACTTTTCATGACAGATAAAAAATGATACACTGATACTGTTCTACATGTAGCAGACCATATAGGGAGTGATAGTATGCCCAGAGGCGTAAAACGCAGTGAAATTGAAATCGTTCAAGCTGAAATTCTTGCCGCCGAGAAGAAGCGGGAAAAAAACTTAAAAGAAGCCGCTGAGGCCAAGAAGGCCATTTCCAAGTTGCAGGACAAAATCGACCAGCAGTATGCGCGGGAAATTGCAAAAGCCTGCCGCGCTTCCGGTATCCCACTTGAGGAAGTGCTGGGCTGGGTGAAAAAACGGCAGGCTGAAAACCTTGAAGAAAGTGGCAAAACAAAGCCTGCCGCGGCGGCAAACAAGGCCCCGGTGGAAAAACAAAAACGCAAGCCGGCGGTTCGTGCAAAAGCCCCCCCGCAAAACTGCTGCTGGCCGCAAAAAACCCGCAAAAAGTGAAAAACCTCCGGTTGAATCTATCCCATCCATTGCCGAACCAAAAGAATAGCACACCCCGTCCCGGCCATTTCCGTTGGCTGGGGCCATTTTTATGCCCACCATGGTGACTATAGCCAGTTTTGGAACAACTCTCCCTCAATCCTTACTACATCTTCAATGGCAATTTTGGGGCCGTCCATTAGTGTAATGACATTCTCAAAATCGTCAATTTTTTTTATTTTTCCAGTTGCCGTCACATATTGGCCACCCGCTTTTCTATCATCGGGCAAAAAGTATGTCACCGTAATTTCGGGGTGATCGGCCATGGTGTCTGCCAAAAAATGCAACCTCATATCCAAATCGGCTATTCTGTCCGCGTCTAATTCAACCCGCCTATCTGTGAGGCGAGCCGTTTCCTCTATCGCCGCCTCGTAACCCGTCAGCGCCGCGAATGGCGAAAACTGCGCCGCCCTGTTTTCCATGGCCATCTGGGGGTGCCGGGCAGAGACAGGGTGCGGCAAAATCAGCATATCCTCATAGTTCCCACTCACGATTTGTGCCCTCCAATCTGCCCGTTTCTCTCCACTGTCATAGAGCCCTCTTCCAGGTTTACGCCTTTCAAAAGGGCATTTTTTCCATACTTCTTCTGAATTTGCAAGATAGCCTTTTGTCGATTCCTTTCCAGTTCCCGTTCAGTTTCTTCCTCGGCCTGTTTTTTCTTGGCCTGCCCGTAGTCTGTAAACAAATCAAGCTGCTCAGGCGCATCATCCGCCGATGCCGAAGCTTCCGCCACAACATGGTTAGCTGTGACATAGGCCCGCCGAACCAGCAGATTTTTGTCTACGATGCGGTCATATAACGCCGTCACAGCTTCCATAATTTGCTTTGTGGACGAGGTATGTTTTGCAAGATTTGCCGTGCCATGCGCGTGTTTCGGGATGGACCGCCCATAGCGGTCTGTGGTGACGACGCCTTTGTAGTTTTTGCGCCGCG
>CAYRFC010000112.1:0-8980 GCA_964423365.1 uncultured Oscillospiraceae bacterium
GTATGGCCGCTTGCTCCGTGGCGCTTAGCCGGCCCGCCGCCGTGTTCATCTCGGTTTGCAGGTTGCTGCCGTTGTAATTGTGGTGGTTATTACTGAATGGAACGCCATCTTTCACACTTGTCTGGCTCAGCAGCGTCACTGTGCCGGCCTGGCCGGCTACGCCCTGCCCCTCATAGCCTATTACAACCCAGGGCTGGGGGGCGCCGTTGTAACTGCCATAGTATATCACGCTGGCGTCGCTGGTGTTTACTTTTAGCGGGCCAAGGCCGCCGGTCATCTCCAGCCCGGCCTTGTTTCCCGCCTGCGGGGCCAGGGCCGGCAGGGGGGCAATGGCCGCGCACAGGCTTAAATCGGCATTTTCGGCCCCGCACACCGGGCAGGCAGCATCAATGGCCGCCTCGGCGCCGGTTTCGGCATTGGCCGGGGTGCAGGGGGTGGTGCAGCTACAGGCCGCCACATCCCCCAGTGGGGCCATTCTGCCCCTTGGTCCGCCCTCTGTTACGGTGCCATCCTCCGGGGCTGGCGCGCCCGGCAAGGGCCCGCTCTTCGGCAAGGCAGAGCCGCCCGTGGCCTGTTCGGAAGCCACAGGCGAGGAAGAAGCCTCGCTGCCCGGGGCAGGGGAGGGCGTGCCCTCCGGCCCTGCGGGCAGGGCCGGGCCGCCCGGCGGCGTGCCGCTTTCCCCCTGCCTGGCGGGCGCCGCCACCTCGCTTGCCAGCACCACGCCGCTCAGGGCAAAGCTCAGCGCCAGGGCCAGGCTTAGCGCGCCTGCCCAAAATCGTGTCTGTTTTCCAGTCTTCTTTTTCATACTCGCTCTCCCGTTCCGGCTAGAGGGTGCCGCCACAAGTGAAGCGCAGCATCATTGCGGTAAAAGGGTTTGCTTTCCTTCGTTGTCCATCCAGCGCTAAGGCGGCCCGGCTCGAAACGGCGCTGCGGCGCTAGTCAGTCGTCTGCCTTGGACTGAGAAAGGTTTCCTCGCAAATCTGATGCAGTTTATCTTGTGTGGACACACTTTAGGAATGTATGCAGAATATCCAAATATAAATACATTATACTGAATAATCTAAGCATTTGTAAATCATCCTTTTTGGGGCCAAAAAGGATGACAAGCAAAATGAAATATACATCTCTATGCTATATATTTTTTTAAAAATTGCCGTGGAGGTATTGGGAGGTTTTTTTACTGTTTTTCACCGGGGCTGCTTTTCCACGGCCTTTGCCTCCGGGCCAAAGGCCATGTCTCTTTTAAATACAATATCGCTTGCCCTCTCCTTGCGCACCGTATGCAGAACCCTTTTGTAGCAAAAGATGTGGGTGTAGAAGTGGTGCTTCAGGTAGCGTATTCTGAAAAAGCCAAAGGTCCAGCCCACCATGGAGCCCAGGAAGATGCCCAGGCCATATAGCTCTATGGGAAGCCGGCAGGAGACCAATGTGCCCAAAAAGGTAACGGCGAAGAACAAAAGCGCCGCCAGCATGGCGCCCCAGTTGTCGTTAAAATAAAACAGCACCACAATATTGTTGTACATCACCATCATTACATAGTAGGCAACACACAGCAGGGCATAAATGGTGAGTATATTGCTGCTGATGCCGATGAGCGGCAAAAAAACCCTGGCCAAAATGTAGATGACAATGGTGATGATGGCCTGCACCCCCATCAGGTGAATTTGCTGGTCTTCCAGGGTGCGGAACATGGTGTCCTTCGAGATGCGTATTTCCGCCAGCGTAGAGCCATACACCGCCTCGTTGAAGTTTTGATAGTTTTGGTGAAACTTGGTTTCCACCATCACGGTGAACAGCACCGTCATGGAAAGGTTGGTAAAAACGGCCAAAAAGGTGGCCATATCGTAGGTGGGGTTGCTTACAAAGCTGTTGGCAATCACCATTCTTCCGGGCTGTGCCCAAAAAACAAAATTGTGCACATACAAGCCCAGGCTGTAAAACAGGTTACACAAAAACAGCCGCCGAAACTGCCACAGGTATTGCCAGCAGGGGCGGTATACATAGCTGTTTTGGCGGAAAAACCGCCGTATGTAAGAAAATTGCAGGGCGGCTATCAGCAGCAGCCCGGCGGCCACAGAGGCGAGAATGGCATACAGCACCGCCACATGCAGCAGGTAGCGCAGCACAAAGCCCATCACAATTCCTATCACGGCCCCCAGGATGAAAAAAAGTGTGATGGTGCGGTATTCCTTGGTTACATGCAGGTAAATCATGGAGATGAGGATGATGACCATGGTGACAAAGGCGCAGTAGCAGAGCAGTACGAACAGAAACTCCACCCCGCCCACAAGCCAGAGGTGCAGGGAAAAGGGGATGCCGAGCAGGGCGGAAACCACGCTGCACAGGGAAAGGCACAGGTAGTAGGAGGGCAGAATGTCGCCCGGCTCGTTGCTGTATATTTTATCGGCAATGTACCGGGAAAACACGGCGTTGAAGGGCGCGGTAATCAGCACCGAGAAGACAAAGATATACAGGATGGCGGAGGACAGCAGGGCGCGCTCGCTGTAGTTGATGCCAAAAAAGTTCAGCCCGATATACAGGGCGATTAGAAGCCCAATGATGATGAGGGTGGGCCCCAGCACCACGGTGGTGCTGTAAAATGCCCCCGCAAACATACGCGAGATACTCTGCTTTTTAAATATTTTTTTCAGTTCAAAGCCTATACCGGCCATAGAAATCCCCTTTCTTTCTGTGCAGAAACACCCAGAGAAAGGCATGCCCTAGAGGCTGGCCGCCTTCGCCCGGAAAAGGCTCTGGTATAAATCCACAAATTTGTCCAGTATCTCCGCTTCGTTGTAATATTTCTGCACCCGTCGTTTCCCGGCCTGGCCCATTTTTTTACGCAGCGCAGGGTCGCCCGCCAGCCGCAGCATGGCCGCGGCGCTAAGCTCTGGGTTAATGGGCGGTGTAACAAACCCCGCGGCTGCGGTGTCTTCCCCTTTTCCCTCCACCAATTCCCGGCAGGAGCCAACATTGGTGACGATGGAGGGTTTTCCCGCGGCAAAGCCCTCCAAAATGGTAAGCGGCTGGCCCTCGCTCAGGCTGGTCAGCACCATAAAATCCATTTTTGCAATATACTCGCTGCTGTCCACCGGGCCGGTGAAAACAATGTCTTCCACACCCAGGGTGCGCACCAGGCTTTGGCACTCCGCCACATAGTCCGGGTTTTCGTCCAGCGGCCCCATAATCCACAGCTTCAGGCGCTCATCCTTGCTTTTGGCAATGGCAAATGCTGAAATCAGGGTTTTTACGTCTTTGATGGGCGTTACCCGCAGCAGGGCCCCCACATTCACATAGAAGCTGTTGTCTGCCGCCGGCTTTCCCTCAAAGCGCGATACCCGCACGCCGTTGGGAATAACCAGTGTTTTGCTGCGCTGGCAGCCCAGCTCAATTTGCAGCTCTCTGGCCTCCTCAAACAGAGAGGTAACCGCTGTGGCATACAGGTAGCTGCAGGTGGAAATTTTGCGAAACTGCTGAATCCACAGGTCTTTATAAATGCCCTGCACCCAGCTGGCCCGAATAATCTCCTCCTCGCGCTCTCTGGTGTATATGCCATGCTCGGAAAGCAGGAAGGGCGCCTGGTACAGCCTGCTTTGGTAGCTGCCCAGAATGCCCGCATACCCTGTGGATACGGCGTGATAGAGGTCGGCCTTTAGCGGCTGGCTGCACAGGCACTGAAAAACCGGCAGATACATGGAGCGCATGGTCCACAGCACATCGGTGAACACCACCTGCTGTAAATGCCTCTGGCAGTATTCCAGCACCGTTTCCAGAAAGGCCTTTCCCCCCAGCAGGGAGTTTAAGGACGGGCGGCTTTGCTGAAACAGGTCAAACAGGGCCTCCCAGTCCACCCTTTCCCGAAAGAGCAAATCGCGCAGTGTTTTTTCCCACTGCATGCCGCTGCAGGGCGCTGTTTTCCCCTTTCCGATATAATCTTCATCAGAGAGATACACATTCCGAATCTCCGTCAGGTTATCCGGCGGCTTGTAGCGCATTTCCTGCTTGGTTTGCCGGTTGGCGCACAGGGCCTGCACCACAAACTCCGTGTTTGGCATATAGCCAATCAGCTGCTGTATCCAGCTGGAGACGCCACCCGTCAGGTAGGGGTAGGCCCCCTCCACAATCAAACATACTTTCATTTCACACTCTCCCGTTGGCCCCTGTTTTTCTGCGGCGCGCTTCGTTTAAAAATGGGCCTGTTCTGGCATTTGCAGTTCTATATGAATCTCCCGGCCATACATCTGCACCAGCCACACGCCCTCCTCCAGCCGCACGGCGCTGCCGCCGGCCACGTTTTTCACATCCTTTTGGGTGCGCAAGATGTACTGCGTTGCGGTGTTTTTTGCCCCCTGCCGAATGAGGATGGCGTTCTCCCCGTAGAGGATTTCCGGCTGCTCCCGAAGATATGTTTGCACCCTGGGGCGCATATCCTCCAGGGTGAGGCTGGCCAGGGCGGTGTGGTTTTGCCGCAGCAGGCTCATGCGTGTTTCCAGCTCCAAAGAGGCGGCCGTCCAGTTATATTTTTCCTCCTGCGGGTACAAAACCAGCCGCATATCCACATTTTGCAGCAGCAGGCCATAGGCGGTGAGGAGGGAGCGGTAGGAAAAAACGTCCGGGTCGGTGTAGTAGATGTCACTGGTGACGGAGGAGAGGGCCGGGATATCCGCCGAGAGCATCTGGCCAAAATCACCGCTGTAGGGCGCCGTTTCCCCCAGCACCAGCTCACCGTCCAGCCGGGTGACCACATTGTTGAACAGGTCTACCGTATACGCGGGCAGGGCCGCGGTGTCGGCGCCACTTTGCATCAATACCGGCCTTACATTGTATTTCCGGCAAATATTTTCATAGGTGGGCAGCAGTACGTCGCTTTGCACATCGGTGCCGCTTCTGGAGTAGAGCTGCCGCATGGCTTCCTCCTCAAAACCTTCGGCCGTTGGCATGCCAAACACGCACAGCATATAGGCGTTCAGGGCCGGGTAGAGAAAGTCTGGCTGCCGGGCAGAGAGCAGCCCGCTTAAAATGCCCACGCCGTCTGGTTTTTCTATCAGGTCTGTGTTCACCACATACACCGCGCCCCCGCCGTTTTGGTAGCGCCAGGCGGTGGGGGGCAGGGCCTCGTTCTGGGCGCCGCGCGCCTTCTCCTCCTTGCTGATGGCATAGCTGTATGTCTCGGTGCCGCTGGCCAGGGTCACATCGGCCGCCGTATATTCCATGTCCAGATAGTCGGCCAGCCCCCCCACCATAAACCCGTCCACAAAACGGATGCCTTTTCTCTGCGAGGCAGGCGCGTTCATTTTTTTTATGCCCAGAAGTGAAGCGAGCTGGCCCTGACGCAGGCTGCCAAAGCTGGGCAGCTTCATCAGCATCACATCGGTGCCCTGCTGCAGCAGGGCCCGCAGGGCCTCCTCCTCCGCTTCACCGGCGCCGTCTCCGCAGTCAATGACGAAATCGTAGGCATCATCCTGCAGCGCAGACAGGCTCTCGGCTTTGGTATAGGGAATTTTGATATGCTGGAGATAAAGACAGGTCATCTGGCCAACGGCAGTTCCGGGCCGAACCACGGCGGCACGCAAGGCGGACGCGTTGTCCAGGCTTGGCACCGCCAGGGAGACGCCCGGCTTTTCCACCTTCTCCACGGCATTCACAATGTATTCCAGCATCATCACCAGCATGAACACAGCCACCATGCCGATAATCATCATGGTCATTCCGGCGTATTTTCGTTTATTCATAGCGTGCCTTTTGCACCAGCCCTCCCATAGGTTTAGTAGCTGAACCGGCTGTTATACCCGTAATCCAAGGCCAGGTTATGAAGGGCATATTCATTTTGCACCATGCGGTACACAATGATTTCCGAGTCTTCATAATAGATGTTTACGCTGTCGGGATAATGCTTTTTATACTGCTCCATCCAGTAATAGGCGCGCGACATCACAAGATACCGGTTGTATTTGTAGTAATCGCCAGAGTCATTCACCGGCTCAAAAAAGGCCTCTGCCTCCTGGGCGCTTATCTCCTTGCGGTTGATGTAGACCTCATAGGCAATGGCGGAGGAGTTGTCTCCCCCAAAGGGGTTGATGGGGCGCTTCTCCACATACAGGAACATATAAGGCGTGGGGATGTATATCTCCATATCCGGCCGCCAAAATTCCTGGCCCAGCAGCAGGTCAATCAGCTCGTAATGGTAGCCCTTGTTGGCCACAATGCCTGTTTCCTGTGTGGGGGAGATGATGGTCCAGGTGTTGGGCTCGTAGCTGTCTATGATGCGCAGGGTGGAGAGCATGGCGCCGCGGGTTTGCACCGGGTTAAAATAGGGGACACGCTTATACCGGGGCATAAACTGCTGCCCCACCAGCAGCACCACCAGCACCAGGCAGGTAAGCCAGGCAAGCAGCCTTTTTCCCCGCGGTGCCTTGCGCGCCAGGCCCACATAGGCCAGCTCCAAGGGGGCCGCCAAAAACAGCACCGAAAAGTAGGCGAAAAAAATGGAGGTGCGCGGGGTGTCCATGATGGTGGGCAGGCCCAGCGGCTTGGAGCAGGCCAGCACCAGCCAAAAGACCTGCAGTAAAAAAAGGCTCAGCAGTATCATGCCCGCGTCGGAGCTTCGCCTTTTTTTGAAGGAATACCAGGTCATGCCCGCGGCAAACGGCAGGGTGCACAGGTAGAGATAGAGGGCTGTTTTGTTTTCAAAAAAGCCCTCCTGCACCGTTTTGGCAACGCCCGCCACCCGCGATGCAAGGTCTGTGTACACCACCTCTTCCTCGGCGGGCGCCTCCTCGGTCGCATAGATGTCCACGTCATTCATCACACCCACCGCCCAGCCCATGGCCTGCTCCCAGGGTTTTCCCATTGCCTTGCCTATGCCAATGGGAACGAGAGAAGCACCCACAAAGACAACGGCGCAAACCACCACAGGCACCAGCATCCGCCTCTTGACCATCCGCACCAGGTAAATAAGCCCAAAGGCCAGGCACACGAAGGCGGCGGCCAGCGCCGTGTAAAAATGGCAGCTTAAAACCAGCGAAAGACTGATGCCAAAGAGAATCAAATCCCGCCTCTTTTTGTGCCGCAGATAGGAGGTCAGGTAGATGAGCATCGGGCACAGGAATATCATGGCGTATTCCTGCGGCAGGGCATATTGGTACCGCCGCATGGCGGAGAGGCTATAAAACAGGAACAGGTTGTAAACGGCCAGGGCCACCACAAGGCCCGCGCGGAAACGAAACACCCGCCGCATCCACAAATACAGCATCCCCATAATCATCACAATGCCTATCAGGCATTCCACGCGGATGAAATCCACCGGCTGAATGCCAAAAAACATCGTAAGGGCCGCCCCTATGTTGTGAAAACCGAAGGGATAAACACCGCGCGTGTAAATCTCTCCATCCAGCATGGCCTGAATGTAGTAGAGGTGAACCTCCTCGTCCGGTGCGGCAAAGGTGGCGCGTACCAGTGGATATTGCAGATAGTACGCCAGAACAAAAACGGTGCAGGCCAGCAGGGCCAGAACCTCGGGCAGGTGCGGCAGCAAAACCGTTCGGCACCAGGTGCTCAGCTGGGCCCTGCGCTGCCGCAGATGCTGGTAAAGCAGGTGCTTTTTTCCAAATTCTCCGTTTAGAACGTGCATGGCGTTGGCTTGAAAGCGCTGCATTTTGCCCGCCAGGGCGCCGCGCTCTAAAAGCAAACGGGTGCCCAGTGCGGCCCCCAGCACAAGAAACACAAACAGCCAGGGCTGGCACAGCCCCAAAAAGCCCAGCACAAAAACAAGCTGCACGATAAAAAAATGCCCCACCACATACGCCAGCAGCATGCGGTTCAGCATGCTGCCCAGCCTGCGCAGCCAAGGCTGCAGGGCAAACATGGGCAAGAGAATGAACAGAAAAGCATAGGCTGCCATCACCCGGGCGGCAACACCAATCACGCTGTAAACGGGTTGCAAATTATGTCCTCACTTTTTGCATCTTGAAATTTGTTGGCAAGGGGCTTTGCATCTCTCCGTCAGGCCGGGCTTCCTCCCCGTAGAAGCGAATGATATCCAGCATACTGCCATCCAGAACCAGGGAGGATTCCCTCACCCTCTCCAGCAGGGAGAAAAAGCCGTCGCGGTCGCCCATGCGGTGGTGGTAGCGCAAGGCCATCTTGAACACCTCCAGGTTGTCGGGCAGGGCCAGGGCCGTCTGTATCCAATGCCGGGCCCGCTCCATCTGCTGCCGCCTGATGCAAATCCAAATCATGGCGCCCAGATAATCGCCGTTGACCCCTTCTCCTTGAAGCGCCACCAGCTCCTTCAGCATTTCGTGCAGGCGGTCCTCATACTGGGCCTGCTCGGTTTTAGAGAGGATGCCCTCTATCAGAAAAGGCTGGCTGGCGTTCAGGTAGGCCTCCAGGCAGGCCGCCTTTTGGGGTGGCTCCGCGCTCTGCGCCGCCTCCCACAGCGTGGCCTCCTGCTCCCGGTAACGGTTGGTAATCTCATTGAGAGAGGTGGCCGCAAAATGGGAGACCTCACTGTCCTCATTGCCCAGCGAGGTCATGAGCAGGGGCAGGTATTCCCGTTCCTTTTGAGATTTCAGTATTCCCAGCAAAGCGGTGCGGCGGCTGCTTTTGTCTGCCAGAAGCAGGGCCTCGGTAAGGGGTACCTTGTCCATTTCCTCCTTCCTGTTCACCGCGGAAACGGTTTTGATTTTGTACTTGCGGAAGCTCAAATCCTCTATGGACAGCCGGTTTTTTTCCGTTCTGTAGAACAGCTGAAACACCAGGCCGGATATGGCAAAATAGAGGACGCCCCCAAAGGGGAACAGAAAGACCACAGCCACTTTTTGCAGCAGCTGCATTTTGTTTTCCCGCATAGCTATGCAGGCCATCAGGTAGCATACATTCAGGGCCAGGGCTATCAGCAAAAACATCCACCATTCCATATCCATTCTCCTATTCTGTGCACAAGGCGGGCTCTCTGTTGGCAGAGGTGGCAATGCTTTCT
>CAYRFC010000113.1:0-8849 GCA_964423365.1 uncultured Oscillospiraceae bacterium
AAAAACCGCCCGAAACCTGCGTTTCGGGCGGGCAGTAAAATTCTTTGGTGGCTTGGCCCCTTTCTTTTAAGAAAGGGGCCAAGGTCTTTTGTCCTTATAGTCTCTGCAAAAACTCGCCCAGGCGGCGGGCGGCTTCTTTGGTTTGGGCGGCCTCGCCGAAGCCCGTCAAGCGGAAATAGCCCTCGCCGCTTTGGCCGAAGCCCACCCCGGGGGTGCCCACCAGGTGTGCTTTTTCCAGCAGCAAATCGAAGAACTCCCAGCTTTTCAGGCCCTTCGGGCACTCCAGCCAGATGTAGGGGCTGTTCACCCCGCCGGTGTACCACACGCCCGCCTCGTCCAGGGTTTTGGCAATCACCCCGGCGTTGTTTTTGTAGTAGTCCACATTTTCAAAGCTGGCGGCCAGGCCCTCGGGGCTGAACACGGCCTCGGCGGCGCGCTGCACCACGTAGGGCACCTCGTTGTACTTGGTCTGCTGGCGGCGGCTCCACATGGCGTTCAGCTCGCCGCTGGCGCACAGGGTTTTGGGCACCACGGTGTAGCCGCAGCGCAGGCCGGTGAAGCCCGCCGTTTTGGAGAGGGAGCAAATCTCTATCACGCAGTCGCGCGCGCCCTCCACCTCGTAGGCCGAGTGGGGCACAGCGTCCTCGGAGATGAAGCACTCGTAGGCCGCGTCGAACAGAATGATGGCCTTGTTTTCGCGGGCATAGCGCACCCACTGGGCCAGCCCCTCGCGGGTGAAGGCCGCCCCGGTGGGGTTGTTCGGGCTGCACAGGTAGATGATATCGGCCTTACCGCTGGGCGGGCCGGGCAAAAACCCATTTTCACGGCTGCCCCGCACATAGTCAATCTTCCGCCCGGCCATCCGGTTTGCGTCCACATAGGCGGGGTACACGGGGTCGGGAATCAGCACGGTGTTGTCGTTCCCAAACAGCTCCAGAATGTTGCCAAAATCACTTTTGGCCCCGTCGGAGACAAAAATTTCGGCGGTTTCCAGCGCCACGCCGTGCCGGTTTTGGTAATAGCCGCGGATGGCCTCGCGCAGGAAGGGGTAGCCGTGCTCGGGGGCGTAGCCGTGGAAGCTGGCGGCCTCGCCCATCTCCCGGCTGGCCTTTTCCAGCGCCGCCACCACCGGCTTTGCCAGCGGGCGGGTCACATCGCCAATGCCCAGGCGAATGAGGTCTGCGCCGGGGTTGGCCTCTTTAAAAGCCGCGATGCGGTGGGCAATCTCAATAAAGAGATAGCTTTGGGCCAGGTTTTTGAAGTTTTCATTGAGTTGCATAAAAAGGAAGCCTCCAAAGTGGAAAGTTGATAGTGGAAAGTTAGGGGCCAAGAACAAGACCAAAATTGTTCGTGCCCCTTTTTTCATCCTCGGGCTAAGAGCCGCCTTAGGGCGGTTGCACTCGGGTACCAGGCCTGCGGGCCGTCGTAAAAAGGGGCGGTTTTTGCCCTTCCCTCTACCTAAAGTACAAATCCGTGGTGGGGAACAGGGGTTCACAGGTCAGGTTTACGCCCAGCTTTAAGAAGGTGTCGTTGTCGTCCTGGGTGATGATATCGGAGGAATGGGCCTCGCAGCCCCGCAGCTGGGGCAGCTGCTCTAGGGCCAGCTCTGCGGTGGGGTTGGTGGCGGCCGAGATGGACAGCGCCTGCAGCACCTCCTCCAGCTTCAGCACCGGGTAGCGGCTGCCCAAAATCTCTTTTTTCATGCGGATGATGGGCTCTAAAACAATGGGGGAGATGAGCAGAATTTCGTCCGAGATGCCGGCCAGCACCTTGATGGAGTTCAGCACCACGCTGGCGGTGTCGTTCATCAGCTCGCTGCTTTTCCCGGTCACAATCTGGCCGGAGGGCAGCTGGATGGCGATGGCGCTGCCGCCGCTGGCTGCGGCCTTTTCGTTGGCGGGCTTCACCACCACGCGGTCCTGCGCGTGCACATCCAGGCTGCTCATCAGGTACTCTATGCGTTTCAGGCCCTCCACGTCCTGGCGGCCCTTCACATAGTCCACACTGGTTTTGTACCAGCGGCGGATAATCTCCTGCCGCGCGGCCTGCTGCACCACGGCGTCGTCGGTGATGCAGCGGCCTATCATGTTCACCCCCATGTCGGTGGGGGATTTGTAGATGTCCTCGCCGGTGATGCGCCGCAGGATGGCCCGCACCACGGGGAAAATTTCAATGTCGCGGTTGTAGTTTACCGCCGTTTCGCCATAGGCCTCCAGATGGAAGGGGTCTATCATGTTCACGTCTTTCAGGTCGGCGGTGGCGGCCTCATAGGCCACATTTACGGGGTGCTGCAGGGGCAGGTCCCACACCGGGAAGGTCTCGTACTTCGCATACCCGGCCTTCACGCCGTTTTTTTGCTCGTGGTAAAGCTGGGAAAGGCAGGTGGCCAGCTTGCCGCAGCCGGGCCCCGGCGCGGTGACCACCACCAGCGGGCGGCTGGTTTCCACATAGGGGTTGGCGCCATAGCCCCGCTCGGAGACAATCACGTCCACGTCGGAGGGGTAGCCCTCGGTGAGGGTGTGGATGTAAACCCGCTCGCCACGCATTTCCAGCTTCTGGCGGAAGGTTTGGGCCGCGGGCTGCCCGGTGTACTGGGTGATGAGCACCGCGCCGATGTACAGCCCAATTTTGCGCAGGTTGTCTATCAGGCGCATCACGTCCAAATCGTAGGTGATGCCGATATCGGCCCGCACCTTGTTCTGCTCTATGGCCCCCGCGCTGATGCACAGGATGATTTCGGCCTGGTCCCGCAGCTGGGTGAGCAGCTTTATCTTGCCGTTTAGGTCGAAGCCCGGCAAAACCCTGGCCGCATGGTGGTCATCGAAGAGTTTGCCGCCGAATTCGAGGTAAAGTTTGTCGAAACGCTCCACCCGTTCCCGGATGCGTTTGCTTTGCTCCAAGAGGTAGGTTTCATTGTTAAAGCCAGTGGGCATGGGGGCCGGCCTCCTTCCGTCTGCGAAAAAATCAAACCGTTACTATCCTACCACAGCCCACGGGAAAGGTAAAGGCAAAAAGCATGCAAAGCAGGGGCGGCCCTTTTACCTTATAGAAGGCATTCGTGGAGTGCCCACAAAGAAGCGGTGCGAAAAAAATGTCCGGGTGTATCTTTCGGGTAAACCACAGGCCTTTCCGGCACAGCGATTCCAGATAACGCCAAACTGTCCTATTATTCGACAAAATAATTCCGGAAATTGGGCGTGGCCCTCCCCGCTTTGGGCAGATTGCCCCCCGGAAATCAGCGCGAAAAATGGCTTGCTGGATAGGGGCAAAACAGGGTCAAAAATAGCGGAGACAAATTCATTCTTTAGAGCTGTTGCCCAAGAAACAAGCCGGGAAAAACAATGAAGACCGTGTATTTTGCCAAAATGTATGCAGAAATATTTGTGCAATAAATAGAAAAAAATAGTTGTTAATAGTTTGTTCACAAATGAGTGGTAGGATGGGCCAAAGTTCCCCCAAGACCTTGGGGCGAAGCTTCGGCTGTGTGTTTGCCGCCCTGGCAGAGACACAGAAATGACATGAGATGAAAGCAGGTAAGATAGATTTGGACAATCAATTGTATTCTGTTTCGCAGCCCACAGCGGCCCGCGCCGCCGAGGCGGCCCGGCCTGCGGTTTCCCGCAAGGCGGCCCCCCTCATTTTTCTGCTCTGCCTGGTGGTGGCGGCGGCGGCCGTGCTGTTTGTGCCCCTGTTTGTAAGCGGGGCGTCCGGCAAGGCCGCTTCGGTGAGTGCGGCGGCCACCCAGCCCCTGCAGCAGGAGCAAAGCTTTGCCGATTTGGCCACGGCGGCCGAGGCTTTGGGCTTCAGCCCCCTGGTGCCGCAGCAGCTGCCCGCGGGCTATACCCTCAGTGGCATCCGGGCGCTGAGCGGAGGGGTACTGGAGATGGAGTATGCCCAGGGAAAAGAGACCCTGCTGTTCCGCACGGCGCCGGGTGCGGATGACCTCTCGGGCGACACGGCCGAGTATGCCTACACGGCCACCGCAGAAAACGGCGGCACCGCCCGCAGCTATGCCGGGGCCAGCGAGCAAAAGCTGAACCTGGCCGTGTGGGCGCAGGGTGGGGCCAGCTATTCCATTCAGGCAGCCTCCGGCCTTCCTGCGGCAGAGATGCGCGCCATGGCAGAAAGCATTGCATAGCGAGAGCCAGAGAAAGTGGCGAAGTTTTTAATAACTTCGCTCAGCTTGTCAAAAAAGTGGAACACTTTTTTGACAAGCTGAGCGTGCCTTTTGGCAGGGATATTGTTTGCCAAAATATTACCCTTTGATCGCCAAAAGGCATGATGATTAAAATGGGGGAGAGGGCCGCAGCCCCTCTCCCCCATGCCCCCTTCCCCGCTAAGGGACCTCTTTGGCAGTCTGGGCGAAGTTTATACGAACTTCGCTTCTTTTTTTGGTTATTTTTAAAGGTTTTTGGCGTTTTTATGTTGCGGCAGTCTGCCGCTTTAGTATATAATAAACTATATATAGGGGTTTCCGTATTTTAGGGGTTTTCGTTAGCGTTGTGTTGCCCGTGGGGGCTTTGGAGGTATTGGCTTGCAAGTGGAAAATGTGAGAGTGGAAATGCTGGGCGGGTTTTCGGTGTGGGTGAATGGGCGGCCCGTGCTGGAGGATGTGCCCAAGCTGACCAAGCCCTGGCAGCTGTTCTGCTATCTGGTGCTGAACCGGGAGAAGTTTGTGAGCAACCGCAAGCTGATTGCCATACTGTGGGCGGATGACGTGCTGACAGACCCGGCCAATGTTTTGAAAAATGCGGTGTACAGCCTGCGCAAGGAGCTGTGCGGGGGAGAAAGCCTGACCGATAGCCCCATCATCTACTCCACCGGCGGCTACCGCTTCGACCCCGCCGTGGGCATTGAACTGGACGTGGAGCAATTCTCTGAGCTGTGTGAAAAAGCGCGTAACCCGCAGGTGGAGCAGGAGACGCGCATTCAATACTGCCGCCAGGCCCTGATGGCCTACCAGGGGGATTTTCTGCCGCAGCTAGACCAGGACCTCTGGGTGGTGCCTCTGGCGCTGGGCTACAAGCAAAAATACCTGGGCTGTGCCCACCAGCTCTGCGAGCATTTGTGGCAGAAGCGCCAGCACGAGGACCTGCTGGAGGTGGCCACGGCGGCCAATACCTTCGACCCGCTGGATGACAAATCCGTGGTGTACCTCTTTCGCGCGCTGGACGCCCTGCGCATGTACCGGGTGATTGTGACCACCTATTCCAAGGCGGCCCAAAGCTATGAGGACACCCTGGGCAGCGAGCCGCCCGAGGAGGCCCGTAAAATCTGCCACGCCGCCAGCGAGCGCATCAACAAAACCGAGCAGGATATCATTGTGATTAAGACCGAGCTGACCGGGGCAGAGCAATCGGCCCGCCCGGCACGCGGCGCCTTTTTTTGCAGCTACAGCAACCTGCGGCACATGTATTCTTTGCTCAAGCGCTCGGCCGAGCGGAACAAGCAGACCCTGGTGCTGGCGCTTTTCACCCTGGTGCCGGCCAAGGGCTCTGGGGTGGACCAATATGACCTGACCCGCGCCATGGCCGAGTTCAAGGTGGTGGCCATGAACACCCTGCGTAAAGCCGACACCATTGCGCGCTATTCCCGTAACCAGTACGTGATGCTGCTCTCGGTCTCCTCGCTGGAGGACGGCCGCTTTGTGCGAGACAGAATCCGCGAGAGCTTTTCCCACGCCGCCGCCAGCCACAACCTGAACATTGATGTGAAGCTGACCGAGGTGTAGAGAGAAAGAAAAAGCCGAGCCTTTTCCCAGAAAATTCAATGGCCGCAAACCAGCGTTTGCGGCGTTTTTTATGGGAAGCGGGCCGGGACAAGCGGTGACGAAGATGGGAAAATAGGGAGGAGCGAGCATGGAACGCTTGACCACACGGGACGCCGGGGACGGCTACCGGCTGGCGGAGGGCGCAGCGGCCGAAGCGGCCGAGCGGTTGGGCCGGTTTGAGGATTTTTATGAGGCCCTGCTGGAGAGCCAGGAAAAGCGGGCGGAGGAGCTGGAGGCTCTGCGCGCGGCGGGCAAAAAGAACTCCGCCCGCTTCCGTGAAAAGCTGGGCGAAAAGCTGATGGCCTCGAACACCCTGCTGCTTTTGAAAATGAAGGGGCTGGAGTGAGAGAGGGGGCCGGGCGGCAGGGCACTGCCGGGCCTGCCGGCCTTGTGAGCCTTCTGTACCAGTGCCGCTACTCGGCCACTTCCCAGCCCTTCTCCCGCAGGCAGGCCAGGGCCGGGGGAAAATGGGCGGCTTTCACCAGAACATAGTCGGTGTTGTAGGTGGAGAGGGCAAACAGGGGGATGCCCGCTGCGGCCAGTGCGCCCGAGATGGCCGCCAGAATGCCGGTGAGGGAAAAATCCAGCATTCCGGCCACCCGGAAGGCACGCCAGCCGCCCTCGGCCTTTCGGCTTCCCGCGGGCAGGGCCCTGCTCTCGCACACCAGGGAGATTTCCTGCCCGGTGCAGGCCAAAAAGAACACCCCGCTTTTGGGCAGGCAGGCCTCGTCCATCTGGCAGATGCTGAACTCTTCGGGCAGTATTTCCAGTTTCATGCTGTTCACTCTCCGGTACAAGGTATATATAACCGCCGAAAATGCATATTTGCGGCATAGAAAGTTTTTCGTGCCACTTTTTTCAAAAAGGGGCGGTCTTTTCTTTTGCCCGCGCTCTAATAAGCCGCCCTAAAACTCAATGCCCCGGCGGGCGGGCAGGCCCTCGCTCTCATAGGGGTGGGCCAGCATCCGCATCTCGGTCACATAGTCGGCCAGCCGCCCCAGCTCCTGCGTCTCCCCCCGCCCGGTGAGCACCAGCTCGGTGTGGGCGGGCTTTTCTTTTAGAAAGGCCGCCAGCGCGCCCGGGGGCAGCATGCCGCTGTGCTGGGCCGATATGGCCTCGTCCAGCACCAGCAGGTTCAGGGTGGGGGCCAAAGCGCGGGCCCTCTCCAGCGCTTCCTCCTGGCTGCGGCGGCAGGCGGCCTTTTCGGCCTCGTCCATATTCCAGAGGAATTTCTCGCAGAGGGCGGCCTCGGTGTGGATGCCCAGCTTTTGCAGGGAGGCCAGCTCGCCGCTCTGCCCGTTTTTCAGAAACTGGAAAAAGGCCACCCGCAGGCCGCTGCCCGCCGCCCGCACACACAGCCCCACCGCCGCCGTGGTTTTGCCCTTGCCATCCCCGGTGTACAGGTGTATCCTTCCGCTGCTCATAGGCCGCCCTTTCCATAGCGCAGCACCACATCTTCGCCGTGGCCGCCCAGGTAGCCCTGCGGCAGCACCGCCGCCACCTCCACCAGCTCGTCCCGCATCAGCATGGCGGCGTCGGCCTGTACGGTGAAGCCGCAGCCATTGTCGCTCATCCACTGGTGGGGCGGCTTTTGGGGCAGGCCCTTTTGGGCCAGCATGGACATGATGACCCCGCCGTGTGTGATGCAGGCGGCCTCGCGGATGCCGTTTTGGGCCAGGTGGCGCAGCATCATCAGCAAGGCGGCGGCGGTGCGGGCGGCAAAGGCGCTGCCGCTCTCACCGCCCTCCGGCACATAGCCGCTTTTCGGGTTCAGCCAGGCGGCAAAATGGGGGTTGCTCTGCAATTCGCCCATGGTCTTGCCCTCAAACTCCCCAAAGCGGTTTTCCCGCAGCTCCTCCAGCACCAGCCGCTCCTTCACCGCGGGGTACAGAAGCTCGGCTGTTTGCAGGGCGCGCAGCATGGGGGAGGAAAACACAAGCGGCACAGCCGGGTAGGGAAACTGGGCGGCCAATGCGCGCAGGCCCTGCTCCCCCTCGGCACAAAGCGGGATGTCCAGCCCCCCACCCACAAAGGTGCCCTCCCGGTTTCCCTGGGTCAGTCCGTGGCGTATCAGATGCAGCTTGTAGGTTTTCATTTTTTTCCTCACTTTTTCCGGTATTTTCAAAATAAGCCAAAACCACAACATTTTGCGCCTGCCTGCTATGCCAAGGGGCACATCTTGGGCCTGCCCAAAAAGTGGAGGCGATATTTGGCACGTTTTAAGGACGTTTTTTCACCCTGCTGGTATTTACAAAGGGTTTTGCTCTTGCTATAATTTACACTACGTAATCCCCGGGTGTGGCTTGCTTACAAGGGGGGATGCTTCGGGGCGGTGCAGGCGGGCTGCCCGCCGGGAGCCAAAAGGGAGTATAAGAACAGCGGGGGCCGGGGCGGCCTGCCCGCCAGGAGGAGACAGAGGCCATATGGCATCAGAATTCAGCCGCATCATCACCCTGCTTCGCAAGGAGAAGGGCGTTACCCAAAAAAAAGCCGCCGAGGAGCTGGGCGTCTCCCAGGCTTTGCTCAGCCACTATGAGAAGGGCATCCGCGAGTGTGGGCTGGAGTTTGTGGTGAAGGTGGCCGACTATTACGACGTATCCTGCGACTACCTGCTGGGCCGCAGCGCAGACCGCAGCGGCCTCACCCTGCATGTGGACGATATCCCGGCGCCCGAGTCTGGAAAAGACGGGCATTTTAAGGGCAGCGTGCTGCCCACCCTGAACCGCAAGCTGATAAGCAACAGCCTGAACGTGCTGTATGACAAGCTGAACGCCTGCCCAGACAAGGCCCTGGTGGGCGAGATTTCGGGCTACCTGATGATGGGAGTGTACCACATGTTCCGGCTTTTGTACAGCTCGGCGCCCAAAAATGCCTCCAGCCTGTTCAGCATTCCAGAGCCCTTGTGGCGGGGCTACAGCCAGGCCGCCGCCAGCCTGGCCGAGGCCAACGTGGGGGCCATTTTGAAGGGGGAGAACCCGCTGGGCGGGGCCTCTCTTAAAGACCTTTCGGCCTTTGTGATGACCACAGAGAGCCTTACGGCGGATTATCCGCTGTATGCCAGCAGCCTGCTGAACCTCAT
>CAYRFC010000114.1:0-8766 GCA_964423365.1 uncultured Oscillospiraceae bacterium
CCCTGCTAAACCGGGGCGGTACAGGCGGCCTGTTTTGTTTTTCTTCCATTATCCCACCATGAGGTTTCTGCATGAAACAGAAGAAGGCCCTTCTATTTACATTAAAATCCCTCATCATTCTGTTTGCCGCCTGCATGATGGGCATGGGGGTGGCCCTGTTCTACACAGTCAACATCGGGGCCGACCCTTACTCTGTCTTCACCGAGGGCATTTCACTCTGGCTGCACATCACACCCGGCAACGCCACCACCCTGTTCAATTGCTTTGTGGTGCTTATCTTCCTTTTCGCCAACCGCAGGATGATTCACATGGGCACACTCATCAATGCCGTTTTTGTGGGTACGGGCATCAACCTTGGCATGTGGGCCTGGGCACAGCTTCTGCCCCAGCCCCCCGGCCTTTTGTCCGCCGTTTTCCTCTGCATCCTCGCCTCCGTCATCTGCGGAAATGCCCTGGCCCTCTATCTCGCCTGCGATTTTGGGGCCTCCGCCGTGGATATGACCATCCTCGCACTGGCGGGGCTTATGCACAAGAGCTACAAATGGGGCTTCTACCTGCTGTACGCCGTCTTTTTGCTGGCCGGGGCTCTGCTGGGGGGGCGCTGGGGCGTGGGTACCCTCATTTCGCTGCTGCTCACCGGCGCCATCACCGATTGTATGATTCCGCGGTTTCGCACATGGCTGGGTGCGCCAAAGAAAGCGGGAAAAACCAAGGCCCAATAGAAGGGGGCTGCCGTGGCAGCAGGGCGCTCCTCGCTGCCAACGCGCAGCAGAACGGTGCGGTCCCCCTCTGCATGGGGCGCCATAGGCGGATAGAGAGCTTTGAATTCGTTGCAGAAAGGGTACTATCCTTTGTGCCGAGGGCTCACACAATCGTGTAGCCGCCGTCTATCACCAGCTCGGTGCCGGTGGCATAGCTGGAGGCCTCGCTGGCCAAAAAGAGGTAGGCCCCGCACAGCTCCTCCGCCTTGCCCATTCTCTTTTGGGGGGTGGCCTCTATCCAGCCCTTGGTGGCCTCCGAGAAATTGTCGTTCAGCTCGTTGCTGATGTAGCCTGGGCTCACGCAGTTGACCCGGATGCCATATTTGGCCCATTCCACCGCCATGGATTTGGTGAGGTGCACCACCGCCGCCTTGGAGGTGCAGTAGCTGGAGGTGGTTTGGGGGATGTTGATGATATGGGCCGACATGGAGGCCATGTTGGTGATGGTGCCGGGCTTCTTTTGGGCAATCATCACCTTGGCTGCGGCCTGGGCGCACAGCATCACCCCGATGAGGTTCACGTCCAGCACCTTTTTCCAGTCCTCCAGGCGCACCTCCTCCAGCGGGAAAAAATTCACAATGCCGGCGTTGTTGATGGCGAAATCGATGGTGCCGTAGCTGGCCACCACCTGCTTTGCCATGGCGTCCACACTGTCCGGCTGGGTCACGTCGCAGGCCAGGGGAATGATGTTTTTTCCATACGCTTGGCTGAGCTCTTTCGCCACAGCCGTGGCCTTTTCCAGCTGAATATCCACCACGGCAAACTCAGCGCCTGCCTCGGCAAAGCCGGCGGCCAGCGCCTTGCCAATGCCCTGCCCGGCGCCGGTGATAAAGCCCTTTTTTCCATCCATCCGAAATTTTTCCAGTACACCCATCTTGGGTTTCCTCCTGTATACTGTGTTATGGGGAAGCCCCCGGCAAGCCCTGTGCTCACCGGGGGCCATCTCTTTTGAATAGAGCTTAGAACGGGTAGTTGCCGATGGTGTCTTTGTCAAAGGTGAAGGTGCCGATGTAGATGGTTTGGTCGATGACCTTGAGGGGGTTGGTGATGCCGATGTCGGCGCCGTCCTCAATGGTGTTGCCCTGCGCCAGCTGGTCCACCACCCAGGTGGCGGTGTAGCCCAGGTCGCTGGGGTTCCACATCACGCAATATTCGGTGGTGCCGTTGGCTAGGTAGTCCTTCATCATGCTGGGAATACCCATGCCGCCTATTTTCACCTGCCCTGCTTCCAGCTGGCCCGCCTCCACGGCCTCCTCCACCGCTTTGCAGGCGGCAGGGGTTTCGGCGGCGGCCATGCACAAAATACCGTCCAGGTCCGGGTTGGCCTGAATGAAGCTCACGGCATTCTCATAGGCCTTCTGCTGGTCGTCGTTGCTGGGGTAGATGCCCACCACTTCAATGTCGGGGTAGTCGCTCTCCAGCTTGGCCAGGGCGGCATCGCGCCAGGCGATGATGTTGGCGGCGCTGGGGGAGGCAATCATCACGGCAATTTTGCCCTTGGGCTCCTCCATCTGCTGAATGAGGCAGTCCAGAAAAGCCAGGCCAATCTCCTCGTCGGTGTCGGCGGCGATATAGTAAGCACGCTCGGCGTCGGCCGCGTCGGAGTCGAAGGTGACCACGGGGATGTTTTGGTCGGCGGCCTGCTGGAAAACATTGGTGACGGAGGTGGCGTCATTCACGGCCACGGCCATGCCGTCCACATTGCGGGTCAGCATGTCCTGAATCATATTCACCTGTTTGGTGGCGTCCACCTCGGGGGTGCCGTTCCAAATCACCTCGGCGCCCAGGTCTTCTCCGGCCTTCAGGGCGCCGTCCTTCGCATATTCCCAGTAGGCGGCGCCCACCATTTTGGGGTTGATGAAGTAGGTGCGCTTTGCCCCCTCTCCGGCGGCAGAGCCGGATGCGGCGGCGCTGGCCGACGGCGCGGCAGATGGTGCCGGGGCCGGGGCGCTGGAAGCGGATGAACAGGCGGCCGTGGAGAGCAGCATGGAACCGGCCAGAAGCAGTGCAAACAGTTTACGCTTTTTCATTGGTATCCTCCTAAAAAATAGATGCAAAAGTGAAGCGTCGTTCTATAGCACACGGCGTACCGCCGCGTTGCACAGGGGTAGGGGGGGTCAGCTCTCCCGGGTTTTGCGCCGTACCACCGCCAAGAGCAGCAGCACCCCCAGAATGATGGACTGGTAGATGACCGACATGCCCATGAGGTTGAGCCCATTGCGCAGCACCCCAATGATGATGATGCCCAGCATGGCCCCGGGCAGCTTGCCGCTGCCGCCCATGATGGAAATGCCGCCCAGCAGGGCCGCCGTGATGACGTCCAGCTCATAGCCGGAGCCGAGTGTGGCCTCGGCGCTGGAGATGCGGCCAATGAAGAAGATGGAGGCCAGCGCGGTGACAAAGCCGCAGAACACAAACAGCAGAAACTTGTATTTCACCACCCGGATGCCCGAATACAAGGCGGTGAGTTGGTTGTTGCCAATGGCGGTGATATTGCGCCCTATATAGCTTTTTTCTAAAATGAGAGTGCCGCCCAAAAAGAGCAGCAGCCAGGCCAGCACTGAAAAGGGCAGGCCCAGAGCAGTACCGTTGATGGCAAAAAACGCCTGGGGGTAGCCGCTGACGGCGCGCCCCTCGGTGATGATATAGCAGAGTCCCCGTATCATTACCTGTGTGCCGATGGTGACCACCACGCCCTGTATTTTCAGCACCCCAATGAGAAAACCGTTGAGCGCCCCCACCAGAAGCCCGGCGGCCAGCCCGGCCAAAACGGCCAGAAAAATGGCTTGGCCGCTCCGCATCAGCATGCCGGCCACAATGCCCGAAAGCCCCACAATAGAGCCCACCGAAAGGTCCATGTGGCCCGAGATGAGCAGGAGGGTGAGGGGGATGGCCATCATGCCTATTTCGCTGGCCTGGCGCAGGATGTTGATGAAATTGCCAGGGCTGGCAAAGTAGGGGGCAAAGAGGGAAAAGAGAAGAAGCTCCGCCCCCAGAATGATAAAAAGTTTCAGGTATTGGCTGTGAAGGGCCCGCCGGGCCGCGCCTGCCAGAGGAGACATGCTCTTTGCCTGTTCCATATTATCTCCTCCTCCATTTGCGGCCCTGCAGCAGGTTGACCACCAGCGCCAGCAGGATGATGGCGCCCGTGATGAAGTCCAGCCAATACTCCGAGGCGTGCATCTGCACCAGGCCGTTCTTGATGGTGCCCATGAGCAGAGAGCCAAACACCGTGCCCAGCACAGAGCCTGCCCCGCCAAATATGTTGGCCCCGCCAATCAGCGCCGCACTCATGGTTTGGAATTGCAGGCCGGTGGCCGCTGTGGCGGCCTGGATGTTGTTGAACATCGAGGCGAAAATGAGCCCGGCCATGGCGAGCAGCAGCCCGTTCAGGGTGTATACTTTCAGCTTTAGCGCGTTGACGTTCAGCCCCATCAGCCTGGCCGCCATGGGGTTGCCCCCCAGGGCATAGAGCTTCCGGCCAAAATTCATCTTCCCCAGCATAAAGGCAAAAACCACAATGACGCCGAGATAGCAGAGCACCGGCACGCTGAAAAACCCACCCTTGGTGGAACCAATCAGCTTGAATGCGGGGGAAAAATCGGTAATCCACTGGGCACGTGTGATGATGACGGCCAGGCCCCGGAAGATGTTCATGGTGGCCATGGTTACAATGATATCCGGAATGCGCAACCGGGTGATGAGCAGGCCGTTCACCGCGCCCGCCGCCATGCCCAGGCACAGGGTGAGCGGAATGGTAAGCCAGATGGGCAGGCCCGCGTTGTCCAGCATGCCGCCGCACACCCCGCACAGCGAGAGGATGCTTCCCACAGACAAATCCATGCCGCCAATCATGATGACGGTGGTCATGCCCAGGGCCACAATGCCGTTGATGGCCATCTGCTGTACAATAATCATGAAATTGGTGCCGCCGCGGAAGTTGGCCGCAGCCACCCAAAACACCGTGTACACCAGCAGGGTGAACAGAATGATGGGCAGTTCGGTGCGCCGGCTTAGGCCGCGCCACAGGCTGCCTGCCCGGTATTTGCTGTGGTTCATTTCCAAATTGTTTCTCCCTTTCCGGCACTGCCACCGTCTGCTATGGGGCCGCTAGGCGGGTGTTTCAGGCCGAGACTGCGGCGGCCAGCAGCGTTTCCAGGTTGGCCTGGCTGCGCTGCACCTCCCGGGTTATCTGCCCCTTGTTGAATACGAGAATCCGGTCGGCCATGCCCAGAATCTCATCGATGTCGGAGGAGGTGATGACCACCCCCATGCCCGCATGGGCCAGCTGGCTGATGATACCGTAAATCTCGGCTTTTGCGCCCACGTCCACCCCGCGGGTGGGGTCGTTCAAAATCAGCACCTTGGGCTGGGTGGCCAGCCATTTGGAAATAACCACCTTCTGCTGGTTGCCGCCCGAGAGGTAGGTGGTAAGCTGTTCGCCGGAGGCGCACTTGATATGGAGCTTTTCCCGGTATTCCGCCAGCACGGCATTCTCCTGGCGGCGGCTGACAAAAAGACGGCCGGAAATGCGCCTGAGAATGGCCAGAGAGGTATTGAACCGCACCGAAAGCTGGGTGATGATGCCCTGCCGGTGCCGGTCGGCAGGCACATAGGCAAGGCCCCCCGCAATGGCCCGGGGCACCCGCAGCCGGCCAAGCGCCTTTCCCTGCACCAGCACCCGGCCCCGCACATGGACGCCCAGCCCAAAAATCATCTCCGGGCACTCGGTTGCGCCGCTGCCTATCAGCCCGTACAGGCCCAATATTTCGCCACGGTGCACCGTGAAGGAGATGTCCTTTACCAGCCCCTCGGCATCGGCCAGGTGCTGCACTTCCAGCACGGCCTCCCCGGCCTCTCCCTCTATTTTGGGGTATAGCTTCTCCACGTCCCGGCCCACCATCAGGCTGATGACCTGCTGCTGGCTGACATGGGCCGTGTCCATCTGCTCCACCATTTTTCCGTCCCGCAGCACCGTAATGCGGTCACAAATTTCAAAAATCTCGTTCAGCCGATGCGAGACATAGATGATAGCCACGCCGCGCTCTTTCAGGCGACGAATGGTGCGAAAAAGGTTTTGCACCTCATTTTCCGGCAGGGCGCTGGTGGGCTCGTCCATAATCAGCACCTCTGCATTGGTGGCCAGCGCCTTCACAATCTCCACAATCTGCTGGTTTTGCACCGTCAGCGCCGCCACCTTTTCGTTCACGTCAAATTCCCCGCCAATGGAGGCAATCAGCTCCGCCGCCCGGCGGCGTGCCGCCCTCCAGTTCACCAGCCCATGCCGCAGCATGTCGCGGTTGTCCAGAAAGATGTTTTCCGCCACCGAGAGGTTTGGAAAGAGGTTTAGCTCCTGATGGATGATTTGAATACCCGCCGCGCTGGATTCCTTGGCGCTTTTGAACCTTACGGGCCGGCCCTTGAACAGAATTTCCCCTTCGTCCATCTGGTAGATTCCGGTCAAAATCCGCATCAGTGTGGATTTACCCGCGCCGTTTTCCCCCACCAGCGCCATCACCTCGCCCGCGCGCAGCCCAAAGCCGGAGCCTTTCAGGGCCGGCACACCGGCAAAGCTCTTGTGGATATTGGTCAGTTCCAAGATGTTTTCTGGCATGTCTTCACTCCTTTGGGCGGGAGGCCTGCCCGCGTGGCCCTTTCAGTGCCGCGTGGCGGGGCGTGTATACAGCCGGCAGTCTCCGCTCCAGGTCTCCCCCGGGGGCACAAAAATGGCGCCGTCCAGGGCGGGGTCTTTCCGGTTCATTGCGTTTGTCAGCCAGGTTTGGGGCTCTACGGAGATAAAACCCTCGGCGGCATTCTGGTTCCACAAAATCCAATACCGGTTTTCGGCGCCCGCCAGATACACCACCTCCCGGCTGCAATGGGGGTCCCACAGCACGGCCTCCCCGCCCGGTGTTTTGGCGGTGTACAGGTAATCCACTCTTTTTTCCAGCGGGGGCGCCCCCTGCTCTGTGGCTATGCGGCTTTCAAAATCGTCCAAAGGCTGGTGGCCTCCGTTGGGCAGCCTGTCTATGGGGTCGTCTGTGCAGCGGGCCGCCAGGGGAACATGCAGGCGCACGCCGCCGCTGCCGGTGCAGAAGGGAACGCGCAGGGCGGTATGGTAGGCCAGCCCCACGGGAAAGGCGGCGCTGCCGCGGTTTTCCACACTAAAGCGGTGCAACAGGCCATTCTCGTTCAAAATAAGCTCCAGCCGGATGGACGCAGGCTGGGAGAAATGCTCCCGCAAGGCCGCATCCTCATCGGTGTTCAAGGTAAACAGGGCCCGTGCCTCTCCTTCTCCCGCCGTGCAGGCGGGCAGGGGCCAGGCGCGGTTGTGCAGCACCCCGTGGATATGTACGCCGTTTGGGTAATTTTGCGGAAAGGTGTAGCGCACGCCCTCCCACTCATACTGCCCGCCGGAAATGCGGTTGGCGGGAAACAGGATGGGCACGCCATAGGCATAGGGGTTTTCCAGCAGCTCCTGCGCCGTAGCAGGGCTGCGCAGAATGTCCAGCTCCTCCCCTTCGCCGTGGTAGCACAGCCGAATTACATTCGCCCCCAGCGAGGGAACCAGCACAGCCTCATACCCCGCCGCTTCTAGCCGGATGGCCGGGCGGCCATCCCACACCATTTCATTCCAACACCCTGCGCTCATCGTGTCTCCCAAAAATCGTATTTGGAATCGATTCCATTTCTTCCCACATGATATTCCCGGCTCTTTTTTATAGAGCGCCACAGCATGGGGGATGCCCAAAACGGGAAAAACCCTAAATTTTGAATCGATTCCATTGCTTACATACTATAGATTCATGCGAAATTTGTCAATATGCGAAATCTACCATATTTTTGAAAAAAGTTTAGACATATTGACTGAGCGGCGTGGTGGAATTCCGCACCACCAGCTCATGGGGAAGCAGTAGCTTCCGCTGCGCAGAGGGGTTGCCCCGGATGAGCTCAAAGAGCAGCTTCATCGCCTCCAGGCCCATGCGGTAGCGCGGCTGGTTTACCGTGGTGAGCGCCGGTGTGAAATACTCTGCCACCGAGAGATTGTCGAAGCCCAGCACAGAGAGCTGCTGGGGAACGCGCAGGCCCTGTTCCTCTGCGGCGCGCACCGCGCCTATGGCCATGTAGTCGCTTGCCAGAAAGATGGCTGTGGGCCTTGGGCGGCGGCTAAGCAGCCGGCAGGTGCAGTCATAGCCTGCTTTCACTGTGTAGTTCACGCCCACCGCCAGGGTTTCCTCGCCAAATGGCAGATGGTGCTGCTCCAGGGCCTGGCGGTAGCCCTTCATGCGGTCTACGCCGCCGCTTTGGTCGTTCTGCGGGCCGCACACCATGGCAATGCGGGTATGCCCCAGCTGCGCCAGATGACAAACGGCTTCATAGGCGGCCTGCCGGTTGTCGATATTCACGCTGGCAATGGAGGCCGGCCCCGAGGTAGAGGCCACCAGCACGGCGTCCAGCGCATTGCTCTCTATAAAGTGCAGCAGCTCCGGTGCGGCGGTGTGAGACAGCAGCACAATGCCATCCACCTGCTTCTCCCGCATGATATTGATGGCCGTCAGTTCCTTTTCGGTGTTGCTGTCGGTGCTGCTCAGCAGGTAGGTATAGCCCTGGCTGCTGGCCGCGTCCTCAATGCCGCGCACCACGTCGGCGTAGAATTCGTTGGCAATGTCGGGAATCAAAACCCCCACCGTTTTGGTGCGGTTGGCCTTCAGGCTGCGTGCAATTTCGTTGCATTGGTAGTCCAGTTTTTGAATGGCATCCAGCACCCGCTGGCGTTTGTCATCCCGCACAGAGGGGTGGTTGTTTATCACCCGGGAAGCCGTGCCCACGCCCACCCCGGCCAGCTTTGCCACATCCATCAGCCTGACTGTCTTTTTCATGTATACGCTCCTCACCGTCTGGCTCTTTCTGCACCATATTGTAACAAATTTTGCGGGGCTGTCAAATGCCTAGAGCAGATGAACAAAATATAGATATAGCGAACGCAGGCAGAAACGGTGCAGGG
>CAYRFC010000115.1:0-8765 GCA_964423365.1 uncultured Oscillospiraceae bacterium
TGTCGTACCGCCCGCCAGAGAGCACCGCCCCCGGCACCCCCTGCACAAAGCCCTGGAAAATCAGGCCGTTGTAATAATCTATGTCGTTCAGGGTAGAAAAATCCAGCCGAAGCTCCACCCCCGGCGCCTCACCCAGCGCACGGCACAGGGCCTCCAGCTCGGCCAGCGGAGCCTCGGCCTCCCCTAGCCCGGCGGCCAGCGCCCGGGCCTTTTCCAGCGCCTGCTCCACCGGGCCGGAGAGCGCCGCCAGCCCGGCCAGCCTCTCCCCCGTCTCCTCCGGCAGGCCCGCCGCGGCGGCCGCCTGCCGCATGCCGTGGGGGCTTTTCTCCTGCAGGGCGGCCAGCGCGCCCTCCCGCAGGGGGCTGCCGCCAAAGGGGGCCAGCATGGCCTCGATGTAGCCCATGTGGGAGAGGTCCAGCGCCGCTTTTCCAATCACCGCCAGGCTCTGGGCGGCCAGCCGCAGCACCTCGGCCTCGCTCTCGGGGCCGCTGGCGCCAATGTACTCAAGGCCCATCTGGTGAATCTCACGGTATTCGCCGCTCTGGCGGCTGCGGCGGTACACATTTTCATTGTAATACACCCGGCGCAGCTCGCCGTCCGGGGTGTTTTTCACCAGCGGCAGGGTCAGGTCTGGCTTCAGCGCCATCAGCCGGCCATCCGCCCCGGTAAAGGAGATGATGTCGGCCCCTTTCAAAAAGGAGCGGTTTTGCATGTACAGGTCATATTCCTCGAAGCTGCCCAGGCGGAACAGGCGGTAGCCGCTCTGCTCAAACAGGGCGCGCAGCCGCAGGGCGGCCTCCTCCTCCCGGCGCAGCTTCGGCAGGGTAAAATCCAACTTGTCCATCCTTCCTCCTTCACCCGCCGCCAGTTCCCTTGGGCTGTAAACGGGTGCTTCGCACAGCATTTATTGTACCACATTCCGGCCAGGCTTCGCCATTCCTTGGGCGCTTCTGCCGGTTTTTCTTTTGGCCTGTATTTTATTTTACTATACTTTCTTAGTTTAGTCAACTAAATTAAGAAAGTATAGGCAGTGCAACGCAAAAGGCCCCGCCGAGAGGAAACGGCAGAGCCTTCGTATACAGAAAATCCGGCATTCAGCCCTTTTGGCACCGCATGATAATCAACTCATTGAAGCCCTTTTGCCCGGAAAATTTCACCGCTTTCCGTTTATACTCTACGAACCCAAATTTTTGGTAACACTGTATGGCACCCTCGTTGATGTTGGTCACATCCAGTTCATACGCGGCATAGCCCGCATTTTGTGTCACATATTCCAGCATTCGGGTGGTAACGCCCCGCCGCTGCCAGCTTTTCCGCACGCAAACAAACTCCAAAAACCCCACAGTTTCGGGGTATTCCAGCGGTTTTTCAAACTCTTCTTTCAGCACCAGAGCGGCCAGCGTTCCCTTCACAAGCCCAAAGTGTTTCCGGTAGGCTTTTGCATCTGTACGCAAGGCCCTTCCCCCGCAATCCGTAAGCGCCAAAGCCCCCACAAGGCCCGCTTCCGCCTCCTGTGCCACATAGAACCGCTCCACCTGAATACCACTCTCTATGGCATCCGCCACCCTTTGTGTGTTCTTGCACAGGGAGGAAAAATCTTTTTCAAACGCCTCGGCAATGCAGTAGGCTATTTGCCTTCTGTCTTCCTCCGCCGCCTTCCTCACCAAAATCATCCCCGCCTCTTTCCGGCAAAGTTTCTATCTGCCTGTTGTTTCGTCATATATTCAGTATAGCACAGAACAACCCGCGCCGCTCTCCCTCGCGTTTTTCACCGGCCTAGCTCCAGCCGCCGGGTGGCTACCCTTTGGGAAAACAGGCTGTCGTGCTCGGCAAATAGCAGGGTGGGGGCGCTTTCCAGCACCGCCTGCTCTATCTGCTCCCGGCTCAGCACGTCGATGTAGTTCAGCGGTTCATCCCAAAGAAACAGATGGGCCGGGGTGGCCAGCGAGGCCGCCAGGCAGACCTTCTTTTTCTGCCCGGCGCTGTAATTCTGCATCTCCTGGCAGAACAGCCCGCGGGAGAAGTCCAGCTTGCGCAGCAGGGCCAGAAACAGGCTCTCTTCCAGCCCCCGGCCCTGGGCAAAGCTCCGCAAGGAGCCCTGCAAAAAACCGGTGTCCTGCGGCAGATGGCTCACCACCAGGCCGCCCATGCGCTGCACCCGGCCCCGGCTTGGGGCAAGCTGCCCCTGCAGCAGCTTCAGCAGGCAGGTTTTCCCACTGCCATTTCCGCCGCGCAGGGCCACCCGCTCCCCCACATCCAGCGTGAAGTTCAGGTCTTCAAACAGGCGGCGCTGCCCGAAGCACAGGCTCAGCCCCTCGGCCCGCAGCAGGGTTTTCTTGGGTGCGGCCAGCAGCTGAAAGCGCAGGGGCTGGGCCTCCTCCAGGTTTTTCAGCAAGCTCTGTTTTTCCTCTATCTCCCGGTTTTGGCGGCGCTCTATGGCCTTGCTGCGCTGCATCATCCGGGCCGCCTGGTGGCCGATATAGCCCTTGTCCACCGAGGCGGGCCCCTTGTCGTAGCTGACGCCTTTGCCGCCCTTTTTGCTTTTTTCTATCTTGTCGCTCCAGCGCTTGGTGCGGCCCGCCGCCTCCTGCAGGCGGGCGATGCTCCCCTCCAGCTTCTGGTTTTCAGCACGTTCAAAATCATCCTGCCTTTGGCGGTTTTCCCGCCAGCTGCTGTAGTTGCCGCGCTGTAGCTCTATGTCGGCCCGGTTGATGGAGAGCACGTGGTCAATGGCCGCATCCAGAAAGGCGCGGTCGTGGCTGACCACCAGAAAGCCCTGCTTGCCCGCCAGCCAGCGGGCCACGGCCTGCCGCCCCAGGCTGTCCAGATGGTCGGTGGGCTCATCAATCAGCAAAAAGTGGTGCTTTTTCAAAAACAGGGCCGCCAGTTGCAGCTTCACCTGCTCGCCGCCCGAGAGGCTGCCGTAGGGCCGGGCCAGCACCTCCGCTCCCACCTCAAGCCGGCCCAGCTCGGCGGCCAGCATCTCGTCTATGGTGTAGCCGCCTGCGGCGCTGTAGCGGCTTTCCAGCTCGCCATAGGCCTGCATGGCCGCCTCGGTGCCCGCCCCGGCCAGGGCGGCCAGCTCCCGCTCCCACTCGCTGAAGGGGGCCACGATGCCCCGCGCGGTTTCCAGCGCCGTCTGCCCCGGCTGCACAGCGGTCAGGGGAAAATACTCAAACTGCTCGCTGGCCAATATGCTGCCCTGGCCCTTCAGCTGGCCGCGCAGCAGGTTTAGGAAGGTGGTTTTCCCCCGCCCGTTCCGCCCCACCAGCCCCAGCCGCCAGCGGCTGTCCAGCTCCAGGTTCACGCCCGAAAACACCGGCTCCAGCGCACCGGGGTAGGAAAAATGTAAGTTGTGTATCTGTATCAGTGACATGGCATTTCGCCGCCTTTGCAATCATTTTTTGTAAAAAAATACCGGCAGCCCTGCGGGGAAGGCTTTCCGGCAATTTTGCAAAAAACGCAAAACGGCACAAAAAAGAGAATCCCCCCTTGCCAAAACTGCCTGCAAACAGCGATGCCAAGGCGGATTCCTCCGCCTCAAACGCCGCGCAATGCGCGGCCCATCTCTGCTTACAATTCTAGGCAGTTTTGCGCAACTTGGGTATTCCCCTTTCCTGTGGGCAGGCTTTCAAACAACATATACCTGCTATTTTATTTGTTCCCAGTTTACCAAAGCGGGGGGCGGCTGTCAAGCATCCCCCTGCTCCTCCCCCAGCCCCCCCTGGCGGGCCAGCAGGGTTTTCAGCTCGTCCATAAAGGTGTTCACATCGCTGAATTGGCGGTATACCGAGGCAAAGCGCACATAGGCCACCTCGTCGGCCCCCTTCAGCTCCTTCATGGCCAGCTCTCCCACCTCCATGGAGGAAACCTCGCGCTCATAGGTGGAAAGCAGGGTCTGCTCAATGTTGTCCACCATGTTTTCCAGCATCTCGTAAGACACCGGGCGCTTGTAGCTGGCCCGCATCAGCCCACGCATCAGCTTCTCGCGGTCAAAGGCCTCCCGCTGCTTGTCCTTCTTCACCACCATCAGCGCCACTGTTTCCACAATTTCATAGGTGGTAAAGCGCTTTTTGCACACCAGGCACTCCCGGCGGCGGCGAATCCGCGCCGCATCATCGGTGGGGCGAGAGTCAATCACCTTGGAATCAATGGCGCCGCAGTAAGGGCATTTCATGGCAAGACCTCCTCGTTTTCCTCGTTCAGCAAAGCCTGGATATACCGCATGGATTCCGCCAGCTCATCCAGGCTGCTAAACCCATCGCTATACAGTTCAATAATCAAATCCCCCCGATACCCTGTCTCTCGCAAAAAGCGTATCATCGCCTTGAAGTCAAAGTGGCCGGTGCCGGGGGGGAGGCAGTCCCGGGTGCCGTCGTGGTCGCTTATGTGCATATGGCGAATATTTTTTCCCATGGCATCCAGCATAGCCTGCACACTGGGGCCGCCATGGCGCTGCACCTGCTTGATGTCCAGCGTAAAGGCGGCGTCCTCGCCCAAAAGTGGGGTAATCCCCCGCACGGCCTCTGGGTTTCCCAGGCGGCAGTAGCTCACATTTTCGTGGCAGAGGGTGACGCCATACTCCCGCCCCAGCGCCGCAATCGCCCCAAAATGCTCCACATAGCGGCTGTCTGGGAAAATTTTGGCACTGTAGTCGTGGTCGCCGTGGAAATTCAGCTTGTCGGCCCCCAGCGCCTGGCAAACCTCAAAATACCGTTTAAAAAGGCGCAGGCCGTCTTGCAGGCGGGTGGCGTAGGGGGAGGCAAAGAAAAAGCCGTCCAGCATGGAGGAAAAGGGGTGCACCGCCACCACCTGAATGCCGGACCGCCGCACCTCCCGCCGCAGCGCCTGCACATAGTCCTCCTCCACCTCGCTAAAGGTGTTCAAAAACACCTCGGTAACCGGCGAGCCGATTTGCACCACTTTTTGCAGGGACCGGAGGGTGTCTTCCGGAAAAAAGCAAGAGGTTGAAACTCCGCAGCGCATCGGCTATCTCCTAGTATAATTTTCCATCCGCTTCATTATGCCATATCTGCCCCAAAAATGCAAAGTGCCCCGCCCTTCCGGGGAGGAAAGGGCGGGGCCTGCAAAGGGGTCATCCAGGGCTATACACCCGGAAAATCAGTTTTGCTGGTCAAAATCGTAGCGCAGGATAGGATTCCGCGCGGCGGCCACCTCGTCCGGGCGGCGCACCGGGGTGGTGAAGGGCGCGTCGTGCAGCTTCTGTGGCTCGTCCTTCGCCATTTGCAGCAGTAGGTTGAATACCTCGGCCGCCTCGTCCAGCGTCTGGCGGGTCTCTGTCTCGGTGGGCTCCAGCATCAGCGCCTCGTCCACAATCAGCGGGAAGTACATGGTGGGCGGGTGGATGCCATAGTCCAGGAGGCCCTTGGCCACGTCCAGCGCCGTAACACCCGTCTCCTTTTTCAGCTCGCTCAGGCTCAGCACAAACTCATGCATGCAGGGCTGGTCATAGGCCAGGTACTTGCCGTCTGCAATTTTGGTGCGCATGTAGTTGGCGTTCAGCACCGCGCCCTGGGCCGCCTCGCGGATGCCGTCGCTGCCCAGAGAGAGCACGTAGGTAAGCGCCCGCACCACCACCATAAAGTTGCCGTAGAAGCTGCGCACCTTGCCGATGCTGTCGGGGCGGTTGTCGTCCAGAATATAGCCGTTTTTGGTGTGTGCGGGAATGGGCAGGGGCAGGAAGGGCTTCAAAATCTTCTTGCAGCCCACCGCGCCGCTGCCGGGGCCGCCTCCGCCGTGCGGGGTGGAAAAGGTCTTGTGCAGGTTCAGGTGGATAACGTCAAAGCCCATGGCGCCGGGGTTGCACACGCCCATTACGGCGTTCAGGTTGGCGCCGTCATAGTAGCACAGGCCGCCCGCGTCGTGCACCAGCTGGGTAATCTCGCTGATGTTCTTCTCAAAAATACCCAGGGTGTTCGGGTTTGTCAGCATCACACCGGCGGTTTTGGGGCCCACCGCAGCGCGGAAGGCGTCCATGTCGGTGCAGCCGTCCGGCCCGGAGGGAATGGTGACCACCTTATAGTTGTTCATGGCCGCCGAGGCGGGGTTTGTGCCGTGGGCCGCATCGGGAATCAAAATCTCGGTGCGGGTGTCCCCCTCGCCATTCTTCTCATGGTAGGCTTTCATCATGGCAATACCGCAGAATTCGCCGTGCGCACCCGCCGAGGGCTGGAAGGTGATGGCGTCCATACCGGTGATTTCGCAGTAGAGCTTTTCGGCCAGATGCAGAACGCCCAGGCAGCCCTGCACGGTGCGCTCCGGCTGCAGGGGGTGCACCTTGTTGAAGCCGAACATCTGGGTAATTTCCTCATTGATGCGCGGGTTATACTTCATGGTGCAGCTACCCAGCGGGTAGAAGCCGTTGTTCACGCCATGGGTGCGGCGCTCCAGCTCAGAATAGTGGCGGGCCAGCTCGCTCTCGCCAATTTCCGGCAGGGGCAGCGCGCTTTTGCGGCGCAGGTTTTCGGGCAGGGCCCGTGGGGGCAGGTTCCCCTTAGAGAGCATGAAGGTACCACGGCCCGGCCTGCTTTTTTCAAAAATCAGCTTGGGTTCTGTTTTCATATCGCGGCCACCTCCCGGCAGATGCTGACCATCCGGTCAATTTCATTTTTCGTGTTCATTTCGGTGCAGCACCACAGGATGCCGCCGTCCACCTCCAGGCCGCCCAGAATGCCGTCGGCCTCCAGCTGCTGCAAAAGCGGCTCAGCCCCGGAGGGGCATTCGGTCACAAACTCGTGGAAAAACTCGCCCGTGTGGCGGCGCTTATAGCCCGCTTTTTCCAGCTCCTCGGCCAGGTAATGGGCCTTGGTGTAGCATTGGGTGGCCACCTCGCAGAGGCCGCCGGGGCCCATGGCCGCCAGGTATACGCTGATGGCGAGGGCACAGAGGGCCTGGTTTGAGCAGATGCTGCTGCTGGCCTTCTCGCGCCGGATATGCTGCTCGCGCGCCTGCATGGTGAGCACGAAGCAGCGGCGGCCGTCGGCATCCACCGTCTGGCCCACAATGCGGCCCGGCAGGCGGCGCAGCATGGCGTCGCGGCAGGCCATGAAGCCAAGGTAGGGCCCGCCGTATGCCATGGAAAGGCCAAGGGGCTGGCCCTCTCCCACGGCGATATCGGCCCCCAGCTCGCCCGGTGTTTGGCCGGTGGCCAGGGCCACGGGGTTTGAGGACATGATGACCTTGACGCCCTTGGCGTGGCACATCTCCACTATGGCCTCCACGTTTTCGAACAGGCCATAGTAGTTCGGAGACTGCACCAGCACGCAGGACACCGTCTCGTCCTCCAGCTTCTCCTTCAGCACGTCCAGGTCAATCAGGCCGTCCTTCTCAGGCAGCATGTCGCAGGGCACGCCCTGGCTGTGGGCATAGGTTTTGGATACCGCCAGAATATCCGGCTGGCAGTTTTCGGGCAGCAGGGCCTTCAAACGCTTGCGCTCGCGGCACATGGTGATGGCCTCGGCGGCGGCGGTGGCGCCGTCGTACACAGAGGCGTTGGAGACGTCCATGCCGGTGAGGGCACAGATATCGGTCTGGTATTCAAAGATGATTTGCAGGCTGCCCTGGCTGATTTCCGCCTGGTAGGGCGTGTAGGCAGTGAGGAAGGTCTCCTTGGAGGAGATGTTGCGCACCACGGCGGGCACATAATGCCGGTAGGCCCCGGCGCCGCGGAACATGCTCTTAAACACCTTGTTGTCCCGCGCAAAATCCTCCATGATGCGGCGCACGTCATACTCGCTTTTGCCCTTCGGCATATCCAGCGGCGCGGCCAGCAGCTCCTTCGGCACCACTGCAAACAGGTCGTCCATGCTGGAAAGGCCCAGTGCCTCCAGCATTTCCTCCTGCTCGCATTTGGCCATTGGGATGTATCCGCCCATTTTACCCCTCCTCTTTCACAAAGGCTTCATATTCGGCCGCCGTAAGCAGCCCGGCGGGAAACTCGGCGCTCTCCACCTCCACCAGCCAGGCGGCGTAAGCGTCCTTGTTGATGGTCTCGGGCTCATCCAGCACGGCCTCGTTCACGGCGGATACACTGCCGCCCACCGGGGCGTGGATGTCCGACACAGCCTTCACACTCTCCACATCGGCAAAGGTCTCCCCCGCAGTCACAGCGTCCCCCACCTCGGGCAGGTTGACAAATACCAGGTCGCCCAGCTCACTCTGTGCAAAATCGGTGATGCCGATTTTGGCGGTACCCTCCCCGGTTTTTTCCACCCATTCATGGCTTTTGGTGTAGAGCAGGTTTTCTTTGGTCTGCATGTCTGTTCCTCCTTTGTTTGCTTTCTGGCGATAAATACTTCAGTATAAAATAAAATTGAATCCCATGAAAAAAAGTAAAAGAAAAAGAGGCTCAGGAAAACTCCTGCGCCTCTGTTGCTTTACCTGAAAGATTCTCCCGCATTCGGCCCAAGGCCAAACACAGAATTGCTTCTTCGGTGCCCGTGTTATTATAGCGAGCTGCGGGCTTTCCAGAGTCACCGTCCACCACCGGTCTTTTTGCCTGAGAGTTTGAACCCCTTCGGCGCTGCATGGCTGCAGTCTCTCCCGGTGGTTTCATCCGGTTTGCACATTTATATACTAGCCTGTCGCTTCGTTATCTGTCAATAGTTTTTTTGCAAAAAAGTGCGTACGTTAAATAAGAAACAAAGTCATTATAAGTCTTTTTTCGTCTCAGCGTCTGTTCATGCAAAGCCAAAGGCCGGGTTTGTCTCAGCTTTCACAGCAAAACACAAATTCCGTTTGGCTTT
>CAYRFC010000116.1:0-8414 GCA_964423365.1 uncultured Oscillospiraceae bacterium
GCTTGCTTTTCTGTGCGCTTGCCGCTACTATAGAAATACAAGAGAATACGTGCAAAGATAAAAACACGGCCCGGCCGGTAGTCCGGGCGCAGTGCACACACTGTCAGTAACCTGCCTCCTTGGTTGTCCCTTCTTTGTTGTGTAAACCAAGGAGGTTTTGTTGTGTCTAAAAGCAGCTTTACGGTGTATTTTGCCCCGCCCTTCTGGGTGGGGGTGTACCAGCGGCAGGAAAACGGGCAGCTTCGGGTGGCGAAGGTGCTGTTTGGCGCCGAGCCGACCGACAGCGAGGTCTATGCGTTTTTGCTGGAACACTGGCAGCACTTGGTTTTTAGCCCACCAGTAGCAGCCAGCCGCCGCCGACCATCTGAGCAGAATCCAAAGCGCCTCCAGCGGGCCATAGCAAAGCAGCTGGCCCGGCCGGGGGTGGGCACCAAGGCCCAGCAGGCCATCTCCCTTGCGCGGCAGCAGGAAAAGCAGCAACGAAAAACCCAGAGCCGCAGGCAGAAGGAGCAGGAGGTCCGGCAAAAATATGCGCTGCGCAGCCAGAAGAAAAAAGAAAAGCACAAGGGCCACTGAGCTTCACAGTGGGCAGCTTTAGTGCGGCACACACAAGAGCTTGCGGCAAAAATGCACCTTGCCGCCTTTTGAGAAGCGGAACGAAGTGCGCAAGAATGGTCGAGAAGAAAGCAGCCCGGCTTGGTATGCTGTTCCCTGCAAGGGCAGTAACCCCAAAAGGGCCGCCAACAAGTGTTGGCGGCCCTTGACGCATAAATAGTATGAAGCATTAGCGTGCGTTGCCCGCCGTTTCCAGCAGTGTGGCGCGGGCGGCGGCAAACCCGGCGGGGGCATAGCGGCGCAGGGCCAGCAGGGCGGCGCCCTGCACCGGCGTGAGCCGGGGCGGCGAAAGCCGCATGCCCTGCGCGGTGAGGGCGGCTTCAAAGGGGCGCAGAATCTTCTCCCCGGCCTTGAAGGCCCCGCCGGAGTAAGACACCGCCACCGGCTTCGCCGTGAAATTCAGCGCCTCCTTCACGGCCTGGGCCATCAGCGCCAGCTCCTCGCCCGCCTGGGTATACAGCATCAAGGCCGCCGCATCCCCCTCGTCCGCCGCGTCGCTCAGCAGCTTTTGGAAGGCGGCAGTCTTCTCCCGGTAGGGCAGCATTTCCCCCAGCACCAGGGGGATGAAGTCGAAGTCGTTTTCCAGGGCATATTCCCGGCGCACCTGCTCGTACAGGGGGCCCCTGGGGCTGCGGCCATCGGCCTGCTTGGTGAAAAGCTGCATGCCCTGCAGGGCCAGCCAGTAGCAGCTTCCCTCGTCGCCAAACTGCTCTGTCCAGCCGCCGCTGCGCGCCGCCTTGCCGCTCTCATCGCAGCCGTAGGCAATAGAGCCTGTGCCCGCCACCACGTTCACACCCGCCTCGCAGGCAAGGGAGCCAGCCCAGCCCACCTCGGTGTCGTTCACCAGATGCAGGGTGGGGAACACCGGGGCCAGTGCCGCGTGCAGCTGGCTGTCGCCCTCTGCGTCCTCCCCCACCAGGGGAAGCCCCGCGCACACCCCCAGCAGCTCTGCAAAGCAGGTGCCCGCCTCGCGCAGGCAGCTTTGGGCCAGCCCCTGCATGGTGGCGGCCACCTGCCTTGCGCCGTGCTGCCGCCAGGAGGCCCCCGCCCCCTCGGCCGTGGCGCACACCTGCCCCTTCTCATTCACCAGCAGGCAGGCAGTCTTGGTGCCCCCGCCGTCAAAGCCCAAAAAATAGTTCATGTTCATGCCCCTTTCCTTGTGTCCAGTATACCCCATTGTGTTCTTTTGTGCCGGTGTGGCAGCCTACAAAAAAACCGCCCAGAGGCGGAGGCGTGTTTGGCTGTGTGTTTGGTGCCAGCATGGAGCTTCCGTGCAGGTTCCTCCTAATAGTATACATCAAACGCCGGCCTGCCACAATCCCCCTTCTGCGCAAAGCGGGTGCAGGCGGGGAGAAGGGCCTCTCTTTTGCTTTTTCTCCGGCCTGCCCTGCCATTTTCGGTTTTTTCCTGTATAATAGAAAGGAATTTGCCGGCCCATCCCGAACAACAGCCCAAAAGGCACATGGAGGAAAAAGCATGAACCAGCCAGAGACAGAGAGAATGCTGTATGCGCCGTACAGGGAAAAAATCATGAGCGCCGAGCAGGCCGCCGGGCTTGTGCGCGATGGCATGACCGTTGCCACCAGCGGCTTTTCCCCGGCGGGCGACCCAAAGGCCGTGCCGGCCGCCCTGGCCCAGCGGGCCAAAAACGGCGAGAAGCTGGGCATCACCCTAATAGCCGGGGCCTCGGTGGGGCCGGAGCTGGACACCCTGCTCACCGAGGCGGGGGTGCTGAAGCGCCGCTACGCCTACCAGACCGACAAGCTGCTGCGCGACGCCATCAACTGCGGCGATGTGGACTATTTTGACCTGCACCTCAGCCAGCTTCCCGTCTATATGAAGAACGGCAGCCTTGGCAAAATCGACCTCGCCATCATCGAGGCGGTGGCCATAGACGAGGCGGGGCACATCTTTCTCTCCACCTCGGGGGGCGTAAGCAACGTGGCGGTGGCCGTGGCCGAGAAGGTCATCATTGAGGTGAACAGCGCCCAGCCCCTCTGCCTCAAAGGCCTGCACGACATCTACGATGTGGCGCTGCCGCCAAACACCCAGCCCATCCCGCTCACCCAGCCCCAGCAGCGCATCGGCCTGCCCTACCTCTGCTGCCCGGCGGAAAAGCTGGCCGCCATTGTGATGACCGACCTGCCCGACAAGCCGAACCCTCTGGCCCCCCTGGACGACGATGCCCGCCAGACGGCCAAAAACCTGATTGGCTTTTTGGAGAGCGAGGTGGAAAAGGGCCGCCTGCCCCAAAACCTGCTGCCCCTGCAAAGCGGGGTGGGCAGCGTGGCCAACGCCGTGCTGGCCGGGCTGCTGCACTCCCGCTTCCAAAACCTGCGCATCTATACAGAGGTCTTGCAGGATTCAGTGCTGGACCTGCTGGACGCGGGCATAGCGCTCTCCGCCTCCACCACCGCCCTGGCCCTCTCGCCCGAGCGCCTGGCCCTGTTTTTTGAAAACTATGACCGGTACAAGGACAAAATTGTCATCCGCCCCCAGGAAATCAGCAACCATCCCGAAATCATCCGCCGCCTCGGGGTCATTGCCATGAACACCGCCATCGAGGCCGACCTCTACGGCAATGTGAACTCCACCCACATCGGCGGCACCCGCCTGATGAACGGCATTGGCGGCTCGGGAGATTTCACCCAAAACGGTGCCATCTCCATCTTCACCAGCTCCTCCACCGCCAAGGGGGGCAGCCTGTCCAGCATTGTGCCCGCCGTGGGCCATGCAGACCACAGCGAGCACAGCGTGATGGTGCTGATTACCGAGCAGGGCGTGGCCGACCTGCGTGGCCTCACCCCGCGGGAGCGGGCCCGCAGCATTCTGGAAAACTGTGCCCACCCCAAATTCAAGCCCATGCTGGAGGAATATTGGCAGAGGGCCTGCGAAGACTGCTGCCACCACATCCCCCTGCCCAGGCCATAGGCCGGGGCCGCCGAAAAAAATTGGGGCAGGCCCTACGTTTTTTGCCCGCTCTCTCCGTATTCTATCTATAAGCTCCTGAAAGGAGCAACAAGACGGAAATGAGCACGGCTGGTTGCCGTGCCCCTGACCGTTAATACTATGGCAGGAGAGAAAATAATGCGTTTGAAGAAAAAAGTGCTGGTTTCCCTGACGATTTCGGTTTTGCTGGTGTCTGCCCTTTCGGTCACCGCCCTGGCGGGGGGCCGCCACAGCGGCAGCTACACAGGGCAGGCGGAGAGCTATGCGGTGTGCCCCAAAACAAGCTGCACCCGCACCGGCACCCACACCCACAGCGGCACCCGCTATGCCGCCCACCAAAGCCAGGATGGGCACAGCTACCACGGCAATGCCGGGCAGGGCGGCGGAAACCACGGCAGGCACGCGGGCGAAGCACATCACTAGAGCACTATTAGGAGCACTATCAGGAAGAAATACACGCCCGCCTTTCCGGCGGGCGGCAACACCGGTCTTGCTTGGCCGGTGTTGTTTTTCATACAGGATAGCCCCTGTGGGGCGGAAAATGCTTTGGAAAAGGCAAAACCGGCTTTTGCCATAACAAGCCGGTGAATCTGTGCTATAGTAGCGTCGTGCGGGAAACCGGGAAAGGGGGCGGGGGTGTGGAGGAGCTGGAGCAGCGGGTACAGTGTGCCAAAACCGAGCGGCGGGAAATGGACAGGCTGCTGGAGGACTATCTGCCCCTGATAAAAGCCACCATAAAACCCTATGTCACCGGCGGCAATTTTGACGACCTGCTCTCGGTGGGTATGCTGGCCTTTGTGCACGCCGTTGGCCAGTACCAGCCGGGGCGGGGCGGCTTTTCCTCTTTTTCCAGGCTGTGCATTCGCAGCCGCGTGCTGGACGATGTGCGAAAAAACGGCAAGGAGGCCGCCAAAACCGTTCCCCTCTACCCGGACGGCGAGGACTACAGCCCGGCGGACCTGGCTCTTTCGATGGAGCAGTACAACAGGCAGGCGGAGCGGCAGAAGCTGGCGGACGAAATATCCGCCCTGCAGCAGGAGCTGGAGGGCTACGGGGTGGCCTTTGCCGCGCTGGCGAAGGCCGGGCCCCGGCAGAAACGCTCGCAAAGCCTGTGCCGGGCGGCGGCCGAGGCTTTGCTGCAAAACGGGCCCCTCTGCGAGAGCTTTCAAAAAAGCGGGAAGCTGCCCCAGGCCGAGCTGGCGGCCTGCCTGGAGGTCTCGGTCAAATCCATTGAGAAATACCGTAAATATATTGTGATGCTGGCGGTTTTGCTGCGGGGAGACTACCCCGCCATGCGGAGCTTCCTGCCAGGCAGCCGGGAGGGGAACTGAATGCGCGGCGTGGTGATGGAGATAGAAAATGGCCGGGCGGTGCTGCTGAAGAACAGCGGCCTTGTGGAAACGGTGCGGGCAAGGCCGGGCTGGCAGCTGGGCGACGTGGTGGCGGTGCCCGGAAAAACCCTGCCGTTCAAGGCGCTGGCCGGCCTTGCCGCCGTCTTTGTGCTGTGTGCGGGGCTTCTGCTGGCGGGCTATGCGGTGTACAATACCCAAACCACCCTGGTCAGCATCGACGTCAACCCATCTATAGAACTGTCCATCAACCGCTTCGACAGGGTGCTTGCCGCGCAGGGGCTGAACCCCGAGGCAGAGCTGCTGCTGCGGGGCCTTGCGCTAAAGGGCCTGCCCTACGAGGAGGCGGTGGCCCTGCTGATGGGGGACGTGACACTGAATGGGTATATAGCGGAAAACGCCTTTGTGGTGCTCTCGGTGCAAACCGATGACGCCGCCCGGCAGGAGAGCCTGCTGGCGGGGCTGCAGGCGACGGTGGACACGGCGGTGCTTCCGCATCACGCCAATGCCTCCATAGAATACCTGCTGGCAGACAGGCCGCTGGTGGAGGCGGCCCACGGGCACGGTATGTCGGCGGGAAAATACCTGCTGGTGCAGGAGCTGGCCGGGATGGTGCCGGATTTGAATGTTGACGCCTATTCCCACCACAGCGTGGGCGATATCCAGGGCGAGATAGAGGCGCACCGGAACCGCCACGGGCGGGAGACCATGCCGGCCGCCGGGGGCCAGGGCGAGGGCCACCATACCCCGGGTGGCAGGGCGGGGGCCGGGCAATAGAAAAGAGGCGATGAAGCCTGTGCCGCCTTTGCCAAAAGCCACGGCGGCGGAAAAGCATCCTCCCTAGCCTGCGGGCCTCTTACCTGTGCAGGGCCGAGAGCCCGCTAACATCCAGCCGCTCAAAGCCCGCCAAAAGGGCGAGAACCGCCTGGCGGGTGGCTTGCAGCCCCTGGAGGCTGGCGTTTTCCAGGTTGAGCGGGAGCAGGGGGTCGTGCAGGCTCATGCGCAGCATGGCCCAGCCTCCGCCGAAGCGGAGCCGCACGCCTTCGTGGGTGTTCACCACCTGAATGCCCTGTGCCAGCGCGCGGCGCTTGAAGCTGTCCAGCACCGTCTGGCCGTAGGCGGCAAAATCTTCCCCGGTGATGGGAAGGCGGATTTCCTCCTCCAAACAGTCGGCCACATACCCGTCCAGCAGGGCGTCCAGGGTTTGGCCCCTGGCGGCAGCCCTCGCGGCTGCGGCCAGCATCCGCACCGCCATATAGGCGCCGTCATCCAAAAAATAATTCTCTTTCAGCGCGCCATGGCCGGAGGTCTCAATGGCGAGGGGACATACCGTGCCCTCCCGGTTCAGACGAAGGGCCTCGTTGATGACATTTTTGTATCCCCGCTTGAAGCTGTGGTGGTGCAGCCCCAGCCTGTTCTCCAGAAAATCGGTCAGCCGGTCGGCGGTAATCGAATCGGTGACGATGGTGGCGCCGGGGTATTCGGGGGCCAAAATGGCCGCCATCATGCCAATCAGGGCGTTCCGGTTGATTTCGCTGCCGTCTGAAAGCACCGCAGACATGCGGTCGACGTCGGTGTCGAAGAGGATGCCGAGGTCGGCCTTTTCCCGCAAAACAGCCTCTTTTATGGAGGCCATGGCCTCTTTGTTTTCGGGGTTGGGCTGGTGGTTGGGGAAGTGGCCGTCGGGGAGCAAGAACTGGCTTCCGGCACAGTTGGCGCCCAGTGGTTCCAGCACGGAATGCACAAAGAAGCCGCCCGCGCCATTGCCCGCGTCCACCACAACCCGCAGCCCCGAGAGGGGCCTCTCGCCCAGGGCGGCCGCCTCCACAATTTTGCGGCGCAGAAACGCCGTGTACTGTGCCATGAGGGGGGAGGGCTGCGCCGCGCCTGAGGCGTCATACGCCACACTGGCCGCGCCCTCCAGCAGCGCGGTGATATCACGGCTGTCCAGCCCGCCCTCAGGGGTGAAGAATTTCATTCCGTTGCGGTTTTTGGGCAGGTGGCTGGCGGTAATCATAATGCCGCCATCAAAGGCGGTCTCCTCAAAAACGCAGCCCATAAACAGGGCGGGTGTGGAGGCGAGGCCGCAGTCCAGCACCTCGGCCCCCTGCGCGCACAGCCCCCGAAGAATGGCCTCTTTCAAGCTCTCTGCCGTCAGGCGGGAATCGTGCCCCACGCCAATGCGCAGCCTTTGCTTGCCCAGCCGTTTTCCCAGCCAGCCGGCAAACGACGCGGCGATTCGCCCCGCCGCCTCCGCAGACAGTGTTACGGTGTCGCCGGCAGATTCCGCCAGTGCAACGCCGCGCACATCGCTGCCGTTTTTAAGCCGAAGTAGTGCCTGCTTATCCATAGATATATCTCCTTTTTCTGCTATACGGTGGTTTTGGCAAGGCGTAAAGGGTGCCCCAAGGGGTAAAAATACAGTAAATAACAAAAAATCCCACCAAACATACGATGTAAGGTGAGATTGCATGGTGCGCTGCGAGGGACTCGAACCCCCGGCCTACTGGTTCGTAGCCAGTCACTCTATCCAGCTGAGCTAGCAGCGCAGATGCAAAACTAATGATATCATGCGGCGGGGCTCTTGTCAAATGGTTTGGCCCATTTTTTTGCATTTTGCTTCCGCACACGGGCATGGGGTGGCTATGCGTTGCAGAAATGGGCGGAATCTGCTACACTATATCTTGCATTTTGGCCCGCGGCATGCTGCGCGCGGCATAGGATAAAGGGGGAACCATATTGTTCAGCCAGCAAACCTTGTTCATCATTGGCGGCGTGGCCGTTCTGGCCGTGGGGCTCGCCATTTTTATGATATACTATAAGTACAAGCATCCCACCGCCAAAAACAACAAAGGCCGAGACTATGGCACCCAAAAGGCCGTGCGGGTGTTGCGCCGTTTTGCACGCTCGAACGGCTACCGCTTTTTGGCCCCGGTGCCGGGTGCGCCAGACGCGCAGGTAGACGCCCTGGCCGTGGGGGTGTTTGGCGTCATTGGCCTGAAAGCGTATGGCTACAGCGGCGAGATTTATGGCACACCGCAGGATAAGGACTGGCTGCGTGTGGGCTATGAGGACACCCGGGAATACTTCCCGAACCCCATTTTGGAGGGCAACCGGGACGTACAGGCCCTGCGCAGCGCCCTGCAAAAGACCAAGGCCCGGAACGTGCCCATAGAGGTGGCGGTGGTGTTTACCAACCGCAAAGCGGCCCTGGCCGTGGGCCGTGGCGGCGGGGTGATGAAGAACAAGGAATGGAAGGCCCTGCTGGGGCGGGACAAGTACCAGCAGGAAAAGGGTGTGGATATAGACAAGGTATGGCAGGCGCTGGCGGGCGGAGAAGCGGGCGGCCAAAAGGCCTGATGTGCCGCAAGGTGCCAGGGCGGTTTGTTTTCAATTTATTCATAAAGTTATCAAAATTCTTTCGCAAATGGCCTGTATACTAACAATTGTAAGGACGGGGCGCCGCAACCCCCCTTACACATGATTCCTCCTCACACCAAT
>CAYRFC010000117.1:0-8349 GCA_964423365.1 uncultured Oscillospiraceae bacterium
TGGAGCTTCTGATCGGATTCGAACCGATGACCTGCTCATTACGAGTGAGCTGCTCTACCCCTGAGCCACAGAAGCAATCTAAATTTTACAAACCGGAACATTTCTATTATAATAGGAAACAGAAATTAGTCAAGCGGTACAAAAGGCAGAAGAAAGGGGGCAGGAGCGGTATGCTGCGGGAGAGTGCGGCCATTTTAATTTTATCTCTGCTCATATTTTTCATCATGGTCCGTTCGCGCCATGTGGGCTATGCCGTGGCCGTCACCCCCCTGCTGGTGCTGCCGGGGGCCCATTTGGTGCTGCTGGGCTGCCTGTATTTTGCCAAGGACACCATTTTGGGCGTGCGCACGGCTGCCATCAGCGGTTTTGTGGATATGCTGGCCGTGGTGGTTACGGTGGTGCTCATTGCCGTCATCAGCCGCCGGGTCGAGTCCTCCAAAAACCGGAAAATCTACCTGCTGGCCTTCACAGCCTATACGGTGCTGCTGGGCTGGGTGTATATCTGGGAGAGCCTGCAGGTGATTATTGTGAAATAGAAGGGGCTTTTGGCCCAAAAAATAACCGCTGTGCCTTGGGAAAAGGCCGGCGGTTTTTTTGCAAACATTCAAGTGGACAGGGCTTGACAATGCCATACTACAGTGGTAGTATGTAGCCATACTATTCCAGTCTTATGAATGGAGGCGTGCAGCTTGGATGGAAAACTTTTTGATTCGGAGCTAAAAGTAATGGATATTCTCTGGCGGGAAGGGGACCAGGCAGCCAAGGATATTGCGCAAAGGCTGAAGCAGGAGATTGGCTGGAATGTGAACACCAGCTATACCATCATCAAGCGTTGCATCAAAAAGGGGGCCATTGCACGTAGCGAGCCAAACTTTCTCTGCCATGCGCTGGTGCCCAAGGCGCTGGTGCAAGAGAAGGAAACCGACGAGCTGATTAACAAGGTCTTCGATGGCTCGGCAGACAAGCTTTTTGCCTCCTTAGTGGGCCGAAAAAACCTTTCTGCGGTCCAAATTGAAAAGCTAAAGCAAATCGTGGGCGATTTGGAGTGAGGGGCTTAGCATGAAAATTTTACAGATGAGTATTGCTGGAGCGGTTCTGATTGTGGTGGTCATCCTTATTCGGGCACTTGCCATGCACCGCTTGCCCAAAAAAACTTTTTTGTTTCTCTGGGCTCTGGTGCTTCTGCGCCTCTTGCTACCTTTCTCCATCCCTTCACCTGTCAGCTTTTACTCCCTGCCCGCCGTGCGGGCCGTGCAGTCACCCATGGTAGCCGTCCCGGCCCCACAGCCTGCCCTGTCAGCCCCCGAAGCGGCGAGGGGAGAGGCACAGAACACAGCGGCTTCTCCCCATCGGTCCAGCCTCCCGCCTTTGCTGGTGGTCTGGCTCATAGGTGGGCTGGCCTGCACAGCCTACTTTGCGGTGGCCTACGGCAGAAGCCGTCGCGTTTTTCGGGAGGCCCTGCCCGTGGAGAACCCCCGCTTAAACGCATTGCTTGCTGGGTACAGAACCATCCGTCCAGTGCAGCTTCGTCAATCCGACCGCATTTCGGCACCGCTTACCTATGGGGTGTTCCGTCCCGTCATTCTGGTGCCCAAGGGGTTGGACTGGGGAAATACGGCACAGATAGACTATATTCTGGCACACGAGTTCATTCACATTCAGCGTTTTGATGCGGCGGCGAAACTGCTGCTTACGGCGGCCCTGTGCCTGCACTGGTTTAACCCGCTGGTTTGGCTGATGTATATTCTGGCAAACCGCGACATGGAGCTATCCTGTGATGAGACGGTGGTGCGCTATTTTGGTGAAAATGCCCGGGGCGACTATGCCCGCACTCTGATTCAAATGGAGGAGGAAAAGAGCGGCTTTCCCCCACTGTGCAACAATTTCAGTAAAAACGCCATTGAGGAAAGGATACGTGCGATTATGAAGACGAAAAAACGCTCTGTTCTGGCGGTCTTCACGGCTTTGGTGCTGGTGGCAGGGGTGGCGGTGGTGTTTGCCAGCTCCGCCGCAGCCGCGCCCCGTGTGGCCAGCCCCTCCCGGCCCAGCGCCAGCTTTAGCGAGGCGGAGTATGAAAAGCTGCTGGCCCTGCGGTTTGAAGCGTATGAGAAGATGACTGTGGCTGAATACCGTGAGAAAGTCTGGCAGCGCATCGACACAGAAGAAATGATGGCCCTACTGGAACGGGTGAGCCAGGATACCACTTTGCTGGAAAAGAAAAACAGTGACGAGACAGCCTTTTTCTTCCTCAATGTCTTGGTGCCACTGGTGGCCGAGCGCTGGGAGAGCCGGGATTTTAACGGCTATGTAAGCGGGCAGCTTGATGTCTCGGAACTCCCCCTGGTGGAATATTCCTTTGTGCTGACCATACGGGATGCCAACGCACTGACGGTGGGGCAGTACATCGGCGCGCAAAACGCGGTGGCAGAGGGCATGCAGGCCATGCTGAACGCCAGAACTGCAGAAGAATTGCAGGATGAAAACGCCCTGGACGAAGCCGCGGAAGCGGAGATAAAGAGGCTGCAAGACAAGTGGAACTCTGCCGCTTTGGAGCTGGAAATACTGGCCGAATGCAAGCCGATGATGAAACTGGATGACGCGAGCCTGCGGCAGATAACCATGGAATGGGACAGAGACCTGGAGCCCTATCTTGCCTTTGGCATAAGCTATGAGCTGAACGAGTGGGATGGGCAGGCTAAGCTGTTTTGGAATGGCCGCCAGGTGCGTGGCATCTATGATGCAATCAACGGCTGGGTGACCAACTCTGCGGGAAATACAAGCTTTACAGCGGATATGCCGGAGCTGGTGGCGGTGTATGAGGGCGAAACCCTGACCGGGCTGCGGGAGGCCACCGGGGAGGAGCAGCAGGAGTTTGACGAAATTCGGAGCACGAATTCTGAAAATCTTATGGAGGAGCCCCCCCACGCCACAGCGGCGGATTTTGACTCTTTGTTGGCCCTTAAAACACCGGGCTATGGGGAAATGACCGTGGCAGTTTTTAATGAAGCCCTAATTGACTGGGCCAATGAGGACTATGAACGCAATGAGCGGATCAACCAGGACATTGCCCAGCAAAACTATGTGGTTTCCCTCACCGGGGAGGAACGTGCGTTTCTTCTCAGCGTCTATGCCTCGGGCCAGGAAAATGCGGCGCTGGTGCGCAGCCTGCAAACCGGGAAGCCGAGAGAGGACGCCGGCTTTTCTCAGAATTATTACAAAACGGAGCCGGATGGGTCTTTTTGTACCCTGTACCTCCAGGTCAGCTACCACATTGCCGATGAAAAGAAGCTGACGATAGCCGAGCGCGACCGTTGTGTGTTGGGAATAGCAGACGACATAACACAGTTTTGGCACAACAGCAGCTTACAAAACCTTTTGTCCATGAGCCAAGACGAGATGAAGGCCAGGCTGAAGGCACTGGCCGAAGCGAGAAGCAGTGGCCAAATCACTGTGCAAATTGCCACCGAGCTGCCCCAGTACCATTTTGAGCAGATGGACGAGATGAGCAGGCGGCCTGTAGAGGGAAATGGCACCTCCACCTAAGGAAATAGGAAGCCCCTTTCCTTGTTAATGGTCTTACTTAGCACAAAGGAACCACTGGCACGCCAGCGGTTCCTTTACTTATATATTGTTGCGAGACAAGTGCCTCAGTCGATGCTGAAATCCTCGGGGATAAACTCCGGCAAGGGTTTTTGCTTTTTGGGAATGCGGCGAAGCGGGTCATAGGTGTAGCGCCCGCAGTGGTAGCTGGCGGCTACAGGGCCCAGCTTTCGGCACAATATCATCACTTCATCCGGTGCGGGCCTGCCGTAGGTGCAGGTGTCGCAGCTGGGCTTTATGCCATTTCCAAATAGTTTTGTGCCCATGTGGCCTCCTTCGTGGGTTCTACCTTTGTATCAGTATACCCAAATGTGTGATTTTTCTCAAGAAAGACAGGATAAAAATGAAAAAAAGATTTGTTTCTGAATGAATTTGTGCTATAATAACCATAATTTAAGGAAAATTCTGGCAAAATTCAATAAAACTTGAGGTGAGCCGCATAGAAAAGCAGGTGGATGTGAAGGACATGGAGGTGGCGCTGGCCGTTTTTGGCAACGCCGACAGCAATGCCCGCCTGATTGAGGAAGAATTTGGCGTATCGCTGGTGTACCGCGGCACCGAGATAAAGGCTGTGGGGGAGGCGGGCCCGGTGGAGGCCGCCGTGAACACCCTGAACGCCATGGTAAAGCTGCAAGAGAGCGGCCTGCCGCTGGATGAACAGGCGGTGCGTTACTGCATCTCCCTGGCCAAGGAGGGCGAGGAGGCCAAGGTGGCCGAGTTGACCGGGGAATTCATCCTCATCAACGACAAGGGCCGTCCCATCCGCCCCAAAACGCTGGGCCAAAAAGCCTACATCAGCGCCATTCAAAAGCATCCCATCACCTTTGGGGTGGGCCCGGCGGGCACCGGCAAAACCTACCTGGCGGTGGCCATGGCCGTGAAGGCCTATAAGGCGCATGAAATCACCCGCATTGTGCTCACCCGCCCGGCGGTAGAGGCGGGGGAGAAGCTGGGCTTCCTGCCGGGAGATTTGCAGAACAAGGTGGACCCTTACCTCCGCCCGCTCTATGACGCGCTCTTTGACATGCTGGGTACCGAAGCCACCGGCCGGCTGATGGAAAAGCAAATCATTGAGGTGGCGCCCCTGGCCTACATGCGCGGCCGCACCCTGGATGACGCCTTCATTATACTGGACGAGGCCCAAAACACCAGCCGCGAGCAGATGAAGATGTTCCTCACCCGCATGGGGGTGGGCAGCCGGATGGTGGTGACCGGGGACGTGACCCAGATAGACCTGCCGGACAAAAACCGCAGCGGGCTGATTGACGCGCTGAGCACCCTGAAAAATATAGAGGATATTGCGAAGATTCGCTTTTCCGACAAGGACGTGGTACGCCACCGGCTGGTGCAGGAAATCATCCGGGCCTATGAGAAGGCCTCGGCAAAATACAAACGCTAAGGAGTGGTATTGTGGCACACAAAGTCTACATTTCGAACAGGCAGAAGGCTGTAAAAATTCCTTCCGGGCTGCGCATCCTCATCCGCCGCTCCTGCAACGCGGTGCTGGAGCTGGAGGGCTTCGGCCAGCCGGCGGAGGTGAGCGTCACCTTTGTGGACAACGAGGAGATTGCCAAGCTGAACAAGCAGTACCGCGAAAACCCAAACCCCACCGACGTGCTGAGCTTCCCGCTGAATGAGGATGGAAAATACGAAAAAAACCAGGAGACCGGCGCGGCCATTCTGGGCGATATCGTCATCTCGATGGAAAAAGCTGTGGAGCAGGCCCAGCTTTACGGCCACAGCCTGCAGCGCGAGGTGGCCTACCTCACGGTGCACTCCATGTACCACCTGCTGGGCTACGACCACGAGGCCGGCGGCATAGAGGCGGTGCATATGCGGGAAAAAGAGGAAAATGCCCTGATGAAGCTGGGGCTGCCCCGCACGGTGTCTTACACCAACCCCGACGAGGACAGGAGATAGGCATGGGGGCCTTTTTTCGCGCATTTGTGTACGCGGCAAAGGGCGTGGGCCTGGCGGTACGGGAGGAACGGAATTTCCGTTTCCACCTCTGCGCCGGGTTTTATGTGTTTTTATTTTCTTTTTTCTTTGGGCTTGGCCCGCTGGAATACTGCCTGCTGGTGGTGCTGGTGGGGGGCGTGCTGGCGCTGGAACTGCTGAACTCGGCGCTGGAGCGGGCGGTGGCCCAGCCCGAGCCACACCGCTATGAGCTGGCCGGCGCCGTGAAGGACATGGCGGCGGGGGCGGTGCTGGTGTTCTGCATCGGTGCGGCCATATGCGGCTTTTTGTTGTTTGGAAAATGGGCGGTGTGGCGTGGCATATTTGCCTTTTTTCTGGCAAACCCCCTGCTTTTGGTCTTGCTTTTGCTCTCTCTGGCAGCGGCGGGCTGGTTTGTGTTCGGCTATCAGCCCGGCAAAAAAAATTCATCCCAAAATCCGGCCGGATAATCCACGCATAAATATCCCGCGCAGTGTATAGTGAATATCAGAAGGTACATTTGCTAAAAATTGCTAAAAATAAAGGAAAATCGATTGAAAAAACAAGAGGAAAATCGTTCTGTATTTGTGGCCATTGTGGGCAAGCCCAACGTGGGGAAATCCTCCCTGCTGAACCGCCTCACCGGCGTGAAAACCGCCATTGTCACACCAAAACCTCAAACCACCCGCACCCGCGTTACCGGCATTGTAACAGAGGGCGGGCTGCAAACCGTGTTTTTAGACACCCCCGGCTACCATGCGCCGCAAACCAAGCTGGGGGAGAAGATGGTGGGCACGGTGCGCGCCTCCCTTACCGACGCGGACGTGGTGCTGATGCTCTTTGAGCCGGACGGGCCCTTCCGCCCCGAGGAGGAGGAGCTGGTGGCCTCTTTAAAAAGCAGCAAAACAGCGGCGCTGGCCTGCGTGAACAAGGCCGACACCCTGGACAGCCTCCCGGCCCTGGCCGCGCGGCTGGAAAAGGTGGAGGCCACCGGGGCCTTTGCGCGGGTGCTGGGGGTAAGCGCCCTCACCGGGGAGGGCTGCGACAGCCTGCTGGCCGCCCTTTCCGGCTATGCCGTGCCGGGGCCGCATTTCTTCCCGCCCGACGCCTACACAGACCAGCCCGAGCGCGCGCTGGTGGGGGAAATCATCCGGGAAAAGCTGCTTTTGAACCTGCGGCAGGAGATTCCCCACGGCACCCTGGTGGAGATAGACAAATTTCACGAGCGGGAGGGCAGCGGCCTCATCGACATTGACGCCGTGATTTACTGCGAGAAGAAAAGCCACAAGGGAATGGTGATTGGCAAAAGCGGGCAGATGCTGAAAAAGATAGCCAGCGAGGCCCGCGCCGAAGCCGAGGAGATGCTGGGGGCCAGGGTGAACCTGCAGTGCTGGGTGAAGGTGCGCAGTGACTGGCGGGACGACCCCCAATTCCTGAACCGGGCGGGCTTTGTGGACTGAAATTTTGGAAATCATTTTCGTATTATTGATCTCTATGACGGGGCGGCAAAATGAAGGTGACCGACAAAGGGCTGGTGCTGCGGGAGACGAAATTTGGCGAGGCCAGCCGCATTCTGACGGTGCTTACGCAGGAGCATGGCGTGATATCGGCCACGGCCAAGGGCAGCCTAAACCCAAAAAGCAAGCTGTTCAGCGCCTCAGGGCAGTACAGCTATTCGGAATGGGTGCTGCGCGAGGGGCGAAAAACCTGGTTTGTGGAGGAGGCCAGCCCCATCGAGGTGTTTTTTGGCCTGCGCCAGCAGGTGGAAAGCCTGTATCTGGCGGCCTATCTGGCCGAGCTGGCCCAGATTTTCTCCCCCACAGGGGAGGAGGCAGGGCAGTTCCTGCGCCTCGTGCTGAACAGCCTGTATCTGCTGAGCCGCCAAAAAAGGCCGCCCGCACTGGTGAAGGCCGTGTTTGAGATGCGCGCCATGAGCGAGGGGGGCTTTCTGCCCGATTTGCTGGCCTGCCAGCACTGCGGCAGCTACGAGGGAGGCCCCTTTGCCTTTCTGCCGGGGGACGGCTCCCTGCTCTGCGGCCCCTGCGCGGAAAAACAGGAAATTGTCTGCAATATCGGCCCCGGAACACTGGCCGCATTGCGCCACATCGTTTATTCTGAAACCGACAAGCTATATAGCTTTACCCTGTCAAACGAGGGGTTGGGACAACTGGCCGGGGTGGCCCAGCAGTATTTGCTTACCCACCTGCATGCCGTACCGCGCAGCCTGCCCCCCTTGGAGGGAATTTTGGGTTCAGTGGAAAGTGGAAAGTGGAAAGTGGAAAGTTAAGGGCCAAAACAAAACCAGGCATTTATGCTTTTGTAGGGGCGGGGCTCTGCTCCGCCCGCAAAAGCACACACCTCTTGCTCTCGTAGGGGCGAACTTGCAGATTCCTGCACGATGACGGAAAGAGACAATATCCCGCTACCCCGCCGCAGGCGGGGTAGCCAATTACTCGTTTGATGATTCCTGCACGATGACGGAAAGAGACAATATCCCGGTACTCCGCCGCAGGCGGGGCAGCCAATTCCCCTCTTGCAGATTTCTGTACTATGACGGAAAGAGACAATATCCCGGTACCCCGCCGCAGGCGGGGCAGCCAATTCCCTTCTTGCAGATTTCTGTACTATGACGGAAAGAGACAATATCCCGGTACCCCGCCGCAGGCGGGGTAGCCAATTCCCTTCTTGCAGATTTCTGTACTATGACGGAAAGAGACAATATCCCGGTACTCCGCCGCAGGCGGGGCAGCCAATTCCCTTCTTGCAGATTTCTGTACTATGACGGAAAGAGACAATATCCCGGTACCCCGCCGC
>CAYRFC010000118.1:0-5993 GCA_964423365.1 uncultured Oscillospiraceae bacterium
TCGGCCAGCAGAACACGGCCACAATGCTGTCCCGTTCCATCCTGTTTCTCTCCCTTCCCCTACAGATACAGTTGCCCCAGCCTTTGCAGCCCCTGGTTGGCCGAGAGCGCCTCGCTATCGCAGGGGTTCAGCCCTGCATCCTCCGCCAGATACTCGGTGGGGGGCAGGGCCATGCCGAAGGCCTCGGGGTTCAGCTTGGTCTCCCCGCTATGGCGGTTGCAAACCAGCAGGTACTTGGCATGGTCGGAGGTATCGATATTTTGCAAAAGAATCTTCAGCTTGTACTGCGAGAGTGCGTCCGCCAGCGTTAAGAGCACCACATGGTCGGCGTAGGCCAGCCAGCGGGCGGTATCGGCGGTGAAATCGGCCCCGGTATCCAGCACGATGTAGTCGTAGTCGCCCGAGTGCTTGATTTGCTCGAGCAGGGGCAGAAAATGCGCCTGCGCAAGACCCAGGCTGGCAAGGGCCGCGGGAAAGGGCGGCAGAATGTCGTAGAGCTCCGGCACAATGAGGGGCTTTGCCTTGCTGTAGGCATACTGGCTGCCCGCGGCCAGGGTTTTTTCCACCCCCGGCTGCATCCGCTGGCTGCCCCGCAGCAAAAAGCCAAAATCCTGCAAACCGCCCAGGTTCACATACAGCGCGCGGCGGAAATTGCGGGCGAACACGGCGCACAGGCCCGCTGCCAGGGTGGTTTGCCCCGCGCCGCCCACCGGGGAATAGACGGCCAGCACCTTGGCCACCCCGGCGCGCAGCTTGGTGCTGTGCGAGATGCCCGAGCGGCTGATGACGTGGTCCAGCACCTCCTTGGCGCTGGAATATTTGTAGATATACCGCTCTGGATGCTCTACGCTGTCTGCGGCAGCCGGCACCTCCTCACACAGGAAAAACAGGTGCGAGATGTTGTGCTTGGCAAAGCCCTGGTCATACAATCCCTCGCTGATGACCAGGATATCCAAAGTGCGCGGGCTGGCAAAATACTCGGCCAGATAGGCCGGGTCTGTGATGAGGGAAAGCTGGGCCGCATGGCCGAACTCATGCAAAAAACTCTTTTCCAGCTTGTCCAAATATTCCGCGTCCAAATCCGCCAGAACAATCGTCGTCTGCGCCATGGTTTCTCCCCCTATTTACACACCCTCGCCACAAGGGCGGTCAGGTTGTCGGTTTCACCCTTGGCCTTGGCCCTGGTGATGATATCGTGGCAGGCCCTGTCTACGTTGTTTTTCTGCCTGCGCAGCATTTTCCCAAGCTGGGCCTCCTCGTGCTTTTTGTAGGCGCCGTCGCTGCACACCAAAAACAGTTCGCCGGTTTTCAGGCTCCCCTGCCCCTGCTGGTAGCGGAACCTCTCCTTGTAGCCCAGGCATTCGGTGAGATAGGTCTTGGTCATGATGGCCCCCTCCACCTGCTTTGGCATCTTTTGGGTGTGGTCCTCGGTGAGCTGCACCAGGGTGCTAAACAGGCCGCCAGGCAGCTGGTAGATGCGGCTATCCCCCACATGGAAAAAGCGGTAGCCATCCTCCTTCAGCAGCAGTGCCGAAAGTGTGGTGCCGCATTTTACGCCTTTTTCACGCGCCAAGTGCAGGATGCTCTGGTTCACCCGCTCCGCCAAGGGGGGCAGCCCGGCAAACAATTCGTCTATGGTGGGCATGCTGGGCCAGTCGATGCCCTCCCACCACACCTTCAACTGCCGGATGGCCTCGGCGCTGGCGGTTTCGCCCTCGGGCAAACCCCCCACGCCGTCGGCCACCGCCAGCAGCACCGCACTGTTTGCCAGCGCATCATGCCGCAAAATGGTGCAGCTGTCCTCGTTCACCGGCCGGGTGGTTCCGGCGTCCGTCAGGCCGTCCGCATCAAAGTGATAGGTAAGCATAGGGGCCCCTCATTTCTCTACTGCTAAATATCTTTAAATATCTTTCACCACAAAGCTGATGTTCGCCAGCTTGATTTTGTCCCCCTCATGTATCAGGGCGGGCTTGTCGGCCTCCAGCTTCCGGCCATTCAGGAAGGTTCCATTGGCGCTGGCGAGGTCGGTGAGGTAGTTTTTGCCCTCGTTGCTGGTAATTTGGCAGTGCCTGCGGCTCACCGCGGTGGAAAAATCAATCAGGCCATCCACCGCCTCGGCGCTTTTTCCTATCACAAACTGGCGCCTGTCTATAACAAATTCCAGCTTTTTGGCCGTCTGCACCCCCTCCAGCACAATCAGGGGGGAGAATACCTCGTCCAGCACCTCGGTGCCGCCCCCCTCATACTCGGGGTAGGCGTTTTGTGCGGGGCGCTTCTTCTCCTTGGCAAACAGGCCGCTTTTTTTCTTTTTGCTCTCGGCGGGTATTTCCGTCTGGGCTTGGGCCTCCATGGACACCTCACTACTGGCATGCCCCACCTCGCCGGAAAGGCTGATGGTACCGGTGCCTATATTCCCTGTGGGCTCTGCTGGGCGCTGCGCCACAGGCACCAACGCCCCAAGCGCCTCGCGCAGCTGCACAAGCCCGCTGCCGGGGCTATGCAACTGCGCGCAAAAAGCCGCCAATGTCTCAGCCCCCAGGCTTGGATACTGCTTCAGGGCCCAGTCCATCTGGTATTTGAGAATGCCAAGGGCGTCATTCCCCAGCTCCGCCGTAACCGCCTCGGTCACCGGCAGGTACACAAGGCAAATTTTCCCGCTCTCTGGCTCTACAAACAACCTGTCCAGGCCGGTCTCGGTGTTGGCCAGCTGCAAAAAGCCAATTTCTCTCAGGCGCAGCAGGGCATCCAGCGCTTCCGCCGCAAGGCGGGCAAATTCCGGCGCGGCAAGGCCGGGCAGCAGCTCCGCCAGGCTGCGCAGGTTTTCTGTGTCATATACCAGCTTGTCGCGGCCATTCTCCAAAACGCGCACACAGCGCACAAAGCCGTTCTTCTCCTGGCTTTGCAGCACCTTGTACGCCGTGGCAGAGAGCAGCCCCGGCTGCAGCAGCAGGTAGCTAAGGCTCCCCTCCTGCTGCCGCTCGGCCACCAGGCCATTTTTCACCAGTGCCTCCATGCTTTCACCTACCTGTCTCATTCCTTGTACCGGGTGCAGGGGCCGGCCGGTCTGTAAGGCTTTGGGCGCGCCCCTGCTCCAGCTTGGTGATTTTTTGGTTCAGTCCTTCCAGTTCGCAGCGGTATTTTTCGATGTCTGAAACAAGACGGTCTAAATCCTCCTGCATCAATAAGGCAGGCAGGCCCGTATGGCCGGTGTTCCGTTGCAATAGCTGCAAGCGGCGCAGCGCAGCATCAATCTGCTGCGCGCCCCGCTGCAAATACAAAACCTCTTGTTGTACTTTGGCCGCCCATTCCAGGCGGTCAAAGGCTTCAGCCACCCTGTTCTCCGCCCCGGGGCAAGCCTGCGGCCCCGGGGCTTGCTCTGTGCATATGGGTCTATCCGTCATCATTTCTCTCTTATCTATGGATGATTTCTCCCGACTGTATCGCTTCTATTCCGCTTTACCCTGTCTGCTTTTTCTGCTGTGCCGCCGCCACAGCGGCAGGGCTGCCGCAGCCCCTGCCAGCAGCACAAACGCGCCGCCTACCAGCATCAGCTGCATATTGGTCACGTCACGCACCCAGGTTAGCCCCGCCAGCGGGGTACCCTGCAGCGCCAGTTCCAGCCAGTACATCTCCCGGTAGTTGATGGGGAAAGAGAGCAGCCCGGTGTTGTTGTCCACATCATCGGCCGCCTGGGCCACCAGGGTGTAGCGGCCCAGCGCCGGCAGGCTAAGGGTATAGCTACCGTCGGCGGCAGCGGCCCCGGCCAGCAGGTTTTGGGCCAAGTTTCCATTTTCGTCCAGCAGCTCCAGCCTGGTAAAGCGGTCGGGGGTTTCATCCCCCAAATGCAGCCGTGCCAGGCCGATGACAAGGGTGGTGCCCGCCTCGGTGATGACATTTTCCCCCTCTGTCACCAGCGCTTCGCCGCGCTGTGTCTCGTGCACGGTGGGCAGCGGGGCGGTGGCGTCGATATAGAAGTCGCAGGTGATGGGCACCGCAGCGTTTCCGGCCAAATCCTCGGCCATGAAGGTGACGGTCTTTTTCCCCTCGGCCTCAATGGGGGCCTCCAGCGCCCAGTCGTGCACGCCCTCGCCATCGGTCAGGGTGCAGGCCACCTCCTTCACCAGCTCCTCCTCAATGCTGAACAGGCGCCCGAGGTAGAACCCGGCGGCGTAGGTTTTGGGGTCGGGGTCAAATTGCAGCACCGGGCCGGTTTTGTCGATGATGAAGCGGCAGGTGGCCTTGAATTCCGCCTCGTTCCCGGCCATATCAAACACGTTGCCCTCTATTTTGTATTCCCCCTCCTTCGAGATGGAAAGCGGCTGGGTGAAGGTGACCGATGGCTCGGCGGGGTTCGTCTTTTCGCCGCTTGCCACCCGCTCGCTCTCGTTTACCGTGCAAGAGAGGGTCTCCCGGTCAATATACATATCGCTGTACAAAAGCGAGAGGCTCACATCCCGGTTGGTCACCCCGTCAAAGCCCGGCAGAATGCTCACCTCGGGGGCGGTGCGGTCATAGGTCACCTTGCTTTCGTCCTCGGTCTCACTCACCGAGAGGGTGTTGCCCGCCGCATCCTCCAGCATCACCGTGAAGAACAGCTCCCCCTCGGATATCGTGCTCTCGCCGCCGGGGAGGGACAGGGTGACCTCGGGCTTTTCCCTGTAGTCCAGGTTCCCGGCCAAATCCCGGCTGCCGATGCTCGCCTCGGCCGGGGCGGTTTTGTGCTGCGCCTCCAGGCTCACGGTGATGGTATCTCCATTTTTGGCGTACTCGGGCCGCTTGTTGCTGGAGGCGATGCTGGCGGTGGCCTCCAGCGGCTCGTAATACACCAGCTCATTTTTCACGCCCTGGCTGCGGTTTGTGTAGCGCACAGGCTCATTCCCGGTGATATCCTGCGCCGTGAAGGAGAAGGGAACCACCTCCAAATCCTGCAAGTCCTTGTTCGCCAGTGTGTAAGAAAGCGTCCATTCTGTCACCTCAGAGCCATAGTCCGGGCGCTTGCTGCTTACCTTGAAGCCCCGCCCCGCTATGCTCCCCTCAAGCTCCAGGAAGTGGTTCGAGGTAAAATTCACATACACGGTGTCCTCGTCTTTGGCAAACAGCGTTTCGTCCTTTTTGTTGCTGGAGGAAAGGGTGACATCGGTGATTTCGATGGGCGCATAGTATCGCGGCGTCCATTTTTGGTTTTCTCCCTGATAGTTCGCGGGATATTTTGTACTCTGGCCCATTAGGTCGCCCACAGTGAAGACCGGGGCCAGCTTTTCCATATCCTCCAGCTCCAAAAGCGGCGCTTCGCCCGTGATATAACGGGCGGTATAGGTATAGACGCCCTCGGCATATTTCTCGCTAAACTGCGGCTGGGCCAGGTGGCTGCCCAAGAATAGCTCCATCTGCCCCGGCAGCACCGGGTGGCTGGTGGTAAACTCGATGCCAATCTCCTCCCCGCCCTTTACGGCGAGGTAGCCGTCCTTGTCCTGCCGCATCTCGGTGGCCGTTATGTTCACGCTGTGTAATTCCAGCGGGGCAAAATAGGTCAGCGGTTTTGCGTAGCCCTGCTCCATGCCCTCGGCGATTTTCTGCATGGCGGCATGGTTTTCGGCATAGTCCCGCGCGGCCACGGTGAGCTCTATGGGGCCGTTTTCCGTGAGGTGGATGGTCTCGAAAACCGGGTCGCTCTTGTAGCTGGGCAGCAGCAGCCGCACGGTATAGCTGCGGGTTTCGGGGTCGTAGAAATAGAAGGGCTTACCGCTTTGGGGCCGGGTATTGGGCTTTTTCTCCTCGGCCGTAAGGCCCGCTATGGTAAAAGGCTCGTCCAAATAGGTCTTATGGTTCAGGGTGATGACGGCCTCAATGAGGCTACCGTTGATGGCATGGTCACTGTCCGGTGTTTTGGTTTTTTCTGTGTCCACCGAGTTCATTTGCACCGAGGTGATTTGGAGGGGATGCAGGAAAATCACCTCATTGGGTATCGGGGCCGCCGGAGTGAACCCGTAGGG
>CAYRFC010000118.1:6093-8253 GCA_964423365.1 uncultured Oscillospiraceae bacterium
CGATCCTCCACCGGGGCGGCAGGGCTGGCGTAGTAGAGGACCCACTTTTCGCATTCTGTTGGGGAATCCTCTATTAGATTCCCTGCCTTGTCTGTGAGGGTAACGGAGCTGAGCGGGATGGGTGCATTGTCTACAAGGCCGTCTGCCGGGTTTGCCCGGTAGAGAATCTGCTGTGTCGCCTCGAAATCATAGGGTGGAGAAAGGACGATGGGTACAGACCCAGCTACCCCATATTGCATGATGGCAAAAGGACGCCCTGCCTTGCTATTGCCCTCTGCGTCATCGGCCACAGTAGATGCCAGTGTGAATTGCAGTTCGTCTCCCTCCAGCGCCACCATTTCAAAGGGCGCGTCCAGCGGGCTTGTGGGGGCAGAGGTGATGGTATAGCTAAATGGCCCCATACAGGTGATTTCATCTCTGGCGGGTTCCCCGTTTTGTACACCATCCTGTGTAACGGTATATCGATTCTGGTTTTGGTCTTGAAACACCAGTGAGTATTCGAAGGGTTTTTCTTGGTTGATCGGAATATCCAGGTTGTCCATCTCAATGGTAATGAGGAATTTTTTCCACTTGCCGCCGTTTTCGTCACTCGCTACCACACTCCTCGCTAGGCCTTTTACATTAAGGCCCATCACAACAGAGTTTTCCTCATCAAATGTCACTTTGTTTTTGGCAAAGGTCAATTCTATCTGAAGCGTATCGCCATTTTTCACATGTACAGCAGAAGGAAAGCTGTTGTCCGATAGGGCATCCTCTATTTTGGCAAGGCTCACACTTTCCACATGCTCTACCCCAAGTGGAATCTCGGGCAGAATTTCCAGCTTTTGCAGGATGAGCTGCTCCATCCGTTCTTCTTCGGGTGGAATTTTGCATTCAAGCTGGCAGACTGCATGGTCGCATGGCAGGCCGCCCTCACGGTCACAGTCAGCACCACAGGGGTGTGTGCACTCTGGTGGGGGCGGGCTGGCAGTGCATTTGTCGCAGCCCGCGTGCACACAGTCTGCCGGGTTAGGCAGGGAGCAAGCTTCCCCGCAGGCATGGGTACAGGCATCCGGCAGGGTCAGGTCAGCCCGGCAAGCCGGGTTACAATCTTTATGGAGGCAAGAATCCGGGTCGGCATTGTCGCAGGTTACCCCACAGGCGTGGGTACACAGCCACTGTGCCGGCGGCGGGGCCACGCAGAGGTTGATGCAGCCATAGCTTATATGGGAGCATTCCTTGCCATCAGTTCTGTCGCAGGGGGCATAACAAGGGTGACCACAAATGGGCGGATTTATGGTGATATCCCGCTCTAAAATTACGCGCGGAAAGGGCGGGTTTGGCTCGCTGTCCTGCACCGCTGGCCCTTCGAATTCACGCAGTTCAGCGTCGCGCAAATCGGTCACCACAGCCAGCAGGGTCACCGCTTTATCTGTTTTGTCCAAAGGGGCGCTGTAGGTGAAGGTCTCGTCCCCTTCGGCCAGGTCAAAGCTCTCTTTTAAGGTATAGGTGTCGTCATCCGGGTCGTCCTCATCATTTTTGTTCCACGCAAAAAGGTTCACCCTGCTGCCAGCGGGCGCAGGCTCCGCCAGCCGCAGGGTAACGGTGGCGTCTTCCTCCCAGTGGAGCTGCTCCACCGCAAAATAGCTCTGCCCATCGTACGGGGCCGCCAGCACCGGCTGCGCCAATACAAAAAGAAATAGGCCCAGTAGCAAAACCACTGGCCCCAGCCGTATGCGCCCCCTGCTCCGCCTCTGTTTTTCCTTCTCTCTGCCCATCTCCCCACTCCTCTTCTGCCAAGCACTATTCATCATCGCCCAAAATCTCCGTGGCCGTCAGCATCTCGGTGGCGTTGCCTGTTGCCGGAGCCCGCGGCACAGGCTCCGTTGACGCCGCCGGGGTCATCATCCGTCCGGTCAGCCCCGCCGTGGTGCTTTTCATGTTGATGGTATCGGTGTCGCCTGCCAGTACGTCCAGCGGCAGGGTGGCCGAGCCATCCTCCAGAAACACCGCCGATTTTCGCGCCGCCTCCTCCTTTTGCGTCCCGTCCACCTTGGCCGCCTTTACCAGCCCCCGGCGGCTGGTGCTGCGCAGGTAGCGCGCCACACGCGGGATGCGAAAGGCAAAAAAGAACACGCAGGCCGCCAAAAACAAAAAGATGGCCAGCCCAAACCCGCCGTA
>CAYRFC010000119.1:0-8195 GCA_964423365.1 uncultured Oscillospiraceae bacterium
CCTGCCCGAGAGCCTGCCCGCCGAAAAGGCCCGGGAGATTCTGACCGGCTATGACCACCAGCCCGGCGAGGACGCCGAGGCCTGGTTTGCCCGGCTGAAGACCCTTGCCGAGAGCATCGGCTTTGCGGCCAATATCAAGGACTACAAGAAGAACCCCGCGGCCTACGGCGGCCATGTGGGGGACGTTTCCATGGTGCTGCGCCTGGCCATAACCGGGCGACAACAAAGCCCAGATTTGCATGAGGTGATGCAAATTCTGGGCGAGGAGCGGGTGCGGCAGCGGCTGGCCCGCATGCTGGAACATCTGTAAAAACAAGCCACCCCACCATGGAGGACAAGACTATGAGCGACTGGAACGAAGGGCTGGAACTGGGCCCAAACTTTCTTTATGATATCATCGACGAGGATTTGGCCTCGGGCTTTCCCGGCCCCATCCACACCCGCTTCCCGCCCGAGCCAAACGGCTATCTGCACATCGGCAGCGCCAAGGCCATCTGGATTAACTACTCCGCCGCAAAAAAATATGGCGGCGTCTTCAACCTGCGCTACGACGACACAAACCCGGTGCGGGAGGACGACGAGTATGTCAAGAGCATCGAGCAGGATTTACTGTGGCTGGGGGCTGTGCCGGACGGCGGGGTCTTCTACGGCTCGGACTATTTTGAGCAGTGCTACGAATTTGCCGAGCTGCTGATTTTGAAGGGCCGCGCCTATGTGGACGACCTCTCGCAGGAGGAGATGCGCGAGATGCGCGGCACCCTCACCCAGCCGGGGCGCGAGAGCCCCTGCCGCAGCCGCAGCGTGGAGGAGAACCTCGATTTGTTCCGCCGGATGCGGGCGGGCGAGTTCGAGGACGGCAGCCGCACCCTGCGGGCCAAAATCAACCTAGCCTCCTCGAACATGAACATGCGCGACCCGGTGATTTACCGCATTCTGCATGCCTGGCACCACCGCAGCGGAGACAAATGGTGCCTCTACCCCATGTATGACTTTGCCCACCCCATTCAGGACGCTTTGGAGGGCATCACCCACTCGATGTGCTCCATAGAGTTTGAAAACCACCGCCCGCTGTACAACTGGGTGGTGAACATGATTGACTTCCAGAAGAAGCCCCACCAGTATGAATTCGCCCGGCTGAACATCACCCACACCGTAATGAGCAAGCGCTACCTGCGGGAGCTGGTGGAAACCGGCACGGTGGACGGCTGGGACGACCCCCGGATGCCCACCCTCTGCGCCCTGCGCCGCCGGGGCTACACCCCCTCCTCCATCATTGAATTTGTGAAGCGGGCCGGGGTGGCCAAGGCCTACAGCACGGTGGATATCCGCCTTTTGGAATACTGCATCCGCGAGGAGCTGAACACCGCCGCCCCCCGCCGCATGGCCGTGCTGGACCCCATCCGGGTCACCATCACAAACTACCCCGAGGGGATGGTGGAGAGCTTCCCCCTGCCGAACAACCCCACCGACCAAAACGCGGGTAGCCGCGAGGTGGCCTTTTCGGGCGAGCTGTACATCGAGCGGGAGGACTTTGCCGAGCTGCCGCCGCCCAAATGGCAGCGCCTGCGCCCGGACGGTGAGGTGCGGCTGATGGGAGCCTATATCATTCGCTGCAACGAGGTGCAGAAGGACAAGGACGGAAATGTGACCCAGCTGTTCTGCACCGCCGATTTGGAAACCCGGAACGAAAAGCCCGCCGACGGACGGAAGGTGAAGGGCACCATCCACTGGGTGAGCCAGAAGCACGCGGTAGAAGCCAGCGCCTGCCTCTACGACCACCTTTTTACCCTGGAGGACGTGAACGACGTGCCCGAGGGCACCAACTACCTGGACCACCTGAACCCCGACTCCCTGCAAACCCGCACCGGCTGCAAGCTGGAGGCCTGCCTGGAAGGGGCGGAGCCCGGCGAACGCTTCCAGTTTGTGCGGATGGGCTATTTCTGCAAGGATGCCAAGCACCCAAACACCTTCAACCGCATTGTGCAACTAAAGGACAGCTTCAAAATTGACTGAGACCGTTAGAAAGCCACACGCCCTGCCCCCTTTTACAGAAAGGAGCCCGTTTTTGATTTTTTCCACCCTGCTGGATGCCCTACTGGATACGGTGAAGATGCTGCCCTTCCTGCTGGCAGCCTATCTGTTCATCGAATATCTGGAGCACAGCCGGGGCACAAAAATGGAGGCCTGGCTGGCGCGGGGGGGCCACTGGGGCTTTGCGCCCGCGGCGGCACTGGGGCTGGTACCCCAGTGTGGCTTCTCGGCCATGGCGGCCAACTTTTACGGCAGCCGGGTCATCAGCCTGGGCACACTGATGGCGGTCTTCCTCGCCACCAGCGACGAGGCCATTCCCATCATGCTGGCCCGGCCCGCCAGCTACGGCGCGCTGCTGGCCATACTGCTGATAAAGCTGGCGTATGCGCTTTTGGTGGGCTTTCTGCTGGATGTGGCCCTGCGCAAGCTGCTGCCGGCCGGCCTGCGGGGGGGCTTTTCGGGCAGCATAGCCGAGGTGGACTGCCACGAGCACGAGGAGAGCCAGCCCTGGCCCCTGGCAGCCCTGCGCCACACGGCCCTCACCTTTCTCATTCTTCTGGCCTTCACCTTCGCCTTTGGCCTGCTGGTGGAGGGAATGGGCGAGGAGGCCATCCGGCATTTTCTGGCGGGGCTTGGCATCTTCCAGCCGGTGATGGCCGGGCTTTTGGGCCTCATTCCCAACTGCGCCTCCTCGGTGCTGCTCACCCAGCTCTATCTCGAAGGGGCCATCAGCTTTGGCTCTGTGCTGGCGGGGCTTTCCTGCAACGCGGGCATCGGCCTCACCGTTTTGTTCCGTGCCAACCGCAGCCTGCGGCAAAACCTGTTCATTCTCGCCCTGCTGTTCTGCCTGGGGGCCGGGCTGGGCCTTCTGGTGCACGCCACCGGCCTTCGCCTGCCCCTATAGAAAACATGTGCCACACCGCAAACAAAAGAGAGGGAAGCCCCTATGAAAACATTGATTGCCTATGCCACCAAATACGGCACCGCCGAGGCCTGCGCCAAGCTGCTGGCCCAGGCCCTGAAAGACGGGGCCGACCTCGCCAACCTCTCGGCCGGGCAGCACCCAAACCCGGCGGATTACGACGCTGTGGTGGTGGGCGGCTCCATCTATGCGGGTATGCTGCGGAGGCAGGCCCGCCATTTCTGCAAAAAATATAAAAAGGAGCTTTTGAAGGTGCGGTTTGGCTGTTTTCTATGCAAGGCCTCTCCCCCGCAGGAAAGCCAGGATGAATTCGGCAGCAACTTCGACAGCGAGCTCCTGGCCCATGCCGCGGCCAAAAGCAGCTTTGGCGGCGAGGTGAAGGAGGAAAAGCTGGGCTTTTGGGACAAGCTCATCATGGGGACGGTGGCCAAGCGCGGCGGCGGCATGCGCCCACCCCACATCGACAAAGAGAAAATACGCAGCTTTGCCCTGGCCATGGAGCTGAAGGACCGGGACTACAAGCTGGACGACACCCAGTAGTGCCAAGGCACCGATGAAAAAAGCTCCCCTGCCAAACACCGGCAAGGGAGCATAGTGCTTTATCGTTTGGGAACGGTTAGACACGCATTCCGCCTTCCGCTCTAATCCAGCACCAGGCTGGGGGGCGCATAAGCGCGGGTTTTCAGTTCCTGGTCTAGCTGATACAGAGCCTTCGGGTCCTGCCCAAACAGCTCATATTTCTTGATCAAATCCCCGGCGTTCTTTTCCTCTTCGCCCTGCTCCTTGATGAACCAGTTCAAAAACTCCACAGAGCGGTAGTCCTTGGCGGCCAGGGCGGCCTCGTAAATGGCGCCAATGGAGGCCGTGACAAACTGCTCGTGCTCCAGCGCCAGATGCAGCGGGGCATCGTACCCGGCATAGGTCTTGTCGGGCCCCGCCATGGGCATCAGCTTGATTTTTACGCCATTGTTCAAAAGGTACGCGCGGAATAGCATGGCGTGGTCCATCTCCTCCTGCGCCTGCACATAAAACCAGTTTTCAAAGCCCGCCAGGCCTTGCTCGCTGTAGTAGTTTGCTATGTCCAGATACAGATAGGCGGAATACAGCTCTTTTTGAATTTGTTGGTTGAGCAAACCGGATACTGCTTCATTCATGCCCTCATGCTCCTTTTCCCGTTTCTCTTTGCCAAAAGGGCCGAGGGGCCTGCCCACAGGGGCAGGCCCACGGCAGCCTCTTTGCTTTGTGTTTACGCTTTGCCGTCCATCTTCCACAGGCCATGCAGGTTGCAGTATTCATACACCTCATAGGGGCCCGCCTCTACGGTGAAGCTGGCCTTCGGGGCAGAGCCGGGTTTCAGCTTCACATACTGCACCTTGTCCCCCTGTACCAGCAGGATGGTTTGAATGTAATGCTCCTCGGTCATGGGGTGCTCCACGGCGCCCACAGTCACGTTCAATACCAGGCCCTGGGCCTCCACAGCGGGCACGTGCTTTTCCACAGCCGCGTCGGTTACGCCGGCCTCCAGCACCATCATGGGCTCGCCACAGCAAGACATGGGCGCGCCGGAATCATAGGGCAGCACGGCAATGTTTCCACAGTGTTTGCAACGGTAAATTTTCATCAGTTAGAACCCCTTTCCTTTGTTTCCTATTGTGTTTTATATGGTAAAGACTTATAGTACAAGCATGCGCTAAGCGCAGCCTTGCATCCTCTGCCTGTGGCCTTGGCCTCACAGAATAATTTATACAATTTTAGTATACATTCTTTTTTGAGAGATGTCAAATCTATTGAAACACCTGCCACATCCCATTTTTGGCTATTTTTTCCAAAATTCGCCCCTGTGCACAGGTTTTTCTTGTGCTTATGCCTTGCGCCTTTGGCACAGCCATGCTATACTAACGTAGTTTCTGTACAGGTCAATCATATACCCCTTGGGCAAAGTTGTGACGGTGAAAAATGACGAAACAGAAAAAACCCAAAAATCCCGCCCTTTTGCTTGTCATTGTTGTGGATATTATCTTGCTGGCTTCGGTGTTTTTGCTGATGACTTACGCGCAGTTCCTGCTTAATAAGGACGTACGCATCAACCTCACCGAAATTGTAACACAGAATAAGGATGTTATCACCAGCCGCCTGATGATGGAACTGAACAACCTTGATTTGATGTCTAAGCAACTGGCCGAGCGTTTTTCCACCGCCGGCAGCGGGCAGACAAAAAAACAAATTTTTCTGGACTATGCTTCCCAGCGGGGCGGCATGGTGTTTTCCTGGGCCAACGCCGAGGGCCTGGCTTTGTTTCCCGACGGCCGCGAGGTGGATATCTCCGGGCGGAAATATTTCCGCCTGTCTATGGGTGGGGTGCCCAATATTTCAGAGCGCACCGTCTCCCGCCTCACCGGCGAGGATATTTTTGTGCTGAGCGTGCCGCTGAACATAGACGGCAAGGTGGTGGGCACCATACAGCAGCAGTATACCCCGCAGGAAATTTACAAGCTCTGCGCCATCTCCCTGTATTCCGAGCAGGGGTACATCTATATCATCAACAGCGAGGGCTATATCCTCCTCGGCTCTCAAAACGATGGCTACATCCTGGAGTCTGACAATTTGTACTGGATGATTTACCAGACCGACCCGGAGACCTCCAAGGCTTTGGAGAGCGATATCCGCGCCGGAAAGGGCGGCTTTTTTGAAACGACCCTGGCCGGCCGCAAAAGCTTCTCCGCCTACACCCCCATAGACCAGGTGTATGACTGGTTCCTCATCTCCAGCGTGGACACCAAGGCCGTCTCGGCCAATACCGACATCGTCGTTCGGCTTTTCTACAGCATTTTGCTGGTTTTGGTGGTGCTGTTCAGCTTCAGCCTGTTTTATTTGCTGCGCATGAAGAAAAAGCAGCAGCTTGCCCTTGAAAAGCTGGCCTTTGTGGACGGTGTAACCGGGGGCGACACCCTGACCAAATTCACCCTAGACTGGCAAAACACCCTGCAAAGCGCACCGGAGGGGGAGTATTCCCTTCTCGCCCTCGACATAGACAATTTTAAGTTTATCAACAGCTTTTATGGCTTTGCCAAGGGCGACCATACCCTGGCCTGGCTGTACCAGCGATACCAAAAAAAGCTGATGGAGGGCGAGTATATAGCCCGCGTGTCCGGCGACCATTTTGTGCTGCTGCTGAAGGACGCCAGCCTGCAGCGCCTGAACGGCTTCTTTGAGCCGGAAATAGCGATAGACGATATCAAAATATATCTCTCGGCCGGGCTATACCCCATTCACGACAAAAGCCAGAGCCTGAACCTGATGATGGACAAGGCCAACATGGCGGTGCGGAACGTCAAGAATATGCGGGACAAGCAGGTGGCCGTCTACTCCGAGTCTGACGACCAAAAAATGATGTTCAACGAGCAGCTCAAGCGCTCTCTGGAGCTGGCCATTACGCGGGATGAGATTGTGCCCTATTTCCAGCCAAAGGTGGATGTATTCACCCAAAAGCTGGTGGGCGCCGAGGCCCTGGCCCGCTGGCAGACCCAGGACGGCACCCTGATTCCCCCCGGCACCTTCATTCCCCTCTGCGAGGAAACCGGCCTCATCACCGTGCTGGACACCATCATTTTCGAAAAAACCCTGCAATTTTTGAAGGAATGCCTGGAAACGGGCGTGGATTGCGTCCCCATCTCGGTGAATCTCTCCCGCAGGCACCTGTTTAACCGCAGCTTTTTGGACATGATTTTCTCCAAGCTGGATGAATATGGTGTGCCACCCGAGCTGATAGAGCTGGAGCTGACCGAGACGATTTTCTTCGACAACTATCAAAATATCAACAATTTTATTGAGGAGCTGCACGCCCGGGGCTTCAAGGTATCCATGGACGACTTCGGCTCGGGCTACTCCTCGCTGAACATGCTGCACGATGTGGACATCGACATTCTCAAGATAGACCGGGGCTTCCTGCGCGGCACAGACAATAGCGAGCGGCAGAAGGCTGTATTTGGGGCCATCGTGCAAATGGCTGAGAATTTGAAAATCACCGTGGTGGTGGAGGGTGTGGAGTTCCCCGAAAATGTCTCGCTGCTCAAAGAATTCAACTGCCACATTGCCCAGGGCTTTTACTACGCAAAGCCCATGCCCAAAAAAGCTTTTGGAAAGGTCTGCAAGGAGGGGTATATCCAATGAAAAAACGTATTCTTTGCCTGATGGTTTGCTTTGTTTTAAGCGCGGCCCTGCTGCCCGGCTGCGGCAGCCACAAAAAAGTGACGATTGGTGTTTCCATGGGGGTTGGCCCCGCCAAACGCTGGGACAAGGAGGTTCGCTACATGCAGGAAAAAGCGGCCGAGCTGGGCGCGGATATTGAGGTGCGCCTGAACCGCACCGACGAGCCCACCACCTACAAAGAGGATTGCATAGAGATGATAGACAACGGCATTGACGTGCTGATTCTCACCCCGCGGGACGTAAATGACATTGCCGATGTGGTGGCCTATGCCAAGGATAAGAAGGTGCCGGTCATCAGCTACGCCCGCTCTGCCCAAAGTGAGGACATCTCGCTGTTTGTGGGCTATGACAACAGCCGCATTGGGCAGAGGCAGGGGCAATACCTCTCCGAGCTGGTGTTTAAGGGGGACTATATCCTGCTGCGGGGAGACCCGCAGGACAGCAACTCCCAGCTTCTCTACGATGGCGCCATGCGCTACATAGAGCCGCTGGGAGACAGCATCAACATCCTGCTGGACGCCCCGGTTCCCAGCTGGTCGCCCGATGAGGCCAAGGCCCTGGTGCTGGACGCCGTGCGGGCCAATGGAAACAAGGTGGATGCCATTTTGGCCCCGAACGACCAGATTGCAGGGGCCTGCGCCGAGGCCCTGGCGGAGCTGGGGGTTACCACCCCGGTGGCCATCACCGGCATGGACGCAGAGCTGGAAGCGGCCCGGCGCATTGCCACGGGCAGCCAGAGCATCACCTTCTATATGGAGCTAAAAGCCCTGGCAGAGGCCGCCGTTGTGGACGCCATCAATCTGGCCAAGGGAAAGCCTGCCGAGGCCAACGCCGAGCTGCCCCTGAGCAGCGGGGACGGGCAGCTGGCGGCCCACCTCCTTGCCGGGGAGCTGGTGACCAAGGAGAATTTAGACCGTGTGCTCATCGAGAGCGGCGTCTTCACCCAGGAGGAGGTGTACGGCGAGGCCGCCGCATAAGAGGATACAAAGCTCTTGCTTTTTGGGGCCAAATGCCCTATACTAACGGCAACTGA
>CAYRFC010000120.1:0-8181 GCA_964423365.1 uncultured Oscillospiraceae bacterium
CAGTTTCGCCCAGCCGCACTACCCCGCCCTCTAGGCGAGCCTGCTCGGCGGCCAGAGCCACAAGATGGCTCTCCAGCGCCGCGTACGCGTCCTCTTTTTGGGGTGGCCCCTCGCCGGAGAGGCGCTGCACAAAGGCACGCATCATGGCCTCGTCGCTGCCGCTGTGGCCGGTGCTGGGCGCGTGTATTTGGTAGCTTTCCCGGTTTTGGGTGGCAAAGTCGTGCAGTACAATCTCCCCGGCCTCCATGTCGCCCACAATTTCGCCGTGGCTGCCCATCAGCGTCAGGCTGCGGTGGCATTGCATAGTGAAAGCACTCATGGTGAAGCTGGCGTGCACGCCGTTTTGGTAGGCCAGGTTCACCACCTGATGGTCCACCACATTGTTGCCACAGTGAAACACGCAGCGCCCATAGGAGCCTGTTTGCAGGGCCTGCGTCAGGGCCTCGGGGGAGTTATCGAGGCTAACCACCTTGGCAAAACCGTCCTCTTGGGCTTTTGGATGTGTGTGGTAAAAGCGTGAGGCCTCGTAAGGGCAGGTGTCGCGGTGGATACAGCCGTCCAGGCAGCGCTGCGCAGCGCCGCTTGGGGCATTCTCTGCCCTGAAGTATTGCAGGCCCCCAAAGCTGGAAACCTGGGTGCAGGGGCTGCCCACCAGCCAGCCCAAAATGTCCATGTCGTGGCTGCATTTTTGCAATAGCATGGGGCTGCTTGCCTCTTCGTTTGCCCAGTTTCCCCGCACAAAACTGTGGGCGGCGTGCCAGTAGCCCACGCTCTCCATAGCCTGCACGCACACCAGCTTGCCAATGCGTCCCTGGCTTAAAAGATGCTTGATTTGGCGATAGAAAGGCGAGAAACGCAGCACGTAGCAAATCATAAAGGCAAGGCCAGAGCTCTGCACCTCCCGCAAAAAGGCAAGAATTTCCGCTTGGTTTTTGCCCAAAGGCTTTTCGCACAGCAGGGCATAGCCCTGCCGCAAAGCCGCGCTGGCCGGGGCTATGTGGTGGTTATCCGATGTGCAAACCAGGGCGCTTTGGGCAAGCTTTGGTTTTGCCAGCAATGCCTCCCAGCTCTCAAAGCAGTGCTCCGGCGCTATGTTATGGGCACGGGCAAAGGCCTTGCGCCGCTCCTCCCGGGGCTCGGCCACCGCCACGAAGCGCAGCTCCTGCGGGTGCTGCAGGGCATAGCGGGCATAGGCCTCGGCCCCACGTGCCCCGGCCCCCAGCAAAACGGCTGTCACCTGCTTCATTTTTCCACCTAACCTTTCACTGCCGAGCCCATGGAAAGGGCGTGCTCCACCCGCTCGCTGAAAATGAGGTAGATGAGAATGGTGGGAACGCTGGCAATGACCATGGCGGCACCCATGGCGCCCCAGTCTGTGGAAAATTGGCCCTGGAAGAGGGCCAGGCCCAGAGGCAGTGTTTTCAGCTTTTCGTCGGAAATCAAAATCATGCCCATGGTGAACTCGTTCCAGGCGTTCAAAAAAGTGAAGATGACCACCACCGAGATGGAGGGCTTAACCATGGGTAGAATGATACGGAAAAAGGTGCGGAAGATGCCGGCGCCATCGATGGAGGCCGATTCCTCCATCTCCTTGGGAATGTCCTTCATAAAACCATAGAAAATGAGGCAAGCCAAGGAGAGGTTGAACGCGATATAGGGCAAAATGAGCGAGATGCGGGTGTTTGTAAGGTGCAAATCGCGAATGAGGATGGTGAGGGGAATCATGAGCACCTGCACCGGGATGAACATGCCGAAGGTGATGTAGAGACGCGCCGTGTTGGAGAGGCGCCAGGTCATGCGCGCGGTGGCATAGGAAAACATGAGCGCGAAAATGGTGACCCCCAGCACGGTGAAAACCGTGACGATGACACTGTTCAGAAAGTATTGCGGCACATTGAACCGAGAGAGGGCCGAGACATAGTTTTGAATCTGCAGGCTTTTGGGAAAACCAAAGGGATTCGTGAAGAAAATTTCCTCGTTGGTTTTGAATGAGTAAAAGACAAGCCAGAGGATGGGATAGACCGAAGTGAGCACAAAAACCCAGAGGAACAGGTTTTTGAGAATGTCGCCAATGGTAAGTTTTTTCAGTTTCCTCATGATGATTTCCTCCGCCTCAGCTGTGCGCCCTCGTCGCCGGCGCCCAGCTTGTTGATGAAGATGGTGGCCACCAGGCATTCCAGCACCAGGAACATGGCGGCGGCGCTGCCATAGCCAAACTGGCCGGTGCGGAAGGCCGAGCGATACATCATATAGGTGAGGGTGTAGGTGGAGGTACCGGGCCCGCCGCTGGTCATAATAAACATGTTGGCAAAGGCGTTCAGCCCGCCGGTGATGGCCATGACGAAGCAGATTTTGTAGGTTTCTTTCAGCATGGGAATGGTGACGCGCCGATGGGCCTGCAAGGTGGAGGCGCCGTCCAGTTGGGCCGCTTCCATATACTCTTCGGGAATGGCCTTGATGCCCGCGAACAGAAGCATGAAGTGGTAGCCCATATTCTGCCAGGCGTTCACCATGGCCACGCACACAATGGCCCAGGTGGGGCTGGCCAGCCAGCCCTGGCGGTAGTTGATGCCCAGAGCCGCGAAGAGCTGGTTGATGAGCCCGTGCTCGCCGTTGTAGATGGCGGCCCACAGCTGGCACACCACCGTCACCGAGAGCACCACTGGCAGAAAGTAGGAAGAGCGCAAAATTTTACGCCCCGGCACCCGCTTGCCCGACACCAAAAGCGCCAAAACCGTGCCCATGCCAATTTGAAAGACAACCAGCACCAGGGCAAACACCAGGCCGTTTTTCACCGAGGTGGCAAACAGGCTGTCTTGAAACAGGCGGATGTAGTTGTCCAGCGCCGTAAACTGGGGCGCGGTGAGGCCATCCCACTGGGTGAAACTGTGGTACAGCGTTTGCAGGATGGGAACAAACACAACTACGGTAAAAATAAAGACTGCCGGAAAGATAAACACCAGGATAGACGCCTTATAGCGCAGCCCCTTTTTCAACTCGTTCACCTCCACTGGGGTAAAAAAACAGCCGTATGACCCTCTGCCATACGGCTATCTCTCTGTCTACATCTGCTTGGACATATCTTTGCTTACTATTGCCCGGCGGATACGTCGTTCACAAATTTGTCGGCGGTGTAGCCGGAGACCAGCAGGTTTTGGGCCGCGTCTTCCAGAGCCACCTTGAGGTTCGTGTCGGTGAGGCCCCAGCTGAAGTTGGTGGTGCTGGTGATGTTCGGCATGTCGGCGGAAAGGCGCTGCATCACAGGGGGAATTTCACTCTCGGGGGTAACGCCGTCCATCATATACGGAGACACAGGGTTGGCGCGCAGCACATAGCGTCCCTCGGCTTGGTAAAGAGCCAGCTTGTAGGCAATTTCCGCGGCAAAGTCCGGGTTGGCCGTCTGGGAGGAAACCGCGTAGCCCTGCGAAGAGCCGCCGCCGCAGAAGGCGTATTTGTTCGCCTCGTAGGTGGCCTCGTCCTTGGCGGGGATGTACATGTAGTCAAACTCGTCGCCCAGCGCCTCGGTCAAAGAGGGAATTTCCCACTCGCCGCTCATGAACATGGCCGCCTGTCCGCTGGTGAACATCGCCAAGGCCTGGTCGTAGTTCGTGTTGGTCACGTCGGTGCTCACAAGCCCGGCTCCCACAAGGTCAATCACGGTCTGGGCGCCCTCTACATAGGCGGGGTCTGAAACGCTGGCGCTGCCGTCATTCAAGGCCACGATGCCGGCGGGGTTGCCACGGCTGGCGAACAGGTCAAACAGGGCGATGCAGTTCCATTTTTCTTTGCCAAACAGCGCCAGAGGCACAATGCCCTTGCCCTGCAAGGTGGTGCATAGATTGCTCATATCCTCATAGGTTTTGGGCACTTCTATGCCGTTGTCGGCCAGGATGGTTTTGTTGTAGTAGAGCAAGACATTGTCGTTGCCGATATAGGGGAAGGCATAGGTGTGGCCGTCCTCTAGGGTCAGCAGGTTCACCGCGCTGGCGTTCATCTTTTCTTTTACGCCGTATTCGGCGGCGTAGTCGTCCAGCGTAAGCAGGCTGCCGGATTTCGCGAAGGCCGCCTGCACGTCGCTGGTGGCAAAGAAAATGTCGGGCAGCAGGCCGGACGCGGCGTAGGTTTTCAGCTTGGCGTTGTCGTCCTGCGGGGCGATGTCTATTTCAAACGAGAGCCCCGGGTATTCGGCTTTCACTTTTTCCATCGCATAGTCCAGCGGCAGAATCTCGTCATCGGCGGAGTATTGGGCGTAGAGCTTGAGGGTTTGTTCTGCGGGCGCAGCGGAAGCCGCGGCAGAGCTGGAGGCCGCCGGGGCCGCTGAGGCGGACTTGCTGCCCGCTGGGGCAGAGTTGGACGTGCAGCCCATCAGCGCGGCGGTCATCAGTGCACAGGCAGTTCCCAAAGCCAGTAACTTTTTTCGTGTCATTTCCTCTCGCATCCTTTCTCTCTGTGGCGCGGTGGGGCTTGTCCCCTCCCATTGAGTACATTGTAGTAAAGCCACAGGGCAAAGTATACGGAATATCCGGGGCACATTTGTACTTTCTGGAGGGATATTGCTTTTGGCCGCGTGGCCTGCCGCCTTTACCTGTGGTGCAGGGTTTCGTAGGTGCTGGGGGCGTGGCCGGTGCTCTTTTTGAAGCAGCGGCTAAAATAGGCGCCGTCGCTAAAGCCGCAGAGCTCCGCCACCTCGTTCAGCTTTCGCCCGCCCTGGGCCAGCAGTTCCTTGGCGTGCTGCATACGCACCTCGTTCAGGTAGCCAAACACCGTGGTTCCCATCTCCTTTTTGAACACCGAGCGCAGATAGTCGGGGTTGATATACAGCGCACCCGCAATGGTCTCTATGCTCAGCCCCGCGGCGGCATAGTGTTCGTCTATGTATGTTTGGGCCCGCTGAGCCAGGTTCTTTCCCTTGGTGCTTCTGTTGGCGGCACAGTAGTCCAGCGCCGTGTCATATATCCCTTGTATCCAGGCCAAAAGCTCGGGCATGGAGTCCATCTGCCGCACGGTGCTGAACGGGAAAAAGTGCTCGCCAAACACCTGCAAAATCGCATGGCCCTGCTCAGTGAGAAAGGACAGGCAGAGGGAAACAAGGCCGTTACATATGCCATACACACTCTCTTTGGCCATGTCTTCCGTAATGCTGCCGCCAAACACCTCATGCAACAGGCGGTGCACCTCCTGTGGCTGCTGGGCGCGCAAAGCGCGCAATAAGGCCTCGTTCACCTCGCCGGAATAAAAGCCGTAGCGGATGGCGGTGCCCTCCATGGCCGTATAGGCGATGACGCGGTTGCCGCCCTGCAGCAGTTTGCTCTCCACGGCGGCCCGTGCCTGCTTGCAGGAGAGGCGGGCTGCACCGGGGCCCGTTTGAGCCGCGCCCAGCCCCACTGTGACGGTGAATTTTAAATGCTCTTCGGTGAGGAGGCAAAACTGTGTGCCGCAGGCCAAAAGCGCCGCTTCGTCCCACTCTCCCTCACAGGGGCTTTGGCACAGCAGGCAGGCGATGTGCTTGCCCGCCGGAACGGAAGAGAAGAAATGCTTTTGTAAGGGCAAGAGCTCCGCCAGCATATTTTGCAGCGCGTATTTCCAAAGCGCCAGCTCGCTTGGCTCTTTCCATCTCTGGAACACATCGTCTATCTCCACCAGCAGGCAACACAGCCGGTCCTCTGCCGAAAGTCCCAGGCTATCCCGGCATTTTTGTTCCTCCTCAAAGCTCTGCTCGTTCTGTAAAAGTGCCGCCAGCGCGGTTGCCTCTTGCGCGCTGCGCGTTTGCTCTCTGGCCTGCTGTTCCTCTTGCCGGCGCAGTACCAGGCCCTTGGCTTTTAGCAGCGCGCCAATCAGCTCGGCGTCCTCAAAGGGCTTTAGAATATAGTCCACCGCGCCCAGCTTCAGGGCTTTTTGCGAGTATTCAAACTCCCCATACCCGGTGAGGAAGACGAACACCAGCTCCGGCACGGCTTGTTTGAGCGCCTCTGCCAGCTCCAGCCCATTCACAAAAGGCATGTTGATGTCCAGCAGGGCGATGCTCGGCTGATGCTGGGCCGCCAGTTCCAGCGCAGTCTGGCCGTTGTCGGCCTGGGCGCACACCTGCAGGCCAAGGGCAGGCCAGTCGATTTGCGAAAGCAGATAGCGCCGAAAGATGGGCTCATCGTCGGCAATCAGCACCGGAAGGTAGTGGCTCATGTCTCGGTCCCCTCCCTCTCCTGCGGTGCGGCTTGTGCGGGCAGACGAATGCAGACACTGGTGCCCTGCCGCTGTGCACTGTGAATGCTGAGGCCGTATTCTGGGCCAAAATAGAGCTGCACACGCTTGTGCACGCTGGAAAGCCCAAAAGACTGGGGATGCGGCGCGTCGTCGGCTGAGAAATCCGCCACGCTACGCAGCCGTTCTTGAGACATACCCAGACCGTTGTCGGTAACGGTGAGCAGCACCCCTTCCTTTTGGATGCAGCCCCGAACGGCGAGCAAGCCCTTGTGGCCACAGGCTTTCAGGCCGTGGTAGATGGCGTTTTCCACAATGGGCTGCACGGTCAGCTTGGGCACGCGGCACTGGGCCACCTCCCCATCCAGAGAGACGCTGTAGTCAAAAACATCCTCATACCGCATTTTTTGTATTTGCAAATAGGCGTCAACGTTTTGCATCTCCTCGCCCACCGAGATAATTTCCCGCCCGCTGCTCAGCGAGGTGCGGTAGAAATCGGCCAGGGCCTTGGTGGTTTTTTGGGCGTTTTCACTCTCGCCCAGCTTGGAGAGCAAAAAAATGGTGTCTAAAGTATTATAAAGAAAATGGGGCTTGATTTGGGCCTGAATCAAGGCCAGCTCATAGCGCCTTTTTTGGCGCTGCTCCTGCTCCACGGTAGCCAAAAGCCCCTGGATGCGATCCAGCATATCGTTGAAGCCGGTGGCCATATCACCCACTTCGTCGGAATGCTCCCATTTGAAACGCAGCCGCAAGTTGCCACCTTTCACCTGCTCCATCACCTCGCAGAGCTTGCGCAGTGGGCGGGTGAGTAAATCGGACATGATGCCCACGCCGATGAGGGTGACCACAAGCACCAGCCCCCCGATGAGCAGGACAATCCGGGTGAGCTGGTTTGCGTCATAGGCTAAAAACCGCATGGGAATTTCGCGCACAAAGTGCCAGCCCAGGCCCGCCACCGGCACGGTGACGCTCAGCTTTTCCTCACCGTTCCGCTCCTGTATGCGATACAGGCGGCTTTGGGAAAGCAGAAAGCTGCGGTAGGCTTCCTCCTCCTCTTTTTGCTGTAGGGAGGCCTTGTCGGTGGAGGAGAGCACCACCCCATCTCTGTCCACAAGGTAGGAGAGCATACCGGGTTCTTCACCCGCGCCGGTATACAGCCGTGCAATGCTCTCCTCCTTGATGTTCAAAAACAGGTAGCCCAAGGTGTCCAGCGTCTTGACATCCAGTATTTTCTTGCCAAGCACCAAAACCGGCTCGCCTTGGTTTTGCTTAGTGGCCTGCTGGGTGGAGAACCACAGATTGCCCCCCGTGCTTGCTTTTACAGCACTTAAGAAATCCGGGTTCACCGCCTGTGCCACGTTCTCCTGGTTGCTGCGGGTGATGGTGTAGGTATTATTAAGACTATCCACAAAAATGGCGCTGTCCACGGCGCTGTGCAGGGTCAGGGCATAGCGTATCTGCGCGTTGATGTAGCTGATGTACTGAAAATGCGTATAGTCACTGCCATTCTCTTCATACTGCGCGTTTCCAATCAGCTTTACAATAAAGTTGGCGCTGGTTTCCGTGGCACTGGTGAGCGAGGAAATCTGCATCTGCATCAGCTCCGATTCACTGACGGTGTTCTGCACCATGCGCTGCACCATCGCTTTGGAAAATGTGGCATTCACCACCCAAATAAGTGCCATGATGGAAAGCATGAACATGGAAAAAAAGATGCACATGAGCTTCACACGCATCCGCATGGGCCGAATATGACTTGTTATTTTGCGATTTTTTTTCATACCAGGCCCTCCGCCGAGAAATGCCACACTGTATTGCCATTGTACTACGGTTTTGCACAGAGTGGCAACAGGCGGAGGGCAAAAGGGGGCTTCCTGCCGGTAGGACACCTAGATGCAGATTCGTGGCCTTATCTTAAAATTCGTTATAAATGGGGTACTATTTTTCCCGCAAGGGGATGCTTCGCGATGACAGAATTTTTGC
>CAYRFC010000121.1:0-8180 GCA_964423365.1 uncultured Oscillospiraceae bacterium
GCCCGTTTTACAAAATTCCCACCGCCGCCAACAGCAGGCACAGGCCATACAGCAGCGGCTGGTGCAGCATGTATATCAGCAGGCTGTGGCGGCCCGCCCACTCCAGTGGGTTTCTGCCCGGCGGGCTGGCCTTGGCGCGGTTTTTCAGCAGCCCCCAGCCATAATACCCCGCCAAAAACAGGAAAAACCACGGCAGCAGCGGGAAATAGTCCCCCGAGAAAAAGCCAGGCCCGGGCAGCCCCAGCGGGAACAAAAACGGCGTCTGGTACAGCGCCCCGGGCAGGGCCCACAGCGCCACGTCCCCCACGCCCAAAAAGCCCCAGGGCAGGCTCTTGGTCAGCAGAAACACCACAAAGCTGCCCAAAAAGCCCCACAGCGGGGGAATTTTCTCCAAAAGCCGCCGCAGCGCCCCAAACAGCAGCATCGAGAGCCCCAGCATGTGCAAAACCCCAAACACCACCAGCTGCCCCGGCATGGCCATATACGACACCAGCGTCACCACCAGCGCGCAGCCCAGCACCAAAGCACCCCTTTGCAGGGTCTTTTTGCCGTAGTGCAGCGCCGCGCCGCTCACCAGAATAAAGGTCCAGCAGATGCTCTGCTGCCACAGGTAGCCCTGCCAGCCCTTGTACCAGGCAATGTTCACCCCAAACAGCCACACCAGGTCAAACATGCCGTGGTAGGCCACCATGCTCATCACCGAAAAGCCGCGCAGCCCGTCCAGCAGCCGCACCCGTTTGCGAGGCAGGGTGGCTTTTGCGGCTTCTGCTGCGGGTGCCCCGCCGGAAATGGGCTCATCCATCGGTATTCTCCTTTTCGCGGCCCCGCTCCTGCATCCGGTCTATCTCCGCCGCATCGGGGGTGATATACGCGGTTTCGTAGTGCTCATACAGCACCATGCCGGGGGGCAGGTCTCGGGTTTTGCGCAGGTTTTTCACCTGGGTATAGTCCACAGGCACCTTGGCGCTGTGCTTTTGGCTGCTGTGCCACACCGCCAGCATGGCGGCCTCGTTCTGGGTGGCCAGCGGGATATCCTCCCCCCCGCTCATCACCACCACATGGCTGCCCGGCGCGTTCTTTGTGTGGAACCACAGGTCCTTGCCGCGGGCCGTTTTTAAAGAGAGCCTCTCGTTTTGCAGGTTGTTCCGCCCCACCAGCACCAAAAATCCCTCGCTGGATTCATAGCGCAAAAAGCCCATGGGCTTCTGCTTTTTGTCCTTTTGCTTGTAGTGCCGCAGGTAGCCCTGCTCCTTCAGCTCCGCGCGTATCTCGGCCAGTGCCGGCTCGCCCTCCGCCGCGTCTATCTCATACAGCACCGTCTCCAGGTATTCTATTTCTTTCTCGCCCGTCTCCAGCAGCTCGGCCAGCTTTTTGGCCGCCGTCTGCTTTTTCTTATACTCTTTAAAATATTTCTGCGCATTCTGGCTGGGCCCCAGCCGAATATCCAGCGCCACCGTCTCTTTCTCTCCGGTATACCAGTTCAGCAGCTCTATCTCCCGCTGGCCCTTTTCAAAGCTGTGCAGGCTGGCCGTCAGCAGCTCCCCCTTCACCCGCAGGTGCTCGCTGTCCTCACTCTGGGCCAGCTCCTCGGTGCGGGCCGCCTGCTTGCGCACCGCCCGCTCATACAGGTTCTGCACCGTCTTGCGCAGGCTCTTGGCCCTCTGCCGCAGCCGCTCGGTACGGTCCTTTTCGGCATAATAGCCCTCCAGCATGGCCGAAAAGCTGTCGTATTCCTCCAGGCGGCAGGCGGGCAGGTACTGGGTCAGCGGTGTGAAGCTGAACTCCACCGGGCCGCCGTCAGCCCCGCGCACCAGGCAGGGCCTTCCCCCGGCCTCAAAGTCCCCCCGCAGGGAGTACAAAGCCTCCACCATCCGCTGCTGCCCCGCCTCATCCAGGGTTCGGGCCTCGGGGTCCTCGCCGCCAAAGGCGCGGTATACGGCCTCCCGCACCACCACCGGCCCCACACCGCCCGCCATTTTGCGCAGCGCATCGGTCACCCCGCCCTCTTTCTCGCAGAGGCGGGCGGCCAGCAGGGCGGGCGGGGTGCGCAGCAGGTCGGGCAGCTCGCGCTGGGGGGGCAGTGTGTAGGGCAGGCCGGGCAGCAGCTGCCGCACCTCGCTGTCCTCAAAGTCCACCCGCTTCAGCGCGTCGATGATTTTCCCGTCCGCATAGCCGCCCGCACCGTCCGGCTCGCGGCGCAGCAGCACAATGTTGCAGTAGCGGCCCATCAGCTCGGCGGCCAGGGTATTGTACACAAGGTCCCCCATCTCGTTCACGCACTGGAAGTCCAAAAACAAAATGCGCTCCATCTCGGGGCAGCGTACCCCTATCAGCCTCCCGCCCGTCAGGTGCTTGCGCAGCAGCATGCAAAACGAGGGCGGCACCGCCGGGTTTTCATACTTCATCCCGGTCAGGCACACCCGGGCCGAGCCGGTGCGCGCCGCCACCAGCAGGGAAAAACCGGCCCGGCGGGTGCGCATCTGCAAAATCACCTCGTCGCGGGTCGGCTGATGTATCCTGTCTATCCGGGCCTCTGCCAGCGTGTTCAGCAGTTCCCGCGCCGTCAGGGCCAGGCATGCAGCGTCCAGTGCCATATAGTTACCTCAAGTGGGAATTTCTCCCCATTGTAAAGTGTCGAAAGGTCAAATAAAAAGCAAGCGGACTTTACTGTCTTGCCTTTATGGGGTCCTCCCCTCCTCCTGCCTATTTCGGGTCGGCATACTGGAAGGGGTCCTTGCCCTTCCGGCTGATGAGCACCGTCAGGTCGGGGAAGCGTTTTATCAGCCGGTCAGCCATCACCGGCACCACCGGGAACTCGGTGGAGTAATGCCCCGCCGCTATCAGCGAGAGGCCCGCCTCCCGCGCGTCTATGGCGTCGTGGTGGTCGGCCTCCCCGGTCAGGATGCAATCCGCCCCGGCCTTTTTCGCCTCCTCCACCAGCCCGCCGCCGCTGCCCCCCAGCACCGCCAGACGGCGCACCGGCGCGCCCGCGTCCACATAGCGCACATGGGCCGAAAAGCGCTCGGCGCAGCTCTCGGCCAGCAGGGTGGCGCTCACCGCCTGGCGCAGCTGCCCCACCCGGCCCATCCGGGCAAAGACCTCTGGCTCCATCAAGCCCAGTATGGCCGCCAGCACGTCGTTCACGCCTCCCGCCGCCGCGTCCAGGCTGGTGTGCAGGCAGATGGCGCTGATGTGCTTGCGTATCAGCTTATACACCACCTCGCCGTGCACCACCCGGCGCAGGGGGTGGAAAATCACCGGGTGGTGGGCCAGCACCAGCTGGCAGCCCGCGTCCTCGGCCTCGGCCACCACCCCGCTGGTGATGTCCAGCGCGCACATCAGCCTTTTCACCTCGCCCCCGCAGTCCACCAGGGTGCCGCAGTTGTCCCAGTCCTCGGCCAGCTCCGGCGGGGCAAAGCCCTCCACAAATTCGGCTATCTCATGCAGTTTTGGCATTCCTCTACCTCGTGTATCAGCGCCTGCAGCGCCGCATCCTCTCCGGGGGAGAGGGGGGCCAGCCGCTGGTTTTTTAGGTCGGTCAGGCGGCCCTGCAGCAGCCGGGCCGCGGCCTGCCGGTTTTTGGCTTCGGGCAGCAAGCCCACTTCACAAAACAGGGCGCTGGGGCTGTGCGGCAGGCCGCCGGGGGCCGCCAGTATGTTCGTATAGGCCCGCCCGCGCTCCAGCACCGGGGCCTCGGCCAGCAGCCGGAAGCCCCGCTCACACAGCCAGTGGCGCAGCAGCCCGGCCCGCGTGGTGGGCTGCAAAATCAGCCGGGGGCCGCCCGGCCCGTTCAGCCAGGGGGCCTTCTCCAAAATTTCTATCAGCGTCTCGCCCGAGAGCCCCGCCACCACTATCTCCCCGGCCTCGCCCTCGTCCAGCGCGGCCAGTCCGTCGCCCAGGCGGCAGTCCACCCGGCCCTCCAGCCCGCACTGCCGGGCCAAAGCGCGGGCCCGGGCCAGCGGCAGGGGGCGCTTGTCCACCGCCACCACACGCGGGGCCAGGCCCTTCATCACCAGATACACCGCCAGCTTCCCGTGGTCGCAGCCAATGTCGGCCACCACTGCCCCACCCTCCAGCAGGGCGGCCGCCGCCAGCAGCCGCCCGCCGGGGGCGGGGCAGCCCGCGCGGTACATCTCCCCGGCCCTCTCCCGGCTCCGCTTTTCGGCCCCGCTCTCAGGCATTCAGCTTGGCCAAAATCTCGTCCACATCCTGCCCGTGCACCTGGCAGGCCTGCTCCAGGCTTTCCCCGCGGGAGGCCGGGCAGCCCAGGCAGTGCATCCCCATCTCCAGAAAGATGGGTGCCAGCCCGGGGTCCTTGTCCAAAATCTCGCCGATAATCATCTCTTTGGTATAGCGCATGTCCATTCTCCTTTTTCTCAAAACGGCCTCATGCCGCCACTTGAATGCCCAGCAGCCGCGCCAGCAGGAACAGCAGCAGCAGGTGGGCGGGGTAAAACACGTAGAACAGCCATTTGCTGCCCCGGCCCCGCTGGCCGTTGTAGAAGCCCAGCAGCCCCATGGGCACCAGCATGCCCAGCATCACCCCTATGGCCGTCAAATACAGCCCGGGGTTACCCGCAAAGCCGTGCGCCAGGTCGCTTATCAGGGGCAGGGCCCCGTACAGCAGGGCCAAAAGGCAGAAGCCAATGCGCTGGTTTACGCGGTTTTCCCGCAGCATGTCGAACAGCAAAATGGCAATCACACCCACAAAATTCCAGTCTCCATACACCGAGAGCAGCAGGCACAGCCCCACCAGCGCCGCCGCGGCCACCGGGTTTTTCACCTCATGCCTTGCGCGCAGGGCCAGCAGCCCCAGCAGCAGGGTGTATATCACATTCAGCCGCAGCCAGCCCTGCCCGTCGGCGGGCCAGCCGTTGTTGAAATACAGCACAAAGGGCAGGTAGGAAACCAGCGCAAACACCGCCAGCCGCAGGGTGTAGCGGTTTGCATTGCGGGTGTGGCGGTATCCCTCCGAGATAAAAAAGAACATCAGCGGGCCGGTCAGCCGCCCCACAAAATGCATCGCCGCCGTAAGCGGCGAATAGTAATTGGGAGACACCAAAAACGCCGCGTGGTCAATGAACATCGCCACAATGGCCACCATCTTCAGCGCCTCAGAGGATAGCCCCCGCCCGGCCTGCCGTCCCTCCCGCTTTTCTTCCATACACGCCCTCTCCTTCATCATCGCCGCAAAAAGCGGCAAAAAGGGAGGCAAATCATCATTTGCCTCCCCGAGCGTATTCGTATCGGCCCTATTCGGCGTCTTTTTCCTCCGCTTCGGCGGCCCCGTCCTCGGCCTCCCCTGCTTCGGCGGCCTCGTCGGCCACCACAGAAGCCGCAGCCATATCTTCCACCACGGCGGCCTCTATCTCAGCCTGCAGGCTGGGGTCTACGGTGGTCTCCTCCTCGCTGGCGCTGGCCACCACCTCATCCTCGCCGCTGCGGGGCATGTCCTGCTCCGGCTCGGGCAGCAGCACCTTCATCGAAAGGCTGATGCGCTTGCGGTCAAAGTCCACGTCCAGCAGCCGCACCTGCACCTCGTCGCCCACCTTCAGCGCGTCGGCCACCTTTTCCACCCGCTCGTGGCTAATCTCGCTGATGTGCACCAGGCCGTCGATGCCCGGCAAAATCCGCACAAAGGCGCCAAACTGGGTCAGGCTCACCACCGGGGCGGTGAACTCGCTGCCAATGGGATACTCGTTTTTCAGCTGCTCCCAGGGGTTGTCCTCCTGCTTTTTGAAGCCCAGAGACACCTTGTGGTTCTCGGTGTCCAGGTCCTTCACATACACCTCAATGCTGTCGCCCACCTGCACCACCTCGCTGGGGTGCTTGATGCGGCTCCAGGAGAGCTCGCTGATGTGCACCAGGCCGTCCACGCCGCCAATGTCCACAAAAGCGCCGTAGTTGGTCAGGCTTTTCACAGTACCAATGTACCTTTTGCCCAGCTCTACCTCGCTCCAGAACTTCTCGCGCACGGCGCCCTGCTCCTCGGCCAGCACCTCGCGGATGCTGCCAATGGTGCGGCGCGGGCTGTACTCCTTAATTTTCAGGCGCACCTGCTGGCGCACCAGGGCGGTGTAGTCCTCGCCGCGGCGGGCGGTGGCCTGGCTGGCCGGGATGAACACCTTCACGCCCTTCACCAGGGCCACAAGGCCGCCCTTGTTGCTCTCGGTCACATAGCCGTCCATCACGGTGCCCTCTTCGGCGGCTTTTTCCACCTCAATGGCACCCTTTCTCGCTTCCATCTGGCGCTTGGAGAGATATACGATGCCGTCCTGGTCGTTCACCTTCACCACCACCAGGTCCAGCTCCTCGTCGCGCTTCACCACTTCGTCGGCGTTGCGCACGGCCGGGTCATCGGTCAGTTCCTCCATTTTCACAATGCCTGTGTGCTTGGTGCCAATGTCCACGGTCACTTCGTTTGCGGAAACGGCCTCCACAACCCCGCGCACCACCTGCCCCACGTACACCGGTTTCATCGAGTCGTCCAGCATCTCCTCAAAGCTCTTCTCCCCGTCACGAATCTCATCGCTCATTGTGGTTTGTACCTCCTCAATTGCAGACGATGGCGTTGACGCCCCCGCCGTTATACCGATTGTTTTCACACCCGTCAGGTCCAGTCCGGCCAGCCCTGTGGCATCCTCCACCAGAAGGGCACGGGTGTGTGCCGCAGCAACGCGGTATAGCTTCTGGGTGTTGGAAGAACCCGCCCCGCCAATCACTATTACCAGGTCGCAGCGGTGGCTCAGCTCTTCCGTCTCTTTTTGCCTCGCCTGTGTCGCTCTACATATTGTATCAAATACAACGCCGTTTGTACATACTTTTTTGACAAGCTGCGTACAAACGCTCCATTCCTCCACCGAGAAGGTGGTTTGCGCCACGGCCACCACCCTCTGGTTTTTGTCAATTTTTCGCATTATATCATTCAGTTCTTGGCGGTCTGCAAAAATATAGGTCCGCTCGGGCGCCTCCCCGGCAATCCCCTGTACTTCGGGGTGCTCTGCGTCCCCCGCCAGCAGCAAAAGCGCCCCCTGTGCGCGGCAATCCTGTGCAATTTTGTGAATTTTTTGCACATAGGGGCAGGTCGCGTCGGCAATATCCAGTCCCCGCCCGGCCAGCGCCTGCCGCACCTCGGGCGGCACCCCGTGGCTGCGAATCACCGCCACGCAGCCCTCGGGCACCTGTGCGGGGTTCTCCGCCACCACCACGCCCCGGCCGGCCAGACGTTCTATCACCCGCGGGTTGTGTATCAGCGGCCCCAGGGTGGCCACCGCGCGCCCTTCGTCCAGCAGGGCCTCGGTCATCTTCACCGCCCTGTCCACCCCAAAGCAGAAGCCCGCCGTCCTCGCCAGCTCTATCTGCACCCCGCCCGTCTCTCTCTCGTCTCTCTCGCCCATCCGCCACTCTCTCTGCCCTTTTTGTCGCCCATTCTCTGCGGCTTTTGCGGCCCGCCTAGGTTCCCCACCGGCCATTTCCCGGTGTGCGCCGGGCCGCATCGTCTCATACGCTCACAGCGCCGGGAACTTTGTCCGTATCAGGCCGTGCAGCTGCTCTAGGGACTGCGCAAAGCTGTTCCCGGTGGTCACGGCGTCCAGCGCGTCCTCGGCCCGTTTCAGGGGGGCGGCGGCGCGGTGGCTGTCGTTGTAGTCCCGCTTTTTCACGTCCTCCAGCACCGTCTCGTAGTCGGCCTCCACGCCCTTGGCCCGCAGCTCCTCATAGCGCCGCCTCGCGCGGTCCTCGGCGTCCGCCGTCAAGAAGATTTTCAGGTCGGCGTTAGGCAGCACCACGGTGCCAATGTCCCGCCCGTCCATTATCACATCGTTCTCCCGCGCCAGCCGCCGCTGGGTCTCCAGCAGGAAGGCCCGCACCGCCGGGTGGGCCGAAACATCGCTCGCCGCCATGCCGGCCTCCTCGGCGCGTATGGCCTCCGAGACGTCCTCCCCATTCAAAAACACCCTCTGCACACCATTTTCGTGCTGCAAACCCACGGTGAGGCCCGGCAGCAGGGCCTCCACCGCCGCCGCATCCCCGGTGGGCGCCCCGGCGCGCAGGGCCGCCAGCCCCACCGCACGGTACAGGGCCCCGGTGTCCACATACAAAAAGCCAATCCGCGCCGCCAAGGCACGGCTCAAGGTGCTTTTCCCGGCCCCGGAGGGCCCATCAATGGCAATGGAAATCAT
>CAYRFC010000122.1:0-8168 GCA_964423365.1 uncultured Oscillospiraceae bacterium
CCAGCACCTCGGGGTCGGCCAGAATCTCACGTACGGGGCCCATGGCCATTTTGTTGAGACTAATCATATTTCGTTCTCCTCCTGTTGTTTTATTTTGGGGGATACGTTCTATACTTTCAGCCCACAAAAGCGGGCTTTGTTTTCGGCAGAACTGGAACAGAGTTGCCCGAAGTAAACAAAGAGCGAAAAACATCTCCCTTGACCTGACTTAACATCCCCGAGCCGCAGCGAAACGCACATGTCATTCTTACTGTTGTGCGTTTTGCAGGCGAGGCGACCTCTAGCGACAGGGGGTCTGGGGGCATCTCCGCGCCAAGTGCCTCGCTACGCTCGGTTGCGCTCCGAAACGCTCGCTGCGGCTCGCAGTCGCAAAGCCCCCAGAACTTTCCCCTTACGGGATGCTTCGCGATGGTACTTTTGGTTACAAAAGTACAAGAAAAACCTTGCGTAGCGGTTTCCGCGCGTGGCGAGTGAGAGGGATATTCTCTCGTTTTTTTCTTTTTCTTTCATCAGCTTGAGAGCAATGCTCGCTTCGCTCGAAGGTGGAGTCTAAGTCTCCGACGGGTCAGGGGCTTTGCCCCTGACGACCCCATAAGGTCAAGACCTAAAGGACGCCTGAATCCTTTTTGCCCCATTGGCAACCCAAATGCACTTGTTGTTTCTTTTTGGCTTACGGCTTCTTGCCAAACACGTCTATCGCCGCACCCATGATGGGCCAGGCCTCGTCGCTGGCCAGGAACAGCACCACCGGGGCCACGTCCTCCACCTGCATCATGTCGTCCAGCTTGATGGTCACCGCCGCGTCGGAGTCGAAGCGCTCGCGGGTGTGCTCGGTGTTGGTCATGCCCAGGTAAATGGCATTGACGTTGATGCCCAAATCCTTCACCTCTTCAGAAAGGATTTGTGTCAGGCTCACAATGCCGCCCTTGCTGGCCGCATAGGCCCCAAAGCCCGGGAAGAACAGCTTGGCCCCGGCGCTGGAAAGGTTCACAATCTTGCCGTAGCGCCGCTCCTTCATGCCCGGCAGCACGGCGCGGGTGCAGTAGAAGGTGCCGTCCAGGTTGGCGGCCATGTGGCGGCGCCACTCCTCGTCGCTGGTTTCGGCCACCGGAATGGAGCAGTGGTAGGCCGCGTTGTTGATGAGGATATCCACCTTGCCAAAGCGCTTTTCTATCTCGGCAAAGCAGGCGGCCACCTCGTCGGGCTTGCCAATATCGCAGCCCAGGGCCAGCGCCTTGCCCCCGTTTTTGGTTATCTCGGCGGCCACGGCCTCCACCTTGCTGGCGGTGCGGCCCAGCAGCACCACCTGTGCGCCCTCGGCGGCAAAGGCTCCCGCAAAGCCTGCGCCCAGGCCCTGCCCCGCGCCGGTTACCACGGCCACCTTGTCTGTAAACCTCATATAAAACCTCCCGATTATTAAGTTGAAAGTTGAGAATGGAAAGTGGAAAGTTTGGGTCAAGTGGAAAGTTGAGAATGGAAAGTGGAAAGGTAAGGTCAAGAACAAAAGCGGAGAGCCAGCCCTTTTCTTTTGTACGGGCGATCTATGGTCACACCCAGAAACAAGTCGTCTGCCTTTGTAGGGGCGCGCATCGCGCGCCCGCATCCCAAAACCACCCATTTTTTGTAAGAGCGAACTGCGTTCGCCCGCCTGTTTAGAATGTCTTTCGCCCCTGCCCTACAGAATTTTCCACTTTCAACTTTCCCTTTTCAACTGCTCCAGAATCCGTTCGGGGTTCAGCGGCAGCTGGCGGAACTCATGGCCCAAAGCGCCCGAAACCGCGTTGGCAATCGCCGCGGGCGAGGGCACCACCGAGCATTCGCCGATGCTCTTTGCGCCGTAGGGGCCGCCCGGCTCGTTCTCCTCCACCAGCCCAATGCGGATGGGCGGCATCTGCTGTGCGCGGAAAAGCTGGTACTGGCGGAAGGTGCTGTTCTTTATCTTGCCCTTTTCGTCATACACAAGGCCCTCGCTCAGGGCGTAGCCCAGGCCCATCTGAATGGCGCCCTCTATCTGTCCCTCTATGTTCAGGGGGTTCAGCGCGCGGCCCACGTCGTGCACCGCCACATAGTCCAGCACCTTCACCTCGCCGGTTTCGGTGTCCACCTGCACCTTCACAAAATGCGCCCCGTAGGAAACGGCCATCGAGTCGGAGGCGAAGGTCTCGGCCACGGCCAAATCCCGCTGGTTTTTCTGCCGTGCGTGGGCCACCAGCTCGGCCAGGCCGGCGCTCTTGCCGCCCTGGGCGCTGGCCCTGCCGTCGGCAAAGTCTATCTCGTCCTCCGCCGCCTCCAAAAGCCCGGCGGCCTCCCGGGCCAGCTCGGCCCGCATGGCCCTGGCGGCCTTCACGGCGGCGTGCACGCTCACATAGGTGCCGCGGGAGGAATAGTTCCCCATGTCCCACAGGGTGGTGTCGGTGTCGGCCTGGTTGCAGCCAATGTCCTCAAAGCGCATCCCCAGAATGTCGGCAATCACCTGCTGCTGCAGGCTCACAGAGCCGTTGCCCATGTCGCACACGCCGGAGAAAAAGATGGCCGTGCCGTCCTCGTTCATCTTCAACATCACGCCGGTGGTGTCTGGCCGCACGCCGTATACGCCGTTGCCGTGGGCCGCCGCGGCCATGCCCACGCCAATGCGGTAGCGGCCCTTCTCCCGGCGGCTTTTTTCCATCTCGGCCAGGCCCTCCTGCCAGCGGAACATCTCGCGGCCCTTTTCCACGCAGTCGCGCGGGCGGGGCTTGCCCAGGGGCTGGTCAAAGCGCAGGTCACGCCCCTCGGGGGTAATCATGTTTTTCAGCTCCATCTCGGTCATGTCCAGCCCCAGCGCGCCCGCTATCTCCTGCATCTGGCGCTGCTGGGCAAAAAACTCCTGCGGGGAGCCAAAGCCCCGCATCGCCCCGGCCGAGAGGGTGTTGGTGTACACGGCGGTGCCGGTGAAGCGGATGTTTTTGGTGGAAAGCAGGCGGAAGACCTTGCCGCACATGGCCCACACCACGCTGGAGGTGCCGCCCGCGTGGGCGCCCGCGTTGATGATGATGGTAAAATCCTGCGCGGTGATGGTGCCGTCCTTCTTTACGCCGGTTTTCAGCCGCACAATCATCTCGTGGCGGCAGCGGGTGCTGGGGATGTCCTCGCGCCGGGTGTACACCAGCCGCACCGGGCGGCGGGCCAGAATGGCCAGCGCGGCGGCCACCGGCTCGCACACCACGTCAATTTTGCCGCCAAAGCCGCCCCCTATGGCCGGGGCCACCACCCGCACCCGGCTCATGGGCAGGCCAAAGATGCGGCTCAGGTTGATGCGGTGGGCAAAGGCGTCCTGGTTCGAGCTCCACACGCTCAGTTTGCCGTCGGCGCTGTAGTCCGCCAGGGCGGCGTGGGTCTCTATGGCCGCGTGGTGGATGGCGGGCAGGCGGTAGCAGCCCTCAAAAATCTGGTCGGCCTCGGCAAAGCCCGCGTCCAGGTCGCCGCACTCCTGCTTCACCACCTCGGCCACGTTGCCCCCCTCGTGAATGGGCATGGCCCCCTCGGCCAGCGCGTCCTCAGGGTCTATGTAGAAGGGCAGCTCCTCATATTCCACCTTTATAAGGCGCAGGGCCGCCTCGGCTATCTGCACGGTGTCGGCGGCCACGGCGGCCACCTTGTCGCCCACATAGCGCATGGTGCTGTCAAACACCCGCTCGTTCTTGGTGCCGTCTATCTCCTCGCCGCAGCTGTTGAACAGGGCGTCCGGGGTGTTTTTGTAGCAGGCCACCGCCCGCACGCCGGGCAGGGCCTCGGCGGCCGAGGTGTCTATGCTTTTGATGCGCGCGTGGGCATGGGGGCTGAACAGTACCTTCGCGTGCAGCATCCGGGGCAGCTTCATGTCGGCGGTGTAGCGCAGCTGCCCGGTGGCCTTCAGGGCCGCATCGCGAATGGGAAAGCCCTTGCCAATCAGTCCGTTCTCTTTCATTGTGCCGCCTCCTTCATGCGTTTTGCCGCCAGCTGCACACCCTTCACTATCTTCACATAGCCGGTGCAGCGGCAGAGGTTCGGCTGAATCGCCGCGCGAATCTCCTCCTCGCTGGGCGCGGGGTTTTTGTCCAGCAGGGCCTTGGCCGAAAGCACCATGCCCGGCGTGCAGTAGCCGCACTGCACCGCGCCGCACTCTATCAGCGCCTCCTGTATGGGGTGCAGCCCGCCGTCCGGCCCACACACTCCCTCTATGGTCTCAATTTTTTTTCCTTCCAGCTTTTGCACCTGAATGAGGCAGCTGTTCACGGCCTCGCCGTCCACAATCACCCGGCAGGCGCCGCAGTCTCCGGTGTTGCAGCCGCACTTGGCGCCGGTCATGTCCAGCACCTCCCGCAGCACATACAGCAGGTTCCAGTTCTTTTCCGCCAGAACGCTGTGCTCCTCACCGTTGATATGCAGGCGTATCTCGTCCATTCGCCACTCCTCCTTATGTCCTAGGGTTAAAATCATCATGTGCGGTGAAACAAAAACCACCAAGAGCAAGGCGCTCCAGGTGGATATCCTTTTTCGCTCCCGCCTGGCAGAGCCAGGGCCCGTATACAGGCCGGCAGGGTGGGGGCCGGCTGTTTTGTAAGACAAAGCGTGCCAACGTAAGAACATCTCCCCAACAAGAATGTTGGTGCGAATAAAATTTTGCCTTTACAAAGCGATATTTTGCACTGCCTTTCCGCTGTGCGGAAACAAAACAATGTCTCTTGTACTACAAAGAATTATACCTTGCTTCGCGGGCAGTGTCAATTCTATATCGGCACAGAAAGCCAATTTTATCTATTATTACCAGAACCTTGCCCTTTGTTTTAGAACAGTTGCCAAAGCCACCGGCCGCCTGCGCCCAAATTCCCGGCTGGGGCATTGCCCTGTTTTCACCAAAACCAGCGCAATACCATTTGTATAATTTGCTGTTTTTTGCCGCAGGTCTTGCAAAATGTAGTGGAATGCATTACTATGATACACAATATGTAGTTTTTTCTTGCAGGGGCTGTGTGCACAGATAGGGGGTGTTGCCGGGGTGGAGTATATCATGGGCGTTTCGGGTGCCGACGGCACCACCAGCATCAACATCGCCACCCTCAGCGGCACGGTGGTGGCCAGCTTCACGGTGGGGGCCATCAACTTTTTCTTTGCCAGCGAGGAGGAGGTCAGCCACAACCTGGCCGAGGCCTTCGTCACGGCCCAGATGGCGGGCTACCCGGTGCGCAGCTGCCGGCAGGTCTGCCTGGGGGTGGCGGGGCTGCAGCACGGCGGGGTGTCCCTGCGGCTGGAGCCCACCCTGCGCGGGGTGATGCGCCGATGTGGCTACACCGGCGACGCCTACCTCATCGACGACGAGCAGATAGCCCTGGCCGGTGCGCTGGGGGGCGGCAAGGGGGCCATTCTGGTGGCGGGGGAGGTCTCCGCCTGCTATGGCAAAAACCGCCTGGGCCTGCAGCACCGCACCGGGGGCTATGGCCAGCTGGCCGACGACGACGGCTCGGCCTACGCCATTGGCCGCGAGGTGCTGCGCGCGGTGGCCCGTGCCAGCGACGGCCGGGGCCGCCTCACCCGCCTCACCAGCCAAATCTACCTCAAGTACGGCCTGGCGGGGCAGGGCGATTTGCTGCGCTGGCTGCGGAAAAACGGGCTGGAGCATGGGGAGATTTGCGAGCTCTCGAGCCTTCTGTCTCAGGCCTGCCAGGCCCGGGACCGCGTGGCCCTGGATATTGTGGACAAAACCGTGGAGCAGCTCATCGCCCTTGTCAGCCCGGTGGTGGAAAAGCTGGCCCTGCAAAAGGGCGTGATGGCCGTGGCGGGCCGGGTGCTGCTGGAGGATGTCTTTGTGGGCATCGCCTTCAAAAAGAAGGTCAGCGAGCTGTACCCCGGCCTGCAATGCGTGCCCCCCCGCAGCGACAGCGCCGCCGGCGCGGTGCTGCTGGCCAAAGAGCGGCTGGCCCTGCGTGGTTTTATATAGTGATATAAGCCAGAGTATAGAGTATAAAGAAAAACGGCGGCATCAGTCGCCGTTTCAGACTGTCAAAGAAGTCCCTTCAGCAGGGAAGGGGGTTTGGGGGAGAGGGGCTGCGGCCCTCTCCCCCATTCTAATAACCATGCCTTTTGGCGATAAAAGGGTAATATTTTTGGCAAACAATATCCTTGCCAAAAGGCACGCTCAGCTTGTCAAAAAAGTGGAACGCTTTTTTGACAAGCTGAAACGGCGGCATCAGTCGCCGTTTTCTGTCTTTGCCTGCCAGCCGCTGTAAGCCGCGCTGCCCGGTTCCGCTTTGTCATCGTGCGGCACTTCTGGTATATTTGTATAAAGACACATTTTCATAGAGGAACAAAAGGGGGTGGTGTTGTGCGGGGGAAGCTGTGGAGGCGAATCGGGCTGGTGCTGGCCCTGCTGCTGGGGCTGGCCTTGCTGGTGGTGGCCACTTACGTGGCCTACATTGTGCTGGAATACCGCCGCATTCCAGACGGCGAGGCTCTGGAGATTCAAGGGCAGGGCGGCGGGGCGCTGGCCCCCGGCGGCAGCTATACCGCCCTCAGCTACAACATTGGCTTTGGGGCCTATGACCATGATTTCTCCTTTTTTATGGACAGCGGCACCATGAAGGACGGCACTGCCGTGCAGGGGCAGCACGCCCGCGCCCAAAGCCGGGAGATAGTGCTGGCCAACACCGAGGGGGCGCTGGCGGTGGCCGGGGCGGAAGCGCCGGATTTCCTTTTGCTGCAAGAGGTGGATACGAAGGCCGACCGCAGCTTCCATGTCAATCAGGCAGAGGCCTTCACTGCGGCTTTTCCGGGCTATGCCTCGGCCTACGCCTCAAACTTCCACACCCCCTTTCTGGCCTACCCCTTTCACGAGCCCATCGGCGCCACCGAGGCCGGGCTGCTCACCCTCAGCCGTTTCCCGGTGGCCGCCGCCCAGCGCCGCAGCTACCCGGTGGACGAGAGCTTCCCCACCAAGTTTTTCGATTTAGACCGCTGCTTTTCCCTCCTGCGCCTGCCGGTGGAGGGCGGGGGAGAGCTGGTGCTCATCAACAGCCATATGTCCGCCTACGACGAGGGCGGGCGGGTGCGCGAGGCCCAGATGGAGATGCTTTGCCGGGTGCTGGAAGAGGAGCGCGCGAAGGGCCACTGGGTGCTGGTGGGCGGAGATTTCAACCACGCCTTTGCAGAGAGCATCTCGGCCTTTGAAAGCGGCCAACAGCAGCCGGATTGGGTCTACCCCTTCCCAGAGGAGGCCCTGCCCGAAGGCTTCTCCCTCGTCAAGGCCCAAAACCTCACCGGGGTGGCCACCTGCCGCAGCACCGATATCCCCTACGCAGAGGGCGTGAACTACCAGGCCGTGCTGGACGGCTTCATCGCCTCCGAAAACCTGCTTGTGGAGGCCGAAAACCTGGACACCGGCTACCGGTACAGCGACCATAACCCCGTGCGTCTGCGCTTCACCCTGGCGGAATAGAGGGTGCCGCCTGCCGAAAAAGTGTGCACGGATGTGTCAACGGCATCTCATTTTCTCCGGCTGATGTTTTTTGATACTCTGGGGCGAACACAGTTGCCCGCCTATTTGGAATGCCCTTCGTCTCTTCCCTGGATCACTTTCCACTTTCCATTTTCAACTATCCACTGCCCTCGCTCATGCCTTGCCCTTGGACTTGCCCTTTCACTTTCCACTTTCCATTTTCAACTATCCACTGCCCTTCACAACTTTCCACTGTCCTTACACCGTAGGAGGCGGCATGGCCGATTTGCGTTTCGACGAGAAAATCTACGCCCTGGCGGACAGGGTGCCCCCCGGCCGGGTCACCACCTACGGGCAGCTGGCCGCCCTGGCGGGCAGGCCCCGCTGGGCCCGCCGGGCGGGACAGGCCCTCAGCCGCGCGCCAGCGGCCCGCCCCTGCCACCGGGTGGTGAACAGCCAGGGGCGGCTGGTGCCCGGCTGGGCGCAGCAGCGGGCCCTTCTGCTGGCCGAGGGGGTCGCCTTCCGGGAAAACGGCTGTGTGGATATGCGCCGCTGCCGCCTCTCCGCCGAGGAATGGCTGGCCCTGCTGGGGGAATAAGGCAGCCCTGCCAGTGCCTTAGCCAAAGGCTGCTTTTGTGTACAGCCGGTTCAAAATTTCGTTGCATCAAATAGGCGGTGCAGGGGGGAACCACCCTGCACCGCCGCGCTAACGAATCTC
>CAYRFC010000123.1:0-8092 GCA_964423365.1 uncultured Oscillospiraceae bacterium
ACCAGGTGCTGTATTTTTCGTGACCATTTGCTGTATTTTTAGATTAACAAAAACATATTTCCCTGTTTTGGAAACATAGCACAAAAGCCCGGCAGAAAGCGCAGCATAAAATGTATAAACAAGGCAATTGGCAGGTTCTTTGTAAATAAACCAGGCCCCAATGGCCGACCACAGGCTGAACAGCACCCCCGTCAAGGCCAGCACGTTAAACAGGCGCACGCGCAGGGCTAGCTGCTTTCCAAACAGGGAGGCGGCTATTTTTTGTATCCTGTTTACCACGGCTTTTATACCCCCTTTTGCCCCCCTGGCTTTCATCCTAAAATTCGTCAAAAACGGGTGTATCATTTCTATTCAAAACTAGTATCAGTAACGTATCTTGCTAAAGATATACTCCCCTTTGCCTGTACTTTTCAGCTCAAAGTAGCTGTTTTCGTCCAGGTTAATTTTTTTGCGCAAGTTGGTCACATGCACTGCCAGGCTTTGCTTAAGGCCGGTGTGGCTGCTTCCCCAGGCGCGCCTGCATATCTCCTGGCTGGAAAGCCGCTGCCCCGCAAACAGCACAAAACAGCTTAGAAGCTGTAGCTCTTTTTGTGTGAAACAAATCTGCCGTCCACAAAGAACCGCCTCGCCGGAGAGCAGGTCTATCTCCAGCGGTGGCAGCTCTATTTTTCCCGCCGTGAACACCCCTGCCCTCCGCAACTGCGCTATTACGCGGGCATGCAGCACCTCCAAGGAGTAGGGCTTTGTCACATAGTCATCCGCCCCGCCCAGCAGCCCTTTCACAATGCTCTCGTTTTCGTCCCGGCTGGTCAGGTAAATCACCGGCACGCGGGAACGGTTTCGCAGCTCTGCGCAAAAGTCCCAGCCCATGCCGTCGGGCAGCATCACGTCCAGCAGAACAATATCCGGGGCGTGCTCCTCCACTTGGAAGCAGGCCTCTGAGAGGCTGGCCGCATGCACCACCTCATAGCCCTTTCCCTCAAAGAATTCCCGGTTCACAAGAAAGATGTCCGTGTCGTCCTCCACCATCAGAATTTTCGATTTTTTCATGCTCTCACCACCATGCGTTTATTATACACATTTTTTGCCCTGCAAAAAATGGCAATTAAGATTTCTTAACACCGGGCACTGGACTTCTCTTTTCCTGCTACACTGCCATTATTACAGTTTCTCAAAAGGTTGCGCAGCAAGCTTTTGCTAGAAACTGTTATGCAGCGTCTGATTTTCCCATATTTGTGCGCTACAGTTTGTTAATTCACTGTAAGCCAAGCGCCAAACAAACCACACTGCATCGGGGGAGGTATTCCTTTGCCTAAGATTATCCGAATCGGTATTGTGGGCGATGACATGATGGATGTGCATTTGGACAATGGCCATATTCTGATGGTCAGCCTCTCTGCCCTGCTGGCCCTGCCGGAATTTTCCTGCCTGCGGGAGGATGACCGGGTGCTGTACCCCAAAACTGACGGCGACTGTGTGTTTTGGCGGAATGGGCCCTCTCTTTCCCTGCACCAGATGATGAACATGGTGGAGGAGGAACAGCCGGGCTGAGAGAGCGCCGCTTCATCCCCACGCTGCCGCACGAACGCCCAGGCACAATGCCCGTTTTGCAGAACGGAGGAACCCCTTTGCCACTGTGGCTTTGCTCCGGCCTCGCCCTCCTCTTTTTATCTGCGGGGCTTTCTCTTTTGCGCAGCCGGAAGAGCAGACCCCATGCCGCAAAAACCATACTGGGCCTTTTGCTGCTTCTCCTGTTTGCAGGCTGCGTGATATATGCCCTGGCGACCTTTTTTCTTCTTTTCTCCATTGCATAGTCGTTTCGTTTCCCATCACGCGCCCACTTCGTGTAAAGCCCCAGGTAGTTCCATGACACACATTTCTTTGTATCTGTAAGCAAAGGAACCGGTCTTTAAGAGAAAAAAATAGGAGGAAAAAATGAAAAAAATTGCCTGTGCTGCACTGACGACGGTACTGATGATGACCCTGCTGCTGGGGGGCTGCGGGGACAAAAAACCGGCTTCCTCATCTGCCCCTCCCCCCAGGGAAGCCCCCTCTGCCGCCGCACCCAAAGAACTCACCGTCACTTTTTCCAATGCCTCGGGCTATATTTTCAACGAGATATACATCTCCCCCACCGCGGCAAACGACTGGGGCGACGAGCTGCTTGGCAGCACCAGCGTGCTGAAGTCGAACGGCTCGCTGGATGTGGCGGTGCCCGCCTACGACTACGACAGCTACGATATCATGGTGGTGGATGAGGACAGAGACGAATACACCTTTTCCCGTGTGCCGCTGCAAAATGGCAGCGAGGTTGCCATCTACTTTGGCGATGAGGGGCTTGCCGCAGATGTGGCCGATTCCAAGGGGGAACTTAGCTCCACTGTCATTGGGGATATCAACGGCGGCTCTACCGGAGGGGGGGCCGCCGCTGGGGAAGCCCCCAATGACTTGCCCGCCACTGTTACTGGAACCGGCAACGACACAAACGGGCAATACTCCTTCACCATCTACAATGAATCGGACTTTGACATCTACGCCATCTACATGGGCGTTGCCAACGCCAATGCCTCTGAAGATTTGGACATTTTGCCACAGGTGCTGCCAGCGGGTAGCAGCACAGACGTGGTGGGCCTTGCCTCTCAGGGGGACTGGATGAACACCGAATGGACCTTGAACGTGGTGGATGTGGACGGAGACGGCAGTCTGTCCTTCGATAGCTTTAACCCCTGGCTGGTCAGCTATATCGACATCAGCTGGGACAGCACCAACGGCGGCTATGTGTGTGAGTTTGTATACGATTAGCCCGCCATAAAGATAAACCGCCACCCCATGTGCCAGCCTATTTGCCCCGATGGGGCCCCTCCGGGCTGGCGCGGCGGGAACAAAAAACCACTATAGGAGGAGAAAAATTGCGAAGACGAATTCTGGCGGTGTTTTTGGCACTTTCGTGCGCGGCTGTCTTGTTCACCGGCTGCATGGGCCGCCGGGCTACGGTAAGTGTGGTGGTTACCAATGCCACAACGCAAGAAATACGGTGGCTTATTTTCCAAATTCCCCCATCCTTTGGCACCTATAGCCCCATGAAAGAACTGATTACCGGAGAGGACACCCCACTGGCCATAGGCGAGGAGCGCGAGATTTCCCTCTCTTTTGTAGAGGCGGACCTTGGCAACAGCGGGCTGGCGTTGATTGGCCTGCAAAAAGAGGGCGGGTCTGACAACTTGAAAACCGCCACCGGTGAGGTGGTTCTGCTCTCTGGCGTCAACCGTTTCACCATCACACAGCAGGGGGAGGCCTTTGCCGTTTTGCCCAGCGCAGAGGCAAACACTGCTGTGGGAGAGGAACCCGCGGCTTCTGGCTATACCCTGGTGGCAGATTTTTCCGGCGGCACGGCCGGAGGCGAGATACAGATCAAAGTGCTGCCCCTGCCACAGGAGGAAAGCATGCCCGCTTCCCAGGCTGTAATTGCCCTCTTTTTGGCCGACGCCCTCTCTGAATGGACGGGGCTGGATTTCACACTGAACGATGTGCGCCTTGAAGAAACCAGCATCACTGTGGACTGGGCGGCCAGCTCCACTCTCATCGCGGGTCTGGAAGGGCGGGAGCAGAAAGATGCCTTTCGCTTTTATGACGGCGTGAGCCTGAACTGGTTTATGATGGATAGCCTGGCCGCAACGCTGAAACAGAACCTGCCCATTTCCACGGTTTACTACAGCGCAGAGGGTGGCCCTGTTCAGTTTCAAAACCAGGAGGACATGGCACAGCAAGGCCTGCCCAAGTTGCCCACAGAGCAGCCCTATGAGGGCAGCGCATTTTTTGCAACCCATGCCGGGGGGAAAGGCGAAGTCGCTCCGAAAGGCTGATAGACACACGCTGCAACCGCTTGTTTTGCCCTGCTGTTTTGCTCTTCAGAAAACCGCAAACCGCCGCGCATCCTTATCAAGCATCACCGTGGCAAGTCTGGTACTCTTGAGAAATAGCGCCAAACAAGGCAGGCGAAGTGAACTGAGAGTCGAAAGCACTTTAGCTGTAAGACGTTACTATATTATGGGAATGGGGTGAATCTGTTTCATACTAACCGCACACGAATAAAAGAGGAATCCGTCATTAAAGCGAAAGTTTTGTGGCGGGTTTCTCCTTTTCAAATATCCAACATTCTGTTGGATAGCGTGCACTTGAAGAATTTGGATGCACCTGAAACGACTGATTTATACTAATCTGCAATTAAAGCCAACGATAAGAGAAAGCGATATGGTATCCTGAAACGAGTAGAAAACAAATGGGGTGACAAGATGAAGCGATACCAAATCAGTGCAGAGCAGGAGAAGGAACTAGAGGCTGCACGCAAAGCCAACAAGAACAATATCCATTGACATACAATGAAAAAACTGTATTCTGAGTATCTTTTTCGCCGTATCCATGCTATAATACTTCCGTTGTAACAGAGCGTGTGGAGGGAGTGTAGGCGATATGGCCATGAGCTATAAAAAGCTGTGGAAGCTACTGATTGACAAGGACATGAACAAGGTGGATTTGATGGCGGCGACGGGAATCAGCAACTACACCATCAGCAAGATGAGCCGCGGCGAAAATGTCACGACTACCATTCTCGGACGTATTTGCAAAGCACTTGACTGCAATATCGGCGATATTTGCGATGTGATACCCGATGGTGATTCGGAAAGTGTTGAGGTGGCAGAGTGATGGACAACGAAAAAGGTTATGTTTACATTCTGACAAATCCAAGTTTTAAGGACGATTGGGTAAAAATCGGAAAGAGCGCCCGCGCGGTAGATGTGCGGAGTAAAGAACTGGATAATACAGCCGTACCACTCCCGTTCACCATATTTGCCACGTTAAAAACGGAAAAGTATGCTGCCGCCGAAAAATTCATTCACAAGATGATTGATATGGTCGCCCCGGATATTCGCATAAGGAAAGGCCGCGAGTTTTTCAATATCACGCCTCTCAAGGCGTATGAAATACTCAAGCTGTGCGCCGAGCAGTATAACGATTCAGAGATTGAGGTTTTTGACGAGGAACTATTGTCGATAAAAGACACGGGGAACTCTGACGATAAGGGCAAGATCGCTCCGCGGGCTGCCCGCTTGACATTTGAAATGCTTGGTATTCCCGTTGGAACAGAACTCCGATATTATTTGGATGATGAAATAACCGTTACCGTGGTTGACAAAAACAGCACGGTACGGGTTGACGACCTTGAACTCTCGTTGTCAGCGGCGGCAAGGTATATAAACGATAAGTTGGGGACGCTAAACCAAAGCGGCTCATATCAGGGCGGTTTGTGGTTCAAATACAACGGGGAAATCTTGACCGATATGAGGAAAAGATTAGGTCGTTAAAGGGCTTCCGAGAATTGGAAGAAACGGGGTCAATGAATGAACAAGCAGCAATTGGCGTCAAAGATATGGGAATCCGCTAACAAAATGCGGTCAAAAATCGAAGCAAATGAGTACAAGGATTATATCCTCGGATTCATTTTCTATAAATACCTGTCCGATACAGAGGTCAAGTTCTGTAAGGACAACGATTTCAGTGCGGACGACATCAGGGCATTGACAGAAGACGATACGGACACCGTGACCTTTATACAAAAAGGTATCGGCTATTTCATCGCTTACGAAAACCTCTTTTCAACGTGGATTGAAAAGGGCAAGGATTTTGATGTGTCCAATGTGCGTGACGCTCTATCGGCGTTCAGCCGTCTAATCAATACCACGCACAAAAAAGTGTTTGACCGCATACTGGACACCCTGCAAACAGGGCTGTCCAAACTCGGCGACAGTTCCGGCACGCAGACAAGAGCCATCAGCGACCTTATCCAACTGATAAAGGTCATACCTATGGATGGAAAGCAGAATTATGATGTTTTGGGTTTCATCTATGAATACCTAATCAGTAATTTTGCCGCAAATGCCGGCAAAAAAGCAGGCGAGTTTTACACGCCGCATGAGGTTTCCTTGCTCATGTCGGAAATCGTGGCGGATTTTCTGAAAGACAGACCTGAAATAAAGATATACGACCCGACAAGCGGCTCAGGCTCGCTGCTCATCAATATCGGCCGCTCGGTGGCAAAGCACATCAGCGACGAAAACAACGTCAAGTATTACGCACAGGAACTGAAAGAGAACACCTACAATCTCACTCGGATGAACCTTGTCATGCGGGGGATACTGCCCGACAACATCGTCACCCGTAACGGCGACACACTGGAGGACGATTGGCCGTACTTCGAGGATAACGACCCGATAGGCACATACAACCCACTTTATGTGGACGCTGTGGTGTCGAATCCCCCCTACTCGCAGGCATGGGACCCGCTGAATAAGGATGCCGACCCGCGATACGCACGGTTCGGGCTTGCCCCGAAAACCAAAGCGGATTTTGCTTTTCTGCTTCACGACTTGTTTCACTTGAAGCCTGACGGAATTATGACCATCGTTCTGCCCCACGGCGTACTGTTCCGCGGAGGCGAGGAGGGCGAAATCCGCAAAAACCTCATTGAGCAGAACCACATCGACGCAATCATCGGGCTGCCTGCAAACATCTTCTTCGGAACAGGCATACCTACGATTATTATTGTGCTGAAAAAGAAACGACCAACAACCGATGTCCTTATCATAGACGCTTCAAAGGGCTTTGCCAAAGTCGGCAAGAACAATGTTCTTCGTGCTTCGGATATAAAGAGAATCGCCGACACAGTTATCAGCCGTCCTGCAAGTGTGGAGAAGTTTTCCCGTTTGGTCAGTCAGGACGAAATCCGCAAAAACGAGTACAACCTGAATATTCCCCGCTATGTCGATTCCTCAGAATCAGCTGAAACGTGGGATATATATGCTTCCATGTTCGGCGGTATACCGAAATCGGAAATCGCTTTGCTCGGTGCGTACTGGAGCGCCTATCCGAATTTGAAAACCGCCCTGTTCACTGATGACGGTACGCCTTATTGTGGGTTGGCGACGGAGGATATAGAGCAAACCGTGGGTGAGAACCAAAGCGTTACCCTGTGGAGAAACCGCTACGAAGTGGCATTCGCGGACTTAGAGAGCCTCTTACGAAGTGAACTCATTGAGAAGATGATGACGCTGAATATCAGCAAAGAAGAAGCTGTTATCAGCGAAGCGATTTTCGGCAGACTGACCGGCATACCTCTTGTGGATAGATACAGTGTGTTTCAGGCGCTTGACGATGAATGGGCAAAGGCCGCCGTTGATTTAGAAATATTGCAAACCGAGGGTTTTGGGGCGGCGAAGAAAGTTGACCCGAACATGGTGCTGAAAAAGAAAGACGGCAAAGACCAAGAGGTACAGGACGGCTATATCGGCCGTGTGATACCTTTCGGGCTTGTACAGTCTACCCTCCTTTGCGACGAGGCGGCGGCGCTTCGCAAAAAAGAGGAACGGTTGTCTGGTATTGGCTCTGCTTACGAGGAAATAATAGATTCGCTGTCCGACGAGGATAAGGACACCGACGTTCTGAACGACAGTAAAGACACTTTTATTTCTGGCGAGGTAGCGAAAAAGATTAAAGAGTTGTTCGGCACTCCGGCAAAAGCGAAAACGGCGGTGTTGCGTTTTGATGAAGATTCCTTTGAGCGGAAGATTGTAACCGTTCAGGAGTTGATGGACGAAGAAAAGCAACTGAAAGCCGAGGTCAAGAAAGACACGGCCGCTTTGCATATGCTCACCAAAGATACCATTGAGGGCTTGACGGACGAGCAGGCAACGGCACTGCTTGAAGAAAAATGGATTAAGCCACTTCTCTCCGCTATCCATAAGATACCCGGCAGTGTTATATCCGACTTGGTTTCCCGTGTCCGTGCGTTAGCGGATAAGTACGCAACCACTTATGCCGAAGTCGCGGAAGAAATCGCCGAAACAAAGTCGGTTCTGTCCGGCTTGATTGATGGGCTTTCGGGCAATGACTTTGACATGAAAGGTCTTAGCGAGTTCCAATCGCTTCTTAGGGGTGAGAAAAATGCCTGATTTGAGAACAAAACCGCAGATTCGCTTTGCCGGATTTAATGACGCTTGGGAACAGCGGAAGTTTGATTTTGTGTTCGACCCGATAC
>CAYRFC010000124.1:0-7674 GCA_964423365.1 uncultured Oscillospiraceae bacterium
GAATAAATATACCATGGGGCGGGAAAGCCTGCAATACTACTCTTCCATAGAAATGATGAACCCATTTCTATGGAAAGCGGCAACAAAGTGACGTTGCCGCGCGTCTCATGCAAAAATTCTGTCATCGCGAAGCATCCCCTTGGGGAAAAATATAAGCCCATTTTTGACGAATTTTAGGATAAAGCGCGGCAAAATACCGGGCTTTTGAAAAGAAAACCGCCCGAAGCGAAGCGCTTCGGGCGGAGAGGGATGCCGAAAAAGAACCTTGGGGCCCTTAGGCCGGGGGCGCTTCGGCGGGGGGTGGGTCATCCTTCGGCGCGGCCTTTCTGTGGCCGGGGCAGTATTCGGGGATGGCAAAATCGGCATAGTAGCCCAGCATGGAGGGGCAGCCGCTGCGGGCCCGCCCGCCGGAGCTGGTGCAGAAGTACAATTCCTGCACCGCGTCGGGCGCGTCGGGGAAGGCCTTCACGGGCAGGTCGGCCTGCACGGTTTCCATCAGGTTTTTCCACACGTTGGGGGGCACGTTGGTGGCGGCGTTTGGCCCCCATTTGCCCAGGAAGTCATGGTCTTGGTCGTAGCCCCACCAGACGGCGGTGACATAGTAGGGGGTGAGGCCCACAAAGAGGCGGTCCTTGTCGTCGCTGGTGGTGCCGGTTTTGGCCACCGAGTCCATCTCGCCCTCGGGGGCCATGCCCCGCGCGGTGGGGGAGGCGCCCGGCACGTTGCCGCGCAGCACGTTCGAGAGCAGGCGGTTCATGATGTAGCCGCTCTGCGGGTCGATGGCCTGCACGGTGGTCATCTCGGGCTCCAGCACAATGTTGCCGCGGGAATCCTCCACCCGCAGGTAGCTGTGCAGGCTGTTGTATACGCCATAGGTGTTGTTGCCGCCGAACATCTGGTAGGCCCCGGCCAGCTCGTAGAGGCTCATGCCGTAGTGCATGCTGCCCAGCACCAGCGGGGCGATGTCCACGTCGTTGGGGCGCACCAGGCTGGAGACCTGCAGGGTTTCGGTGAGGAACTCGAACATCGGCTCGCGCCCCACCCAGATGCCCACCTGGGCGGCCACCGTGTTGGTGCTCTCGGCAATGGCGGAGCAGACGGGCAGGGGGGCCTTGCGGTAACGGTCGTTGAAGTTTTTGGGCCAGTCTTTGGCGTTGGGCTTGGCAATGGGGTCGCGCGAGAGCAGGCCGATGTCCTGCACGCCGGTGGAGTAGGTGATGATGCCCTTATCTATGCCGAGGGCATAGGCCGCCAGCGGCTTCATGGTGGAGCCCACCTGCCGCACCGTGCCCGTCACCTTGCCGGTGGCGTCCACGGTGCCCACGGCGCGGTTCAGCGAAAGGCTTTTGTCCTTTTCGCCTATGCCGCCCACCACGGCCACCAGCTCGCCATCGTAGTTCACCACGGCGCAGGCGCTCTGGGGCATCACCGTGGTTTCCGATAGCACCTCTCCGGCCTCATCCTTCTCGGTTTCGGTGATGGTGAGGCGGGCCGCATAGCCGGGGAAGCGGGCGGGGTCTAGGAAGAAGCCGTTCTCCTCATCGTAGCCGTCGAGGTACATGTCTTCCAGGGCCAGTTGCACATTTTGCTCCACCGTGGCATAGATGCGGTAGCCTCCGGTGTATACCTGCTGCACGGCCTGGTCGTAGCCAAGGCCCTTTTGCTCCATCAAATCTTCCACCACCTCGTTGAAGACGGTGTCTGAGAAATAGTTGAAGATGGTGCGGGAGTCCTCGCTGCCCTCCTTGGTGGTGCGCTGGGTGACGCCGAGAGGCTCTTTGAGCGCCTGCTGGTAGCTCTCCTCATCGATATATTTTTCGTTCCGCATAAACGTGAGCACGTCGTCGCGGCGGACAAGGGCCGCGTCGGGGTTTTGGAAGGGGCTGTAGCTGGTGGGCTTCTGGGTGATGCCCGCAATCAGCGCGCATTCCGAGAGGCTGAGGTCTGACACGTTCTTGCCGAAGTATTCCAGCGCCCCGGCCTGCACCCCGGCAATCCGCTCTGAGAGGCCCATGGTGTTCAGGTAGGCCTCTAAAATCATGTCTTTGGAGTAGCGGTTGTTCAGCCCCCAGGCGCGGTAAATCTCGCGCATTTTGCGCTTGTAGCCCGCGGTGGCGTCGCCGCTTTCATCCACCACGTCGTCGTCGCCGGTGAGGTTTTTCACCAGCTGCTGGTCGATGGTGGAGGCGCCGAAGCTGCGGTCCTCCAGCCCCAGCACCTCGTTCAGCAGGGCGTAGGCGGTGCGCTCGAAGGAGACGCCGTGGTGGTCTCGGAACTGGCGGTCCTCGGTGGCAATGATGGCGTTTTTGAGGTTGTCGGGTATTTCACTAAGCGGCACCCAGATGCGGTTTTCCGTGCCAATCAGCTCCTGGTACTCCACCCAGTCGTCTTCCTCTTTGGCATTGGGGTTTTCGTGGTTCAGGGCCATAATGTAGCTGGTTTGGTTCAGCTTGATATTCTCCAAATCCAGTATATTGTCGTCGTTTTGGGTTTCGGCCACCACAAACTGGGCCACCTGCACGGCCAGCACGCTCACACTCATCAGCCCAATGCAGAGGATGACCAAAAGCAGCTTCAGCACGTTCACCAGCATGCCGCCCAGCACGCTGGCCGCACTGACCCGGGGTTTACGGCGACGCTTTGGCGGCGGGCCCTTGCGCTGGGTGGGTGGGGGCGGCAGGGCCGCCCCCGCGACGGGGGGGCTGGGCTTTGCCTCCGCCCTTGGCTCGGCCTTCGGGCGGGGGGCTGGCTCTGGCAAAACGGGGCTTTTGCGGGCGGGGGCTGCGTCTGCCTCTGGCCCTTGGGGCGCAAGAGACGGCAAAACCTTGCTTGTATTGGCCGCCGGCTCTGCCTTTGCCTCGGCCACAGCGGGTGTTTCGGGCGGCTCTACTTTAGAGGGCACAAGGGCGGGGGCGGCCATGGCCTTTCCCGCATCCCGCCCCAGGCTGGGGATGGAAGGGGGGCGCTGCAGGGCCTCTGGGGCGGTGTTTTTTTTGTTTTTCCTTTTGTTTTTGCGGCTCAATCGGGGTTCCTCCTTGAGATACTGGGAAACGGCAGAAAACCAAAATGCAGAAAATAAAAATATATCTATGTTGAAAAATGCAAAGCCACCCCCCGCAAAAGCACCGGGAAGATGACAGAAAAGAGCAAATTTACCCTATTATACCATAGGATGTGTGAAAGTGTGGTTAAAATTTGGGAACAAGGCGGGCCTGTTTTGTGTGGCGGGCCCCGGCGGGCGGCGGGACGGGATTTGTTTTTTTTGGCAATTTTGCTATAATAGGTAGGCGTGAGAGTGAAGGCGGAGGGAAATGGATGAGAGAGCTGGAGGTTCCGTTTGACGCCGCACTGGTGCTGCAAAAAAAGCGGGCGCTGAAAAAGGCGCTGCTGCAAAAGCCCGGCCTGCTGGAAAAAAAGGTGGCCATTGTGGGCGGCAGCACGGTGGGGGAGATAAAAAATATTCTGGAGCTGTTTTTGCTGGAGGCGGGGATAAAGCCCAGCTTCTACGAGGGCGGCTACGGCCTGTTTTACGAGAATGTGGTGTTTGACGACGGGAGCCTGGCCGCCTTTGCGCCGGACATTTTGTACATTCATACCTCCAGCCGGAACCTGCAGCACTGGCCGGAGCCTGCCGACAGCCCCGGGCAGGCGGCGGAAAAGCTGGAGAGCGAGCTGGCCCGCTTTGAGGCGGTGTGGAAGGCCGCCGCCGCGCTGGGCTGCCCGGTGGTGCAGAACAACTTTGAGCTGCCCGCCTGGCGGAACTTTGGCAACATGGACGCCTGGGACGCACGCGGCCGGGTGCAGTATGTGCGGCGGCTGAACCAGCACATGGCGGACTATGCCGCCGCCCAGCCCCAGCTCTATATACACGATTTGGAATACCTTTCGTCTTCCTTTGGGCTGGACGCGTGGTGCGACAGCGCCGCCTGGTATGCCTACAAATACTGCTGCGCGGTGGCCTGCATCCCCCACTTCTGCCACAGCCTGGCCCAGCTGATGAAAAGCCTGTTTGGCATGGGCAAAAAGGCCATAGCGAGCGACCTGGACAACACCCTCTGGGGGGGCATCATTGGCGAGGTGGGCCCCGAGGGGGTGGAGCTGGGGGACGAGAGCCCCGCCGGCATGGCCTTTGCCGATTTCCAGCGCTATCTGCGCTGCCTGGCCGGGCGGGGGGTGCTGCTGAACGTGGCCTCGAAGAATGAGGAGGCCGCGGCGCTCTCCGGCTTTGCACGGGCCGACAGCCCCCTGAAACGGGAGGATTTCCTGTGCTTTGAGGCCAACTGGGGCCCCAAGACCGAGAGCATTGCGCGGATGGCCGCGGCCCTGAATATTCTGCCCGAGAGCTTTGTGTTTGTGGACGACAACCCCGCCGAGCGGGAGCTGGTGCGCCGGGAGCTGCCCGGGGTGGCCGTGCCCGAGCTGGGCGAGGTGGAGGGGTATATCCGCGCCATAGACCGCGCGGGCTATTTTGAGGTGACGGCCCTCTCGGCCGACGACCAAAGGCGCGGCGAGATGTACCGGCAAAATGCCCGGCGGGCGGGGGAGATGCAGAGCTTTGGCAACTATGAGGACTACCTGAAAAGCCTTGCCATGACGGCGGAGATTGCCCCGGTGAGCCCTGAGCGGCTGGAGCGGGTGACCCAGCTTGTGAACAAGACCAACCAGTTCAACCTGACCACCCGGCGCTACACCACCGCCGAGATGGAGGGCTGCATGAAAAACCCGGCCTGTATCACACTGGCGGGCCGCCTGATGGACCGCTTTGGCGACAACGGCATCACCTCGGTGATTCTGGCAGAGCGGCAGGGGGACAGCGCCGAGATAGAGCTGTGGGTGATGAGCTGCCGGGTGTTCAAGCGGCATTTTGAGTATGCCATGTTTGACGCGCTGGTGGCCAAGGCCAGGGCGCTGGGGCTGAAAACCCTGCGTGGCTGCTGGCGCAAAACCCCAAAAAACGGCCTGGTGCGAGACTTTTACGAGACGCTGGGCTTTGCCGTGGAGGAGGACGGGGAGGACATTCGCCGCTTTTGCTATGAGATACCGGAGGACTATGCCCCCAAAAACGGCGTGATTCAGGTGGGGGCAGGGGAAGGCGACAGTTGACAGTTGATAGTGGAAAGTGGAAAGTAGAAGGGCAGTGTGGCAGACGGCGGGAAAAGCCGGGTTGCTTACTCTTACATATAGATAGAAAGTAAATAACTGAAATCTTTTATAACAGGGAGAGATACCATGGACAGAAACCAAGTGATGGGCGAAGTGCAGGAGATTTTCCGCGACAATTTTGACGACGACAGCCTTGTGCTGACCGACGCCACCAACGCCGCCGACATAGAGGACTGGGACAGCCTGGAGCAGATAAACCTGCTGACGGCCATAGAGAAAAAATATGGCCTAAAATTCAACCTGAACGACGTGCGCAACCTGCAAAACGTGGGCGACCTGCTGGACCTGCTGGTCCGGCTGCTGGGCTAGGGCCATGAACCGCTACCGCCTTGAGGAGATGCACGAGGGGCTTTCCGCCGAATTCACCTATGAGGTGAGCGAGGAGAGCATGGCGCTGTTTTGCCGCCTGACGGGGGACGTTTCGCCCATCCACATGGACGCGGCCTATGCCGAAAAGCGCGGCCAGCCGGGGCGGGTGGTGTATGGCATGCTGGGCGCCAGCCTGTTTTCCACCCTGGCGGGGGTGTATCTGCCGGGGGAAAACTGCCTGCTGCACAGCGTGGAGGCCAAGTTTGCAAAGCCGGTGTTCGTGGGCGACAGCCTGACCGTGAGCGGCCGGGTGCAGGAGGTGAACCAGACCTTCCGCGAGGTGACCATCAAGGCTGTGATTACCAACCAGCACGGCCAGCGGGTGACCCGCGGGCTGATAAAAGCGGGCGTGGAAGACGCCGTGGAGGATGAATGATGGGGGATGTATACCTGATAACCGGGGCGTCCAGCGATGTGGGCGCGGCGCTGCTGGCACGTCTTTTACAAAAAGACACAGACAGCGTATTTTATGTGCAGGGCTATGGCGACCTGGACACCCTGGCCCCCCTGTGCCAGCAGTACAAGGGCCGGGTGCGCACCTTTGACGTGAACCTGGGCGCACCGGGGGACGTGGAGAAATTCCTGGGCACGGTGGAGGCGCTGGCCGGCGCGCCCAGCCACATTGTGCATCTGCCCGCCCTGCGGGTGGTGAACACCAAGTTTAAAAACTTTGACGAGGCGCGCTTTGCGCTGGATATGCAGGTGCAGCTGGGCAGTGTGCTGGCCATCTGCAAGCGCTTTTTGCCCAAGATGGCCAAGGCAAAGCGCGGGCGGGTGCTGTTTATGCTGACCAGCTACTGCCTTGGCCTGCCGCCGAAATTCACCGCGGCCTATGTGACGGCCAAGGCGGCCCTGCATGGCCTTGCCAAAAGCCTGGCCGCCGAGTATGCCCCCGCCGGGGTGACGGTGAACTGTGTGGCCCCCGCCATGATGGAGACCAAGTTTCTGGCCGACACCCCCGACCTGGTGGTGCAGGCCAGCGCCGAGGCCAACCCCATGGGCCGCAACGCAAGGCCCGAGGACGTGGCCCCGGCCATGGAGTTCCTGCTCTCGGACGAGGCGGGGTTCATCACCGGGGTGGTGCTGCCCATTACCGGGGGCAGTGCGGTGGCGTTTTGAGGCAAGTGGAAAGTGGAAAGTGGACAGTGGAAAGTGAAGGGCCAAGAGGGCCGGGCGGCCAATGGCTGCCTCTGTAGCAACCCTGCCCGCAGGGGAACGCCCGAACGACCCGCGTTATTTGAGTGGTTTTGCATGAGGTAAGCCTGTGGACGAACTGATGTTTCGGCTGGCGGCGCCGGGGGAGAAGGAGGCGCTGCTGGCTTTTTTGCACCGGCACTGGGACGCGCCAAACCCGTTTTTGGACGACCCGGTGCTGCTGCGCTATTATTTTGAGGGTGAGGGCGGCGCTTTACGTTTTGCCCTGGCCGAGAGTGGCGGCGAGCTGGCCGCACTGGCGGGGTATATCCCGGCCAGCGGCGGGCCGCAGCCGGATATCTGGCTGAGCTTCTGGGTGGCCGACCCGGCGGTGCGGGGGGCGGGCCTGGCCCTGATGGAGGCCATTCCCCGCCTGACCGGCTGCCGCCATATGGCCTGCCACAACATCCGCCCCAAAACGCGGGTGTTTTATGAATTTTTGGGTTTTTCCACCGGGCGTGTGGGCCATTTTTACCGCCTGGCAAAGCGGGAGAGCTACCGCCTGGCCAGGCTGGGCCGCCGGGAGATTCTGCCTGTCTCTGGGGATTTGCGGCTGGTGCGGCTGGAAAGCGCGGCAGCGCTGCGGCAGAGCGGCTTTGTGCCGCCTATGGCGAACCCTTACAAGGACATGGCCTTTCTGGAAAAACGCTATTTTGCCTGCCCGGGGCAGGCCTACGAGGTGTATGCCATATGCGGGGAGGAGGCCGCCCCGCTGGGCCTTTTGATGGCGCGGCGGATTCCGGCAGAGGGCACGGCGGTGTGGCGGATTGTTGACTTTATTGGCCCCGAGAGCCTGCTGCCCCGGCTGGGCAAGGCGCTGGACGCACAGATGCAGGCGGCGGGCGCGGAATATGCCGACTTTTACTGCGCGGGCATAGCGGAGGAGGTGCTGCGGCGGGCGGGCTTCTGCGCCCGGGCCGAGGGGGACGACACCAACATTCTGCCGAA
>CAYRFC010000125.1:0-7655 GCA_964423365.1 uncultured Oscillospiraceae bacterium
CGGAAACCCGGCATTTTCAACACAGAGCGTGGCTTTTTACACAAAACCAGGGGGCTGGCCCAGCGGAAGGTCCACCTCGCGCCCCAGCGCAAAGGACCAGAGGGTGAGGCGGCGCACCGGCAGGCCAAGGCGCTTTTCTATGGCCGCAGCATACAGGGAGAGCTGCCCGGCATAGGCCGCGCGCAGTTCGTCCTCGCTCTTGCCGCGGTCGGTCTTATAGTCGGCAATTTCGGCCCCGCCCTCCCCCACCAGCACCGCGTCGGCAATGCCTTGCAGGTAGACCGGCTGGGAAGCCAGCTCTGCGGGCAGGCTGGGGTTCAGCGTTTTGGCGGGCAGGGCGGTGATGAAGTCATACTCCCGCAAGAGGCGCTTTGCGGCTCGCATACGCCCCGCCAGCGGGGAGGCAAAGAAGGCCGCGAGACCCGCGCGGTCCAGAGCCTTGGCCTCTGCCTCGCCCAAAAGGCCCAGCTGGGCCAGCCGGGCAATCTCCCCCTCGAGATTTTCGGCGGCGGCGCTGAGGCCGGCGTTCTGCAAAAAGCTGTGCATGGCGGTGCCCCGCTCTGCGGCGGTGAGGCCGCTTTGATAGACCAGAGAGGGGCGGCGGCGCGGGCCGGGCTGCCCGCTTTTGGAAAGGGCCGATACACTCAGCTTGCGGGGCATATCCCGCAGGGGCGCACGGGGCGGCTGCTGGGCAAAGGCGGCCAGCAGCGCCTGCACCTGCTGGGGCTGCGGCTCTGCGCTGAGGGTGAAGCCCTCGGGGCTATCCTCGGCGGGCAGGGGGGCGGGAAATTCGGTGCTGAGGTGGCAGGCCGTTTCCCGCAGAAAGCCCGGTGGGGCCTCCAGCCCGGCCAATTCCCACAGCGCCCCGGCGGCGGGGTGGCGCAGCAGGGCGGCCAGCAGCCATTCCCCAAAGCAGTGCCCGCGGGAGAGCTGGTAGCCCCCCAGCGCCCCGGCGGCGGCCAGGGTGGCAAGGCCCTGCAGCTTTTGCACCGCACCGGGGCGGGTGTAGCAGAGGAACAGCCTGTCCCGCGCGCGGGTGAGGGCCACGTAGAGCACCCGCATCTCCTCGCTGAGGGCCTCGCGCTCGCAGCGGCGGCGGATGGCCATGAGGGGCAGGGTGGGAAAGAGGGTTTGCCCGCTGCGCAGCCAGAGCCCCACCCCGAGCTGGGCGTGGAGCTGGATGCGCTCGGCGCGGTCGCGCATATTGAACTGGCGGGCGGTATCGGCAAAAAAGACGATGGGAAATTCGAGGCCCTTGCTCTTGTGGGCGGTGAGCAGGCTGACATGGCCGGGCAGGCCCTTGTAGCCCGAGGCGCTGGGGCCCCGCCCGTTTTCCAGCAGCCGCACAAAGGCCGAGAGCCCCCCGCTGAGCACCCCGCCCATCTCCCCGGCAAAGGCCAAAAAGCGGCGCAGATTTTCCTGCCGGGCGGCGCCGCCCTCCATGGCCCCCGTGGCCGAGAGGTAGCCGCTGCGCAGCACCAGCTCCTCGCAGAGCCTGCCACAGTGCATCTCGCTGGAAAGGCGGCGGTACTGCGCCAGGCTTTGCAGAAAAGCGGCGGCCTTGGGGCTGGGGCTGGCGGCCACCGCGCCGTACAGGCTGCCCTGCGGCTGCCCGGCGCGCAGGGCGGTGATTTCGTCTGGCGTGAAACGGAAGAGCGGCCCCAGCATGGCGGCGGCCAGGTTCACGTCGTCGCCGGGGTTGTCGATGGCGGCCAGCACGGCCCGCAGGGGCAGCACCTCGGGGCTTTGCAGCAGCTCGTCGTCCGCGTCGCAAACCGCGGGGACGCCCTGGCTCTCCAGCGCCGCCTGGTATTCGGCCATGGCCCCCCGGGTGCGCAGCAGGATGCAGAAATCTCCATAGCCGCAGGGGCGGGGCTGGCCGTCCTCAAAGACGGTGGTTTTTTCGGCCACCATCTGCCGGATGCGCGCGGCCAGCAGCGCGGCCTCCCCCTCCCCCTCGGGGTCCTCGGCAAACAGCAGGGTGAAGCCCTGCTCTATGCCGCCGGGCAGGCCCTGTATCAGCTGCTCGCCGGGGCCGTAGTCCACCTCGCCCAGCGCCTCGCTCATCAGCTCCCGAAAGAGAAAGTTCACCCCGCCGATGACCGACGGGCCGCTGCGGAAATTGTGCCCCAGGCGCAGCACGGCGGGGTGGCAGCCGCTCTCATAGGGGGCCCAGGCGGCCTTTTTTGCCAGGAACAGCCCGGGGTTGGCCCGGCGGAAGCGGTAGATGCTCTGCTTGACGTCCCCCACGTAGAAGAGGTTGGAGCCATCGGCCCGGCCCAGGCAGGCGTAGAGGGCGCTTTGCAGCTCGTTGGTGTCCTGGTATTCGTCCACCATCACGGCATCGTAGCGGGCGCACAGCTCCTCGGCAGCCTCGCTGCGGCGGCCGTCTTCGCCCTGCAAAAGGCGCAGGGCCAGATGCTCAAAATCGGAAAAATCCAGCGCCCGGGCCTCCAGCTTGGCCGCCCCGTAGCGCCGGGTGTAGCTTTCGGCCGCACGGCAGAGGGCGGCCACCAGCGGGGCGGCCTCTGCCAAATCCTCGCGGTACTCGGCCTCGGTGCACACAAAGCAGTTCTTCCGCAGGGCTTCCAGCGCCTTTTTCATCTCGGCGCGCAGGGTTTGCACCAGCTCCTTGCCCTCGCCCTCGTAGCCGCGCACGGCGGGCAGGCGGGCGGGGAAAAAGCCGCGCAGCAGCCGCTCGGCCTCGTCCCAGCCCTGCAAGGCGGCCCCGTGAAGCCGGGCCAGGGCGTCCATGTCCTCGGCCAGGGCGGGCAGCCAGGCGTCCAGCCCGCCGTCCTCCTCGGCGCTGCGGTGGGCGGCCTGGGCCAGCGCCAGCGCGGCCTCCAGCGCCTGCCGGGCATAGGCCAGAAGCTCCTGCCCCCATTCGGTCTCGGCCAGGGGGGCGGCGCTTTGGTAGAGGCCGGCGAAGCGGCGAAGCTGTGTTTCCGGCCAGGGCAGGCTGTCCACATAGCCGCAGAGGCGCAGGATGGCATCGGCGGCCTCGGCGTCGCTGCGGCTGCGGCCATAGAGCGCGATGAAGCGGGCGAAGTCCTCGTCCTCCACCATCTCCTCCATGGTCTCGTCCAGCGCGGCGGCCGAGAGGGCCTGCAGCACGGCGGGCTGGCCCACCGCCACGTCGGGCGGCAGATTCAGCGCGGCAAAATGCTCCCGCACCAGCTGCATGCAGTAGGCGTCGATGGTGCCGATGAAGGCGCGTTTCAGCAGCATTTTCTGGCGGCGCAGGACGTGATTGCCCGGCGCTTCCAGCAGGGCGGCTTCCAACCGGCCCGCCAGCCGGGCGCGCAGCTCGTCGGCTGCGGCGTTGGTGAAGGTGAGGATGAGCAGGCGGTCGGCCCGCATGGGGGCCTCGTCGCGGGTCATCAGGCGCACGGCGCGCTCCACCAGCACGGCGGTTTTGCCGCTGCCCGCGGCGGCGTCCACCAGCAGGCTGCCGCCCTCGTCCAGAATGGCGGCGGTTTGGGCCTCTGTCCAGCTACGCCCCGCCATGCACCTCACCCGCCTTTCCGCTCAGCGCGTCAATTTTCTCCCACACATCGTCCTGCTTCACAAGGGGAAGCTCATTTTTCCCATCCTCGTGGCGGCAGGCCGCGCGGAAGGGGCAGTAGCCGCAGTGCCGGGGCGCGCCGCTTTTCACCAGGGGCTTTGCGGCAAAGTCGCCCGCCGCAAGCCCCCCCGCCATCTCGGCCAGCATCTCTTCGATGTACAGCCCCAGCCCGCCGATTCTTTGCAGGCTGGCGAGGTGGCGGCTGGCCGCGGGCTGGCCGTCTTTTTTGTACTTCACCGGCAGAAAGAGGCCGCTTTTGTCGCTGTCCAGCGCCTCGAGCACGGCGGGGTCGTCCAGCAGCAGGCCGTCCAGCTTGTACACCGCCCCGCCGCTCTCCCCCCGGGTTCCGCTCTCGGGGGCAGGGTCGGACGAGAGATAGAGCATGCCGGCGGGCAGGGCCCCGGCGTAGGGGCCGCCGGGGCGGCAGAGGGCGTCCATGTAGAGCAGCATCTGCATGTTCAGGCCATACAGCACCTCGTCCAGCTCAAAGCGGCGGCTGCCGGTTTTGTAGTCCAGCACGCAGAGGTAGCGTTTGCCGTCCTTTTGCAGAAGGTCGACTCGATCCACCTTGCCGGTTACCTGCAGCAAACTGCCGTCGGCCCCTTCCAGGCAGAGGGGGGGCGCGCCGCCGGGGCCGAAATCCAGCTCCAGGGCGGCGGTTTCGAACAGGCTGTTCTGGGCCCAATCCCGCAGGTAGCACAGCAGCCCGGCGGCGTTTTCCTTGATGCGCTGCAAAAGCAGGCGGCTGCGGGGGCTGAGGGGCGGGAAATGCTGCTCAATAAAGGCGGTGGCATGCAGCTCGGTTTGCTGGCGCAGGCTCTCGTCGCTCATCTGGGCGAAGCCGCCCCCGGCCCCGCGCAGCACCTGCTCTAAAATATAATGCACAAAGCTGCCGCTTTCCAGCGGGGAGAGCTGGGCGGGGCGGCGGGGGCGAAGGCGCAGCACATGCTCGCAATAATAGGCAAAGCGGCAGGTGAAATAGCGCTCGGCCCGGGTGGGCGAGACCCGCAGGGTGGCCCCGGTGAGCCGCCGCAGGGCCTCACTATCCCGCACGGTGAACTGGCGGGGCGGCTCTGCACAGTGCAGCAGGGCCAGCTTTTCGGGCGGGTTAGCCATGGCTTCCAGCGCGGCCAGCAGGCTGGCGGCCTCGGGGCTGTTCTCGCGGTAGAGGCTGCAGAGCCTGTCGAAGGCGGCGGCGGGGGTGGCAGCCTCGGCCCCGGCGGGCAGGGCCAGCGGGCCGGGCTGCAAGAGGCGCACCAGGGGGGTGAGCTCTGCCGAGAGGCTGCCCGGCACCCCGCCGTGGCGCTTGGGCCAGCTCAAATGCAGGCTTTGCCGCGCCCCGGTGAGGGCCCGGTAGAGGAACATCTGCTCCAGCAAGATGCGGTTCTGGAAGGCACCCGGCATCTCGATGCCGCTCTCGACCAGCAGGTCGCGGTCGGCATGGGTGAGCAGGCCGCTGTAGCCCACCTTGGCGGGGAACTCCCCCTCCAGCAGGCCCAGCACAAAGCAGTGGTCGGCATCGGCCAGGCGCATCCGCCCCGCCCCGGTGAAGACCACGCTTTCCAGGGTGGCGGGGGGGCTGCCAAAGTCGGTGCTGCGCACCAAAAGCAGAAACAGCTCGTCATACTCTGCGGGGGAGACCGGCTCATCCGGCAGCAGGAGGGCCATCTGGTCCAGCATCTCCATGGCCATGTCCCAGGCGCGGCGGCTGCGCTGGGCGAAGGCGAAGTCTCCGTTTTCCTCCAGCAGGCGGGCGTTTTCCTCCAGATGCGCGGCGGCGGAAAACCCGTGCAGCAGGCGGTAGAGCAGGGTGGAGAGGGTTTTGGGCCGCCGGTTTTTTGCTTTGCTGAGGAATTCCTCGATGGCGGGCAGGGTTTCGGCCCGCAGGCCCTCGGCCAGGGCCAGGGTTTCGGCGGCGGTGTCGTCCATCTGCTGCAGCAGGCCGCCGGGGTGCCGGGTGAAGGGCTGCCGCCACTCGCCCGCGCGGGGCCGCCAGGTGTACACGTAGTTTTCCAGCGCCGCCAAGGCCGCCGCCCCGCAGCCGCAGAGCCCTGTTTTCAGCAGTTCCAACAGCGGGGCGCTGGAGAGGCCCTGCCGCAGCAGAGCCAGCGCGGCCCGCAAAAAGGCCACCGGGGCGGAAAATTCAATGCTGTCTGGCGTGTCTCCGTGCCAGGGGATGTCGAAGAGGGCCAGCTGCCGCCGCACGGCGCTCTCGTAGAGGCCTGGCTCCCGGCAGATGAGGGCCATGCGCCCGTAGGACACCCCGCTGCACGCCAGCCGCCGCATCTCGGCCGCCGCCAGCCGCACCTCGGCATCCCGGTCTGCCAGGGCGGTGAGGGTGAGTTTGCCGCTGCAAACCACACCGGTGGGCACCCGCCCGGCCAGCACCAGGTTGGCGGCCAGCAGCTCGCTTACCCCGCTGCGCCGGGGGCTGGGCAGAAGCACCGCGGGCGGGCAGGAAAGGCCCAGCCGCTGCGCCCTTTGCAGCAGGCGCTGGGCGGTGGCCCGCACCGGGGAAAACAGGCCCATGCCCTCCTCGTGCTCCTCCAGCGCGTCGCAGCAGAGGGCCACGCAGCTTGCCTCGCTGTGCTGCATCAGGGCTTCCAGCAGCTTGTATTCCGGCGCGGTGAAGCCGTCGAAATTGTCTATATAGCAGACCTTATTCTCAAAAAAGGCCCCTGTGGCGCGCTGGGCGGCCAGGCAGAGGCGGTCTTCGGGGTCCATGGCGCTGCCCGCCAGCACCGCCTCGTAGGCGGAGAAAATCAGGGCGAGGTCGGCCAGTTTGGCGTCGCCGCTTTTCTGGGCCACGGCGGCCAGGCTTTCCGGGGTGGCCCCGGCGGTTTTCAGCTCGGCCAGGGTTTGGGCACAGAGGTTGCAAAAGGCGGTGTCCCGCCGCGCGCGGCCCAGCCGCCGCAGCCCGCCGCCCGCCTGGGCAAGGGCTTGCTTCACCAGCACCGCGCGGCCCGCGTCGCTTAAAATGCGCAGGCTGTCTCCCCCCTCGGCGCGCAGAATCCGCTCGGCCAGGGTGCGGAAGCTCAGCACCTCCACAAAGGCGCTGCCCGCGTCGCCCAGGGCCTCCAGCACCAATGTTTCCGCGGAGGAGGAGAACTGCTCCGGCACCAGCAGAAGCGAAGCGGCCCCGCGCGCGGCCCGCTTTTGCATCTCGCTCAATATCCAGGTGGTTTTGCCGGTGCCGGCAATGCCCAGCAGCAGTTGCAGCATGCTTCCCCCCCTCCTTTTACAGCAACAGAAAGACCCTTTGTTTTTTCTGTTGAAGATTACTAGTTGCGTAGCGGCTTTCGCCCGATGTAGAGGTTGTGGTAGCCCGCGCCCAGCAGGCTGGGCACCCGGCAGGTGGCCTTGTGGTACTCGCCAAAACGGCGCAGGCCCGTCTCATCCAGCAGCCCGGCGGTGGTGAACAGGAAGTTAGCGACGCCGTCCATGCTGAGGTGGCTGTGTTTTTCGGCCCCGCATTCGGCCATCAGCGTCTCCGCTTCCTCGGGGGTGGAGGCATAGAACACCCCCTCCTCGCCGTCCCTGCAAAATTGCAGAATTTCGTCCAAATTTTCAAGGCTTCCCCGGGCGTTGTTTTGGATGACGGCATAGCGGTTCATATAGCTGGCGAACAGCAGCCCGCCGGGCCGTAGCACCCGCAGGCTTTCGGCCACGGCCTGCCGCCGCTCCCCGGCGCTGTGCAGGTGGTACAGCGCGCCCATGCAGAGCACCGCGTCAAATGTTTCAGCGCTGAAACAGCTAAGGTTGCGTGCGTCTAACCGGCAGGTGCCCGCCAGCGCAGGGCGCTCTTTGGCGGCGTCCATTTTTTCCACATTGCGCGGCACATAGTCCCCGGCGGTGACCTGGTGCCCCAGCCCGGCCAGAAAAAAGGCGTAGATACCCGTGCCGGCGCAGCTATCCAGCACCTGCGCGGCGGGGGGAAGCAGCCCGGCGATGGCCGCCGAGGCCACCTCAAACTCCAGCCTTTGGGCGCTGCCCTCGGCCAGTCGCAGCTCCTCGGGGCTGTCGCTTTCGTAGAAGGTGGACATGGGGCCTAAATCCTGCATCTGTGGCATGGTGTGTCTCCTGGATGAAT
>CAYRFC010000126.1:0-7593 GCA_964423365.1 uncultured Oscillospiraceae bacterium
ATCAAATAGGCGGTGCAGGGGGGAACCACCCTGCACCGCCGCGCTAACGAATCTCCACTATGATTTCCCCCGATAGCTTGCCCTTTTTCAAATCAGAGCCCGCGATGCAGGAGATGCGTTTTTCCGCACATAGCCTTTCGTATTCACTGCGGGACAGGCCCAGTTGGCCGCGCAAAAAGAACGATAGCTTTACCTCCAGGGCATACTGCGGAACGATATGCAGCCGCGTGGGAATGCTTAGGTCAAGCCCTTCGCCGAACACCTCTATTTCCGGCGTTCCCATCTCTGCGCCATGGCGCTTTAGCAGTGCGGCATCCGCCGCATAGCGCAGGGCCAAACCGCTATCGTTGCTGTGAAAGCCCGCCAGCAACTCCGGCGGGATGGTGCGCGGGCTTACCCGGGACAGCAGGGGGAGCTTCCATGTTGCTTCACACCCAGAACAACGGTATAGCAGCCAAACATCAAGCGTCCTCTGCTGTGCATTTACGCGGAACAGCCCGCTAGGCATAAACAGTGCGTTAGCACCGCATTTTTTGCAGTGTCTTAGGGCGGTGGGCGCGCTTTTCAGCGCCACCCGCCATTGTATTGTTTTCACTTCTCCTTTTCCTTCCTGTGTGTAAATTGTCCATCAGGAAGGGGCAAAAAGGCGGACTGTATTGAAGAAATAGTTTCATAAATAACCTCTTTTTATCGTATAAAATGTGTGGTATAAAACAAAAATCCGCATGAGGGCTTGCTTGCCCGGATGCGGATTGGTGTACTGCAAGTTGGCCCCTGCAGGGCCTGCAATTCGAACCTGTTTTCCGCCGGCATTCATTTACCACTGTTTTAGCCCACAAAAAATACGCCGCCTTGGCTGCGGCCCTTTCTTCTTGTGGTGGGAAAAATTAAGGTTAATGATGCGCTGGCATTGGGTGCTCCCTTCGGTTCGAATTGCTCTGCCAGTATACTGGATAACTCAAAAAAAGTCAATAGAAGGCCAGGTTTCTCTCTTAATATGATGTCATTTTCCCTCTGGCCTCTCGCCCTCGCCCTTAACTTTCCACTTTCCACTCTCCACTTTTCACTTCTTGACAAAGCCCCCCTCCACATGGTATAGTCAATCTCGGAATAAAGTAGCGTTGGCATCGCCAAGCTCACCTTGTGTGCCGCCTAAGGCGCCGGGTCAATATCGGCTTTCTAGGCCCTTTGGGCCTTTTTCACCGGTAGAGCATGGCTTTCTGCGCCATGCTCTTGTTTTCATTCTGCGCCAAAGGCGCAGGCAAAATCTATACAGGGGGTGCTTTCCATAGCAAGCGGCAAAAAAGAGATGGAGATCAACGGGCAGATTCGTGACAAAGAGGTGCGGGTCATCGGCTCCGACGGCAGCCAGCTGGGCGTCATGGCCACCAGAGACGCGCAGCGCCTGGCCGACGAGGAGGACCTCGACCTTGTGAAGATTGCCCCGCAGGGAAACCCGCCCGTGGTAAAAGTGCTGGACTATGGCAAGTACCGCTTCGAGCAGCAAAAAAAGGACAAAGAGGCCCGCAAAAACCAAAAGGTGGTGGAGATTAAGGAGATTCGCCTCTCCCTTAAAATCGACACCGGGGACTTCAACACAAAGCTCCACCATGCCGAAAAGTTTTTGAAAATGGGCGACAAGGTGAAGGTTTCCATCCGCTTCCGGGGCCGCGAGATGGCGCACGCCACCCAGGGCCTCACGGTGCACCACCGCTTTGCCGAGGAGCTGGCCGAGTGGGCCACCGTGGAGCGCCCCCCGAAGCTGGAGGGCCGCAGCATGATTATGTTCTTAGCGCCGGTGGTGCAGAAGGAGCCGGCCAAGGCGAAAAAGGCAGACGCCCCGAAAGAGGGGGAGAAGCCCGGCGAATAGCCCGCTTTCCGCCGGAGATACACGCAAACGCTACTTTGGCCGCAAGGCCGCACAATACTTTCAGGAGGGTACCAGCAATGCCGAAACTCAAAAGCCATTCCGGCGCCAAAAAGCGCTTCAAAATGACCAAAACGGGCCGTGTGAAGCGCGGCAGCGCCTTCACCAGCCACATTTTGAACAAGAAAAGCAACAAGGTGAAGCGGAACAACCGCCATTCCCAGTATGCAGACAAAACCAACGAAGCAGCCGTGAAAGAGATGCTGCCCTATTCGTAAGTAGCTCATGTCAGCCAAACTAAAATTTCCCGGCCCCGCTTCTGGCGGCAGGCCGCTATAAAGGAGAGCGAAGACCATGGCACGTATCAAAGGCGCCACCATGACGCGCAAAAGAAGGAAAAAGACCTTAAAGCTGGCCAAGGGCTACTATGGCAGCAAATCCAAGCACTTTAAAATGGCAAAGCAGCAGGTGATGAAAAGCGGAAACTACGCCTTCATTGGCCGCAAGCTGAAAAAACGCGACTTCCGCCGCCTGTGGATTACCCGCATCAGCGCCGCCTGCCGCGCAGAGGGGCTGAACTATTCCAGCTTCATGAACGGGCTGAAAAAGCAGGGCATTGAGCTGAACCGCAAGATGCTCAGCGAGATGGCGATTCACGACCCCGCCAGCTTCAGCTCCCTCATCGAAACCGCAAAAAAGGCGAACTAACACCGGGCTGTGCCCGCGCACCCGCGCAACTGTGTGGGTGCTTCGTCTTTTCTTTGGCCCTGTGTAAGAGGGGCCTTTCCCATGGAGGCAATACCTTGGAGCGGATTACCAGCCGCGAGAACGAACGCGTAAAATACGCCCGGCGGCTGGCTGCCTCGGGCGCCTTTCGCGTGCAGGAGGGCCTTTTTTTCGCCGAGGGAAAGCGCCTCTGCCAGGATTTGGCCGCCCTGCAAAGGCCCCGGGCCGTCTTCTGCACCGAGGAGCTGCTTGCCCGCTGCCCCGAGGCGGAAACCATGGGTGAAAGCTGCACCCTAGTGTCGCCGCCCGTGGCCGAAAAGCTGGCCGATACCCGCAGCCCACAGGGGCTGTTCTGCCTCTTTGCGCTGCCCGCCTGCCACGCAGACGCCCTTTGCCCCGAGGCGGGGCTGCTGCTGTGCGAGGAGCTGCAAGACCCGGCCAACGTGGGGGCGGTGCTGCGCAGTGCCGCGGCCTTTGGCTATGGCGGGGTGGTGCTGGCCTCTGGGGCCGACCCCTTCTCCCCCAAGGCCCTGCGGGCCAGCATGGGGGCGGTGCTGCGCCTGCCGGTGCTGCGGCTGCCCTCTTTGGCGCAATTTGCGGCCACTTTTGGCCCGCAAAAGCCGGTTTTTTTGGCCGCAGCCGCCGGGCCGGGCAGCCGCCCGCCGGGTGAAATGCGCCCCGGCGGCCCCTTTGCGCTGATGATTGGCAACGAGGGGGCGGGCCTCTCCGAGGAGGCCCTGGCCCTGGCCGATGGCCGGGTGGGCATCCCGATGCAACGGGGTGTGGAAAGCCTGAACGCCGCCGTGGCGGCCTCGGTTCTGATGTACGCCCTTAAAGCAAATGAACTTAACATGAGATAGGCTGCACTTGGCAGAAACGGTGGATGGCTGCGTTGGTCTCGTGCTAAGAGCCGCCTTGGGCGGTTGCCCTCGACAGGCTTCGCTGCGGCTCGCACTCGTCAATCGCAATACACACAGTATTGCTCAATCCTCCGCCTTGCCCTACGCCGTTTCTGCCTTCGTTCGCGCTACCTCTAGTAAGTTAATCTGCTCTAAACAGGGCTGATGCGGGCCTTCTGCCCGCAAGGCACAGAACAAAAAATGGTTCCTGGGTGGTGACACAATGCAAAAAGAAGCCTGGATGTGGCTGGCGATGGGCATGGGCTTTGGGGCTGTGAACAGCGGCGAGCTGCTCTCGGCCTGCCCCGGCGGGCCGGCCGAGGTGCAGGCGGCGCTGGGCAGCGAAAAGCTGGACGAAATTCTGACCCAGAAGCAGGCCGAAAAGCTGGCCGCCACCCGCCCGGAGGACTACGCCCTGGACCTGGCCCGCGCCGAGGCCCAGGGCATTCAGGCCCTGCCCTACGATGACCGGATGTTCCCCGGCCTGCTGCGCAGCATTGCAAACCCGCCCCTTCTGCTCTATGTAAAAGGCGACCTCACCCTGCTCAACGGTCAGCTCAGCGTGGGTATGGTGGGGGCTCGCCGCCCCTCGGGCTACGGGGTGGAGGCGGTGCGCACCATCGGGCGGGGGGTGGCGCTTGGCGGGGCCATCATCATCAGCGGGCTGGCCGCCGGGCTGGACAGCGAGGCCCACAAGGCCGCCCTGGCCGTCAACGGCCCCACCATTGCCTGCATCGCCTTCGGGCACGACAATTGCTACCCTGCCCAGAACAAAAAGCTCATGGAAGTCATCGAGCGCTATGGCGCGGTGCTCAGCGAGTATCCCCCGGCCACCAAGCCCGAAAAGCCCTATTTCCTCCATCGGAACCGCCTCATCGCCGGGCTTTCTCACGCCCTGGTGGTCACCGAGGCCCGCCGCCATTCCGGCACCATGAGCACCGTCAATTTTGCCACAGACTATGGCCGCGACGTTTTCGCCGTGCCGGGCAGCATCTTTTCAGAGCTCTCGGGTGGCACCAACGCCATGATACGCGACGGGGCCTACCTCGCCGCCAGCGCGGGGGACATCCTCTCCCTCTACGGCATAGAGCTGCCCGAGGAGGACTTGGCCAAGGCTGTGGCCGCCCAGGCGCAGGAGGGCCGCCCCGCACAGGCCGCCCAGCCCTGGCAGAGCCTGGATGAGGCCCCGCCCCGCCGTCCCATGGAGCGCCAGCTTATCTCTGCTGAAGACCCCGCCCCCGCCGCGGGCAAAACCGGGGAGCAGACCCTGCTGGAGGCCTTGCAAAACCAGCTTTCCGCCGCAGACAAACGCGCCGGGGACGACAGGGTGAGCCGGAACGCCGCCATCGACGCCTTCCGCCGCCTGCAGCAGGAGATGCCCCCCGGCAGCGAGGAATCTCTGGACGCGCGGAACCGCGCGCTGGACGAGATGGTGGCCGCCGTCAGCGACGAGGTGGACATCCGCCGCCCGGCCTCCCGCCAGCCCGGAGAGCGCAGCCAGCGCCGCCTGGAATGGGAGCGCCAGCTGGCCGACGAGCCCGAGGCAGACGAGAAGGTGAAGCCCTTCCGCTGGGACGCCGTGGAGCATCTCACCAAGGCCGACCTGGCCAAGCGGGAGCGGGAGAACGCGGCCAAGGCCGCCAAACCCGCCCCGCCCGTGCAGCGCAGCCGCCAGCCGGTGGTGCCCATCTCGGCGGTGCAGCCGGTGGGAGGGCTGGCGCCGGTGGGCCGGGTGGCCCCGGTCGCCGGGGGCATTCCCCTGGCCCGTGCCCTGCCCCAAAGCCACCCCGCCATGCGCCCGCAGCGGGCCGCCACAGCGCCGCCCGCGGCCCCGCAGCAGGCCGCCCCCCCGCCCCCCTCGCCGTTTGCCCCGGTTTACGATGTGCCCCCGCTCTACGGCCAGACGCAGCCCGCGGCACAGGCCTTCGCCCCCCCGCAGGCCCCGCCCCCTGCCTACGAGGCCCCACCGGCCGCCCCGGAGGCTCCGGCGGCAGCCCCGGCCCAGCGGCAGCAGGCGGCGGCGAAGCCCCTTGTCATTCCGGAGATGGACGGTGCGGCCCCGCCAGAGCCGCCCCCGGCGGCCAGGCCCGCCAAGCCCGCCCCGAGGGCCGAGCGCTCCCTGCTGGGCAGCTTCCGGCAGGACGACCTGGCCGCCAAGCTGCGCACCCTGCAAAAGCCCCCGGCCGAGGAGCGCCGCCACACCTTTGCCGCCCCGCCCGCCAAACAGGCGGGGGCCGGGGTCTACACCCCGCGGGACGGCTTTGCGGGCCACAGCCCCGCCGCCGTGCCGCCCTCCCAGCCCTTCCAGCCCCCCGTGCTGGTGCGCGAGGGCACCGCCCCGCCCCTGGCCCCGCCAGAGCCGCCCAGCCTCAGCGCCCAGTACCAGTTCCCGCCCGAGGAGCTGGCCGAGATGGAGGAGCTGGACGAGCTGAGCGAGGGGGCCAAGCTGGCCTTTGAGCAGCTGGGGGTGAACCCTATGAGCCTTGCGCAGATTGCCAAGCGCAGCGGCCTCACCCCCGGCGAGGCCATGGCCGCCCTCACAGAGCTGGAGCTGGCCGGGCTGTCCCGCCAGCTGCCCGGGCGGCAGTTCGTCATCATGCAATAGTTTCCGGGCGGCACCCCGCCCGCCACACAGCCCAAACGCCAGAGAACCGTAAATGAGGTAACTATGTCTACACTCGTCATTGTGGAGTCCCCCGCCAAAGCAAAAACCATCCGCAAATACCTGGGCGACGGCTACGAGGTCACCGCCTCGAACGGCCATATCCGGGACCTGCCCCCGAACCAGCTGGGCATCGAGGTTGAGAAGGGCTTTAAGCCCCGCTATTTCAACATCAAGGGCAAGGACAAGCTGGTGCGGGAGCTCAAAACCCTCGCCAAGCAAAGCGACCATGTCCTCCTCGCCACCGACCCTGACCGAGAGGGCGAGGCCATCAGCTGGCATCTGGCCCAGATTCTGGGCCTGGACACCGCCGCGCCGAACCGCATCACCTTTGGGGAAATCACCAAGAAGGGCATCACCGACGGCATGGAGCACCCCCGCCCCATCGATATGCACCTCTTCGACGCCCAGCAGGCCCGCCGCGTGCTGGACCGCCTGGTGGGCTACAAGCTCTCGCCCTTTTTGTGGAAAAAGGTGCGCCGGGGCCTGTCTGCCGGGCGTGTGCAAAGCGTGGCCGTGCGCCTGATTGTGGACCGCGAGCGGGAGATAGAGGCCTTCACGCCGGTGGAGTACTGGAACCTGGACGCCCACCTCGCCAGCGACGGCAAGAAGTTCATGGCCCGGCTCACGGCGCTGGAAAACGGCAAAAAGCTGGAGGTGCACACCGGGGCCGAGGCCAAGGCCATCACCGATGCGCTGGAGGGCCAGCCCTACACCGTGCAGGCCATCAAAAAGGGCAAGCGGAAACGCAGCCCCGCGCCCCCCTTCATCACCTCCACCCTGCAGCAGGAGGCCAGCCGCCGCTTCGGCTTCACCGGCACCCGCACCATGCGCGCCGCCCAAACCCTCTACGAGGGCGTGGACATCGCGGGTATGGGCACCCTCGGCGTCATCACCTATATGCGTACCGATTCTCTGCGCATCTCCGACGAGGCCGTGGCTGCCGCCAAGGACTATATCACCGGGGCCTACGGCGCCTCCTATGTCTACGATAAAAAGCGCGTGTACAAGCGGAAAAGCGCCACCGCCGCCCAGGACGCGCACGAGGCCATCCGCCCCACAAACCCCGCCATCACCCCCGAGCTGGCCGAAAAAACCCTCTCGGGCGACCAGGCCAAGCTCTACCGCCTCATCTGGAGCCGCTTCATTGCCAGCCAGATGAGCGACTGCCTGATGGACACCGTGGCCGCCGACATTGCGGCGGGGGGTTACCTCTTCCACGCCAGCGGCTACACCGTCACCTTCGACGGCTTCACCGTGCTGTACGAGGAGGCCACCGACGAGAAGGAGAAGAAGGAGAGCGCCCTGCCGGAGCTCTCCGAGGGCATGGCCGTGAAGCTGCGGGAGCTGAAGGCCGAGCAGAAATTCACCCAGCCGCCCCCGCGCTACAACGAGGCCACCCTCATCCGCGCGCTGGAGGAAAACGGCATTGGCCGCCC
>CAYRFC010000127.1:0-7548 GCA_964423365.1 uncultured Oscillospiraceae bacterium
GGCTCGCACTCGTCACGCAATACACACAGTATTGCTCAATCCTCCGCCTTGCCCTACACCGTTTCTGCCTGCGTTCGCGATACCTATATTAAGTTAATCTGCTCTAAAAGTCTATTGGGAAGGAAGAAACAGCATGGAAAAGGATAAAAAAACCGGGCGGGTGACCATTCCCACCGATGTGGGCATGGAACAGGAGACCCTGGCGGTGATGGCCCGCTGGGGGGCCGACGCCATCCGCGACTGTGACGGCACCGACTACCCCGAGGCGCTGAAGGACGTGGGGGCCAAGGTGTATTCCACCTATTACACCACCCGTAAGGACAACGCCTGGGCCCGGGAAAACCCCGACGAGGTGCAGCAGTGCTATATCATGACGGGCTTTCACACGGCGGCAGGGGAGGTGCTGTCCATCCCGCTGATGCAGGGCATCAGCCCCGAGCTGATGCAGGTGAACCAAAATGACGACCCCGCCCGCTGGTGGGAGGTGGTGAACCGCAGCAGCGGCGAGCTGCTGCCCGCGGGCCAGTGGCGGTACAACGCAGAGACAGGCTGTGTGGATATCCAGAACCCTGAGGCTTTTTGTGAATACACCGTCAGCTTTTTGGCCTACCTCATCTGGGACCCGGTGCACATGTACAACGCCGTGGTGAACGACTGGCAGGATGTGGAGCACCAAATCACCTTTGATGTGCGCCAGCCCAAAACCCGGGAGTTCACCAAGGCACGGCTGCGCCGCTTTTTGGAGGAGCACCCCTATGTGGATGTGGTGCGCTTCACCACCTTTTTCCACCAGTTTTCCCTGGTGTTCGACGAGCTGAAACGCGAAAAATATGTGGACTGGTATGGCTACTCGGCCAGTGTGTCGCCCTATATTCTGCGGCAGTTTGAGGAGGTGGTGGGCTACCCCTTCCGCGCCGAATATATCGTAGACCAGGGCTATTACAACAACCAGTACCGTGTGCCGTCCAAAGAATTCAAGGATTTTATGGCCTTCCAGCGGCGGGAGGTGGCGGCACTGGCCAGGGAGCTGGTGGACATCACCCACAGCTATGGCCGCGAGGCCATGATGTTTTTGGGCGACCACTGGATAGGCACCGAACCGTACATGGAGGAGTTTGCGGGCATAGGGCTGGACGCGGTGGTGGGCAGCGTGGGCAATGGCGCCACCCTGCGGCTGATTTCCGACATCCCCGGCGTGCGCTACACCGAGGGGCGTTTTCTGCCCTACTTTTTCCCAGACACCTTCCACGAGGGGGCAGACCCGGTGCGGGAGGCCAAGGAAAACTGGGTGACGGCCCGGCGGGCCATTCTGCGCAAGCCCATCAGCCGCATTGGCTATGGCGGCTACCTCAAGCTGGCCTGTGATTTCCCCCCCTTTGTGGACTATGTGGAGAGCGTGTGCAACGAGTTCCGCCTGCTGTATGAAAATGTGCGGGGTACCAAGCCCTACTGCGCCAAGACCGTGGCGGTGCTGAACAGCTGGGGAAAATGCCGGAGCTGGGGCTGCCACATGGTGCACCACGCGCTGTACCAAAAGCAGAACTACAGCTATGCCGGGGTGATAGAAGCCCTGAGCGGCATGGCCGTGGAGGTGCGGTTTATCAGCTTTGACGATATTCTGGCCGGCCCGGAGGTGTTGCGGGGGGTGGACGTGCTACTGAACCTGGGCGACGCCGACACTGCCCACACAGGCGGCGCCGTGTGGGAAAACCCGGCGGTGAGCGCGGCGGTGAAGCGCTTTGTGCACGAGGGCGGGGGCTTTATCGGCGTGGGCGAGCCCAGCGGCCACCAGTACCAGGGCCGCTTTTTGCAGCTAGCAAGTGTGCTGGGGGTGGAGAAGGAAACCGGCTTTACCCTGGGCTACGACAAGTACAACTGGGCGGAAAATCCCGGCCATTTCCTGCTGGAAGATTGCACCGGACAGCCGGACTTTGGCGAGGGCAAAAAGAATCTATATGCGCTGGAGGGTGCGGAGGTGCTGGTGCAGCGCAGCAAAGAGCTGCAAATGGCCGTGAATGGCTATGGCAGGGGCCGTGCCGTCTATCTAAGCGGCCTGCCCTACAGCCTGGAAAACAGCCGCCTTTTATACCGTGCCATTTTGTGGAGTGCCGGGGATGAGGCCGGGCTGCACCGCTGGTTCAGCAGCAACCCCGCCGCCGAGGTGCACGCCTTCCCGGAGAACGGCAAATACTGCGTGGTGAACAACACCTACCAGCCCCAAAGCACCACGGTATATCCGGGAGAGGGCGGCGGCTTTGCACTGGATTTGGCGGCCAATGAGATAAAGTGGTTTGATTCAGCACCCGAATAAAGAGACCTTTTCCTCTTGCTATAGCTGTGTTTGTAAGCATGAAAAAACCTCCTGCCGGACAAAACCCGGCGGGAGGCTTTTGAATTAGGCTGTAAGTTGACCTTAGGCGCCCTTTTTTACCAAGGAAGCGCCGTAGGTGTAAAGGATGGGCAGAATCAAGCCCAGCACAAGGCTGCCCACCATGCTGGCGCTAAAGCCATTGACGATGATGGAAAAAATGTTGCTGGCAACGCTAAGGGCGATGAGTACAATGCCCAGGGTAAAGCAGGTACCGGCTTTCTCAGGGTTTTGGCAGTTTTTCACACCCAGAATACCGGCAATCAGTTCCAGCGCTGCGCCCAGAAGGCTGATGGCGGAAGCCACAATCAGCAGGCCGCCCACCGCAGTAGCACCGCTGACGTTTGCACTGGCAACAAGTGCGCCGCCGGCCAATGCAATCAGGCCCAGCAGCACCAGCAAAGCACCGCCAATAATCATCAAAATTCCGGTCACCTTCAAAATCTTTGTTCCTTGCATACCGTTACTCTCCTCACATTTGTTTTCTCTGCATGCCTGCACACCGGGATACCCACCTGTGACAGGCACACCAATAAATTTACCAGTCTACATGATAGCACGGAAGCCTGGCGCCTGCAAGAAAAAACACAGAGATGGAAGGAAAATAGGCGGGGTTGACATAAGATAAGCGCGAGGCAGAAAATATCTGCACAAATCGCACAATAAAGTCGTCTTAAAAGGGGGCGGCCCGCAGGGGAGAGGCGCAGAGCTGTGGTGAAGCTGCGTGCAGGCCCCGGCGGTTTTTCACACAAACCACTCCAGAATGAATACCGCCGCACAGGCGGCCAGGGCCACCGTGATGAGGCTTTTCCCCCGCCAGGCCATGAAGACGGCCGCGCCAAAGCCACCCAGCGCCGAGAGCAGGCTGCCGGTGGAGCTGAGGATGGCGGGGAAGGTCATGACAGAGAGGGTGACAAAGGGCACATAGTACAAGAAAGAACGGAAAAATGGGTTTTGAATCTCCCGCTTTAGCAGGGTGAGGGGGAGCATCCGCACCAGGTAGGTCACCCCGGCCATGACGGCAATATACAGGTAGACATTATTCTGCATGGGCGGCCTCCTTGATGGGAAAGAGCAGTGCCGCCCCGGCCGAGAGCAGCACCGTAAGCAAAATGATGCGCATGCCGGAGGAGAGGCTGCCCAGAAGCGGCGCATAGGTGAACAGGGCGCTGGCCAGCATGGAGGCGATGACCAGACCCATGAGTACCCGGCTCTGCCGTGCGGGGGGCAGCAGCACGGCGATAAACATGCCATATAGCGCGATGCTGAAGGCGCTGAGCAGGCGCGCGGGCAGCACCCCGCCCAGCACCACCCCCAGCAGGGTGCCCAGCGCCCAGCCGGGAATGGCCACGCTCATCAGGCCATAGCTGTAAAAGGGGCTGAGGCGGCCCTTTACCCCGGCTGAAACGCCAAAAATCTCATCGGTGACGCCAAAGGCCATGAAAAAACGGTGGAAGAAGGGGGTGCCCGGTGCCAGCTTTTGCGAGAGGGCGCAGGACATCAGGCTGTAGCGCAGGTTGATGACCACCTGGGTGACGGCCAGCTCAAAATAGGGCGCGCCGCCGGCAATTAGCCCCAGGGCCGCAAATTGCCCGGCAGAGGTGAGGTTGGTGGCCGACATGAGGGTGGACTGAAAGGGGGTGAGCCCGAAATTTTTGCACATGATGCCGAAGGTGAAGGAGACGGCGAGGTAGCCAAGGCAGATGGGGATGCCGTCGCGCAGGCCCTGGCGGAAGGGGTGCTGTTTTGCTTGCATGGGGTTGTCCTTTTGCGGGGGATTTTGCCGGGTAATCCGGATGGCACTCCACAAAAAACAGCCCGAAAACAGGCTGTTTGGTGGGCGTTTTGGAAAGGGGGGAGGGCTGGCGGAACATAGCGCCGGGGCTGTTTACAGAAGGGATTCGCCCAGGGTCTGGCTATCCTCGCCCAAAATCCAGTGGTTCAGCTTGGTGGGGGTGATGGAGATGAAGACCTCGTCGCCGCTGAACTGGGGGTCTCCGCCCGTGAAAGCACCGGGGTAGCGCGCGCCGTAGGCTTCTTTCAGGGCGGCGTTCTCCTCGCCGAGCGCCGCGCCCAGGCAGCGCGCCTTGCCCTGCAGGTAAAACAGGCCCAGGCTCACGGCCACGTCCGGGTTTGCCAATATCTGGGCAGCCTTGCGGCTGCCGGGGCTGGTGCAAAAAAGTATCTCGTTGCCGTATCGTAGGGGGCTTACCGGGCGTATGGTGACCACATCGTCCTTGCTGGTGGCCAGCACCATACTGTCGGTGGCTTCCAGTTCTTTCCAGAATTGCGCGGTATCTGCTTTCATGACGTTCTCCTGTTTTCTGGTTGGTTTAGATCGTCTCGCTTTCGTATTATAGCAGTTCGCCGCCCGGTGGGCAATGCCGCCGCAGCAGAACGCCGCATATTTTCACCTCTGCAGGGGAGAAATGGCCCGGCAGAGCGGCAGAGCTGTGTTTTGGGAATTGAAATTGCGGGGGCAAACGGGTATAATATTTCTATTCTGCCAAGCGGGACAGGCGGGCCCGTGCATGGCTGGGCCGCCTTTGGCAAGCAGGGCGAAAAAGGGTATGTGGTATGGAGGAATGGAATGGATTTTTTTAGCGTAGTGTCGCTGGCGGGCGGGCTGGCCTTGTTTTTGTATGGCATGACCATCATGGGCGGCGGCCTGGAAAAGCTGGCGGGCGGCCGCACCGAGAGCATCCTGCAAAAGCTCACCTCCTCCACCTTCAAGGGGGTGCTGTTCGGCACCCTCATCACGGCGCTCATCCAGTCCTCCTCGGGCACCACGGTCATCATCATCGGCCTTGTGAACAGCAGCATCATGCAGCTACAGCAGGCGGTGGGGGTCATCATGGGGGCCAACATCGGCACCACCGTCACGGCCCAGCTCCTCCGCCTCACCGATATCACCGGCGACAATTTTTTCCTGCGGCTTTTGAAGCCCAGCACCCTGGCCCCGGCCATCGCCTTTGTGGGCATGTTTTTCTATGTCTTCATGAAAAGTGCCAAAAAGAAGAACATCGGGCAGATTCTGCTGGGTTTCGGCATCCTGTTCAGCGGCATGTTCGCCATGGAGGCCGCGGTGATGCCTCTGCGGGAAAGCCCCCTGTTCGCCCAGCTGTTCAGCGGGCTGCAAAACCCGTTTTTGGGCATTCTGGCGGGCGCCTTGGTCACGGCGGTCATCCAGTCCTCCTCGGCCTCGGTGGGCATTTTGCAGGCCCTCACCGTCACGGGGGCGGTCACCTGGGGCAGCGCCATCCCCATCATCCTGGGGCAGAACATCGGCACCTGCGCCACGGGGCTGATTGCCTCGGTGGGGGCCTCGCGTGCGGCCAAACGGGTGGCTTACTGTCATCTGTATTTCAACATCATCGGCTCCCTGCTGTTTGTGGGCATTATCTACGGTGTGAAGGCACTGGTGGGCTTCCCTGGCTGGAACGACACCATTGGAAAAGGGGATGTGGCGAATTTCCATACCCTGTTCAATGTGGCGGCCACGCTGGTGTTTCTGCCCTTCACCAAATGGCTGGTGAAGATGGCCGAGAAGACGGTGCGTGACCGCCCGGGAGACAGCCACCCCGAGCTGGAGGCCACCGTGCTGGATGCGCGCCTCTACACCAGCCCCTCGGTGGCCATTGCGCAGGCCCGCAAAGCCGTGGAGCAGATGGCCGATGTGGGGCGGCTGATTCAAAAAAGCGCCCTGGGGCTGCTGGTGAAATTCAATGCCGAGGACAACGACCTGGCCCAGCAGCGCGAAGCGGTGATAGACAAGCTGGACGTGAATGTCTCGAACTATCTTGTGAACATGAACGAGCTGGATTTGAGCGAGTATGAGAGCCGCGAGGTGACCACCCTGCTCACCTTTGTTACGGAGTATGAGCGCATTGGCGACTATGCCATCAATATTGTGGAGCGCGGGGGCGAGGTGTTCGACAAAGAGATACGCTTCTCTGAGCAGGCACAGGGGGAGCTGGCGGTGCTGGATGAGGCCGTGGGCGAGATTTTTGATTTGGCGACACAGGCTTTCGCCCACAGCGACACCGACACCGCCGCCCAGGTGGAGCCGCTGGAGGAGGTGGTGGATTCGATTTGTGAGCTGCTGCGCGAGCGGCACATCCAGCGGCTGAAAAACGGCCAGTGCAACATCGAGGCAGGCATTGTGTTTTTGGAGGTTTTGACGGATTATGAGCGCATCAGCGACCATTGCTCCAATATCGCCGCCCGGCTGATGAGCCAGGAGGCCGAGGTGATGGACCTGCACGAGCTGCGCCGCAGCCTGCACAGCGGCGACGAGCCCCGCTACAATGAGCTGGCGGCCTATTACCGCAGGCGCTATTTTGGGCGCATGGAGGAGCAGGACAGCGGCGGGGCCGAGCAGCTGCAGTTTGAACCCTTGGCAGAGGATGAATAGTCTGATGCGGGGGAGGAAACTGCTGTACGTGTCAATGAAGCAAAAACAGAACCCTTTGGCAAGTGCAATGCCAAAGGGTTCTGTTTTCGTGTAATGTTACTCATGCTTGCTCATTTACCACAGTTGCTCTATGTTCCCAAGCTCTCCAAATAGGCTTTGGGGCCCTCCTCGTAGAGGTTGCCGCCGTGGCAGTCTATGGCCACCGTGGCGGGAAAATCCACCACAGTCAGCTCGTGGACGGCCTCGGGGCCCAGGTCCTCGTAGCACAGCACCCTGCAGGCCGTCACGCACTGGGCCAGCAGGGCGCCCGCCCCGCCCAGCGCACCAAAATACACCGCGCCGTTCTTCTGCATGCTGCGAATGACCGCCCGGCTGCGCTGCCCCTTGCCTATCATGCCGCGCAGGCCCTTTTCCAGCAGCTTGGGGGCATAACGATCCATGCGGTAGCTGGTGGTGGGGCCCGCCGAGCCGATGACCTGTCCGGGCGCCGCCGGGGTGGGGCCCACGTAGTAAATGATGGCGTCCCGCAGGGGCAGGGGCAGGGGGCGGCCCTCGTCCAGCAGCTTCACCAGCCGGGCGTGGGCGGCGTCCCGCGCGGTGTACAGGCAGCCGGAAATCAGCACGCGGTCGCCCGCGCGCAGCAGCCGGGCTTCCGCCGGGGAAAGGGGGGCGGTGATGCGTTTTTCCATAGAAGGGATTCTCCTCTTACAGTATAAACAGGGTAAACAGGCTAGAGCCGGGCGCTGGCGTGCCGTGCGGCGTGGCA
>CAYRFC010000128.1:0-7506 GCA_964423365.1 uncultured Oscillospiraceae bacterium
CTCGGCCACGCTGCGGTAGGCCGGGCGGATGATTTTGCTGGAATTGATGAGCTCCTCGATGCGGTGGGCGCTCCACCCTGCAATGCGGGCCATGGCAAAGATGGGGGTGTACAGCTCCACCGGCAGCTTCAGCATGTCATACACAAAGCCGCTGTAGAAGTCGATGTTGGCGGACACGCCCTTATACATCTTGCGCTCATGGGCAATGATGTCCGGCGCGATGCGGGCCACCGTGGCATACAGCTCATATTCATCGGTGCGGCCCTTCTCGGCGCTCAGGTCCTTCACAAAGCGCTCAAAGACGCAGGCGCGCGGGTCGCTGAGAGAGTAGATGGCGTGGCCGATGCCGTAGATGAGGCCGCTGCGGTCGAAGGCTTGCTTGTGCAGCAGCTTTTTCAGGTGGTCGGCAATGGCATCCTCGTCCTTCCAGTCCTTCACATTGTCCTGCAGGTCGGCCATCATCTGGCACACGCGAATGTTCGCGCCGCCGTGCTTGGGGCCCTTCAGGCTGCCCAGGGCCGCGGCAATGGCGCTGTAGGTGTCGGTGCCGGAGGAGGAGACCACATGCACGGTGAAGGAGGAGTTGTTGCCGCCGCCATGCTCGGCATGCAGCACCAGCGCAAGGTCCAGAATGCGGGCCTCCAGCTTGGTGTAGGCCTGGTCTGGCCGCAGCATGTGCAGAATATTCTCCGCCAGAGAGAGCTGCGGGTCGGGCTTATGGATAATCAGGCTCTCGTCGCGCTCGTAATGGTTGTAGGCTTGGTAGCCGTACACCGCCAAAAGCGGGAACTCGGCAATCAGCTTCAGGCACTGGCGCAGCACATTGGGAATGGAGGTGTCATCGGGGTTATCGTCGTAGTAGTACAGCATCAGCACACTGCGCGCCAGGGTGTTCATCATGTCGCGGCTGGGGGCCTTCATGATGATATCGCGTGTGAATTTGGGCGGCAGGGAGCAATAGCTTTTCAGCATGGTGGCAAAATCATCCAGCTCCGCTTTGGTGGGCAGATGCCCGAACAGCAGCAGGTACACGGTCTCCTCAAAGCCAAAGCGGTCTTCCTTTAAAAAGCCCGCCACAATCTCCTCCACGTCAATGCCCTGATAGTACAGCTTGCCGTGCATGGGCTCCTCCACGCCGTTCACCACGCGCTTGGCCGTCACCTTGGAAATATTGGTGAGGCCGGTGAGCACCCCGTTGCCATTTTGGTCTCGCAGACCACGGAAGACCTGGTATTCGTTGTAAAGCTCGCTGGGTATCACATTCGAGGTGCACATGGCAGCCAGTCTTTCAATCTCGGGTGTGATTTCTGAGTAATTCCGTTCGTTCGCCATAGCTTGTTCTCCTTCCTTGTTCCGCAAAGGGCGGTGGTGTGGTGGTGTGGCCCAGGGCTGTGCAGTGCTGCTTTGGAAGACAGGGGGCCGCCACCGGGCAAAATGAAGATATTTGCTTGCCCAATAATAAAATATTTATTCATTATAACACATTGTGCGAAAAAAGAAAAGAAAGTTATTTTTGCCAAAAACGCTTGAAAGCCCCAGGGGAACTGGCTATAATGAAAGGGATTTTGGCGGCCGGGGCCACTCCTGGCCTTGGCTGCCAAAAATCGCAGAGTAGGGGATGGCGCGTCAAGTGCCGGCGGATGGGGTGTTGCCGCCGGACGAAGGAGCTTTGGCTGCGCGGTGCCTTCCCCGCATCCGCTGCCACACCAAATGAGCTCTTTTCTTTGTTGTGGCAACCACCACAATGAAGGAGGAGTGTTTTTTTATGCAAGAAAAGTTGCGTACCCTTGTGCAGGTGTCGGTTCTGGTGGCCCTGTCCATCGTGCTGTCCCGCCTGCTCTCCATCAGCACGCTGTATGTGAAAATTGGCTTTGGCTTTGTGCCCATTGTGCTGTGTGCCCTGCTGCACGGGCCGGTATGGGCGGGCGTGGCCGCGGGCCTGGCAGATTTTATCGGGGCGCTGATGTTCCCGGTGGGGGCCTATTTCCCGGGCTTCACCCTCACGGCGGCCCTCACGGGTGTGGTATTCGGCCTGTTTTTGTTTAAGCAGGAGAAAATGTTCCCCGGCCTGCTCTTTGCCGTGCTCATCAACTGCCTGGTCATCAGCCTGCTGGGGAACACACTGAATATTTCCCTACTCACGGGCGCGCCCTTTTTGGCTCTGCTGCCCACCCGTATTCTGCAAAACGCCGTGATGCTTCCGGTGATGCTGCTGGCAGGCAGCGGCTGCGCCCTGCTGGTGCAGCGCTACCATAAGCAGAGGCAGCACGCATAGAACATAAACAAGAAATGCCTCCGGCGCACCCCCGCCGGGGGTTTTGCTATGCGGCGGGCAGGCTGGCCAGAAGACCGTCGGCCACACCGTAGGCGGCACGGTACAGCCCCTCGGCCGAGGCGGCGCTCTCAAAATCTGCCGGGCTCACCACAAAGGCAAACTCAAACAGCACCGCCGGGCATACCGGCGTGCGAATGACGTTGTAGTAGCCCCAGCCGGGTGCGCTGGCCCCCCGCCCGGTGCAGGCGGCGGCGTTGTCCATCAGGTTTTGGGCAAACCAGGCGGAGCGGGGCGCCGTGTAGCCGCTGGGCAGGTGGTAGAAAATCTGCATCCCCTCGGTGCCGCTCTGGTCGGCGGTCATGGCGCCGCTGTTGTGGTGCACCGAGAGAAAGAAATCCGGCTTTTCCTCCATCACCTGGGCCAGGCGCTCCTGGGTGGTGAAGAAGGTCTCGGTGTCCTCCCGCACCATGATGACCTCGGCGCCAAGCTGCAAGAGGCGGTACTGGATGGCCTGCGCCTGGGCGAGGTTCAGGTCCTTTTCGTTCGGGCCGGCGGCGCCCATCATACCCGGCGCGCCAATGTCGTCTCCGCCGTGGCCGGGGTCCAGCATCACCCGCACACCCTCCAGCGGTTTTGCGGGGTTTTGCGAGAGGCTGGGCGCGGCCTTGAGAAACAGCCGGGTGCCCCCCTCGGTGTACACAATTTGGTAGCCCCACAGATTTTGTGTTTCAAGATGGAGAACCACACCGTTGTCTATGGTCTCCACCTCGGCGCTTTTCACCAGCCGGCTGCTGAAGGGCCCTGGCAGGGTGAAGCTGGTGCTGTTCATCCGCAGGCTGAGGCGGCCCCCTTCGCAGGAGATGACCGCCGCAGGAGAGCCGCTGCCCTCGAACTGAATCCACTCGCCGCGTTTGGCCTCATCTGCCTGGGCGGAAAGCCCGGTGAAGACGGCGGCCCCGTCTCCGGGTATCCAGGTGCAGTTTTGGGCGTTCACATAGTCCCCGGTGGTCAACAGGTAGCTCCAGCTCAGCACATTCACACCGCGGGCGGCGTCCCAGCGCAGGGTGCGCACACTTTGCTGCACCACCCCCACCGCGCCCTGGTAGTAGGTCTCGTTGATGGCGGCGTCCTCCCCCGGCTGGGTGAGGCCCCCGGTGAAAACGGTGTTCATCTGCACGGCCTGGCCGGGCATGGCCTCCTGGGTGTTGTCTGCCGGGTGCGTGGGGGCTGGCAGCTCCGGCAGCTCGCCCCCCTCTGTGTCCTCCAGTGGGGCCTGTGGGGGCGGCGCTGCCGGCTGGTTCGGCTCCGGCCGGGTGATGCTGTGGTTCAGCACCGTTTCCCCCTGGCTGAATTGCAGAACATTTTCGCCATAGGCCAGTGGTACCAGCACGCCAAAGCTGCCCTCGCTGCCCCTGCGCGGTACCTCCTGCCCGTTCAGAAGCAGGGGCTGGGCGGGGTCGCTGTTGCCCATCACATACACCTGCTCCCAGGTGGTGTCTATGCTGTCGGCGGCGGTGGGGAAGTTGACGGCCAGGCTGTGGGGCAGGGCAAAGCCCGGCGGCAGGCTGGCCTCGGGACGGGCCAGAGCCGTTTCCAGCAGGGCCAGCGGGGCACTTTGCGCCGCGGCCTCGGGCCATACGCCCAGCTGCACGCCGGCATAGTAGGGCTGCTGGGCGGCCAGGAACAGTGGCAGGGCGCTGTTTTTGGCCCCTGGTTCGGGCGTCACAATCACCCGCTGGGGCTGGCTGCCATAGGCGGCCAGGCGGCTGGCGTCATCCAGCGGGGTCTCACTCTCAGGCAGCAGATAGCCCGCCCCGGCCTCTAGCAGCCGGGCGGAAAAGGCAGGGGTAATCAGGCCGCTGGTCTCTGGGAAGGAGAAATGCAGCCCGGGGGCTTTTGGGTAGGTGGACCAGCCCGCCTGCAGCTCGCCCACCAGTGCCAGCAAGCCCTCCTGCCAGGCGGCGGTGTCGCTCACCGGGTTTTCGGCGCTCACGGCAAAGCCGTCCAGCACCAGCCCGGCAAGGGGGTAGTGCTGGGGCAGGGCGGCCAGGCTTTTGGCAAGCATTTCACGGTAGGTCGCGTCATCGGCGGCAAAGGTGCTGCCGGGCAGTTCGGCGGCCAGCTTGGCGGCCTTGCCCTTTGTGGTTTCCTCGGCTCCGGTGGCAAGGTAAGGGTCGGCCCGCAGCCAGAGCTGTATCTCCCGCCCCGCGGCCTCCTCACACAGCAGGGCCAGCGGGTCCAGCTTTTTAAAAAAGCCGTCCTGCGCGGTGGCCGATGGGGCGGTGGGGAAGGCCTTGTCCCGCCACCAGACGTTCAGGTCGCTCTTGGCGTCAAATACAAGGGTGTTGTAGCCGTTTTGCTGGGCAAAATCCAGCGCGGCGCGGAAATATTCCCGCAGGCTGCTTTCGTTTACCTTCCCTTCGGGCGCGGGCAGGGCCAGGGCCTTCACCGGGCCTTCGGCATGGTAGGCCGCAGGGGGCACAGCGGGCGCAAAGGGGCCCTTTTCCAGCAGCCACAGGGCCGCCGTGCTGCCGCCCAGCAGCAGCAGAACCAGCAAAATAAGCAAAACGGCCCGCCTCCGCCTCTTTTTGGGGCGGAGCGGGCCGTTTTGCGGCAGGGCTTCGGGGTGGGCATGGTAGGTGTTCGGTTTTTCCATGGGGGTTCCTCATCATGCGGGGGTGCGGTTTTGTGCTTGTGCGGGCAGCTGCTAAGCGTTTTCCCAGAGGCCGCGCACCACGGCGGCCAGGCCGCTGTCCTGCACATGGGGGGCCACGGCATTGGCGGCGCGGCGCACCCGGCTGGCGGCGTTGCCCATGGCCACGCCGTGCCCGGCGGCCTGCAGCATCTGGATATCGTTGTCGCTGTCGCCCACGGCCATCACCTGGTGGCGGGCAATGCCCAGCCGTTCGGCCAGCCAGAGAAGGGCGGCGCCCTTGTTGGCGGTGGGGGTGTTCAGCTCCAGGTTCAGGCCTATGGAGCTGCTGATGGTGAGGCCGCCGCGCGCGGCCAGGCGGGTGCGGGCGGCTTCCCGCGCGGCCTCGCTGGCGTAGTTGATGGTGAATTTTTCCACATCGTCCGGGGCCTCCTGCACCAGGGCCACCGGGTCGGCCACATGGATGCGGGAGGTATTCAGGTAGTCCAGCACGGCGGGGCTTACCGAGCCGCGCAGGAAGTTCGCATTTTGGCTGGGGGTGTAGCTGCGGCCGCCGATAAACACGCTGATATAGCCCTCGTCCTGCATGGCGGTTTGCAGAATGTCCAGCGCCTCCTGCCGGGTGAAGCAGTCGCTGTAAATGGGGCGGTTTTCGGCAAGGTCATACACGTGGGCGCCGTTGGAGGTGATGGCGTAGCGGATGCCGGGGATGGCCAGCACCTGCTTTGGCACGCCGGTCAGCATCCGCCCGGTGGCGGGCAGCACCACACAGCCGCGCCGGGCGGCCTCGGCCAGGGCGCCGGCCACTTCGTCGCGCAGCTGCTTTTCCTCGTCCAGGGCGGTGTCGTCCAGGTCGAAGGCAATCATTCGAATTTGGTTTTCCATAGTTGTATAGAGTTCCTTACTTTTTATACTTTGGCTGTGCTGGCCTTTTGGGGTGGGCTGTGGTATGCTTTTGGGTAGACAGAGAGGAGTGTTTACATGCGTTTGATTAGCTGGAATGTGAATGGCTTCCGGGCGGTTTTGAAGAAGGGGTTTGAGACGTCCTTCCAAAAGCTGAACGCCGATGTGTTTTGCCTGCAAGAGACCAAGATGCAGCCGGGGCAGGCGGAGTTCTCGCCCGCGGGCTATCACCAATATTGGTACAGCGCCGAAAAGAAGGGCTACTCCGGTACGGCGGTGTTCTGCCGGCAAGAGCCGCTCAGCGTGGCCTATGGCATTGGCAAGGCCGAGCATGGCGACGAGGGGCGGGCCATTACGGCGGAGTTTGCAGATTTTTATCTGGTGAACGTCTACACCCCGAACGCCCAGCCCGAGCTGGCCCGCATAGCCTACCGCGAGAGCTGGGAGGATGATTTGCGGGACTACCTGATGGCGCTGGACGGGAAAAAACCCGTGGTGTACTGCGGAGATTTGAATGTGGCCCACCATGAAATTGACCTGAAAAACCCCGGGCCGAACCGGGGAAACCCCGGATTTTCCGACCAGGAGCGCGCCAAGATGACCCGCCTTTTGGAAAGTGGCTTTACCGACAGCTTCCGCGCGCTATACCCTGGAAAAACCGGAGCCTACAGTTGGTGGAGCTACCGCGCCAACGCCCGGGCCAACAACACCGGCTGGAGAATCGACTATTTCATCGTGTCCAGCCGCCTGATGGAAAAGGTGGAGGACAGCCTGATTTTCCCCGAGGTGGAGGGCAGCGACCACTGCCCCGTGGGACTGGAATTGTCTCTATAATAAGGTCAACACGCCACCAGTTTCTGGCGCAGCCGGGCAAGCTCCTCGGGGCTTAGCCCGGCTTTTTGCAGGTAGGCCTCGGCCCCGCCGTGCACCTCGCCCAGATGCCGCAGCACCCGCCACATGCTGCTGGGCAGGCTGCGCACCCGGTATTCGTGCTGGGCCTCGGGCCAGTTGTTGTCGCGGGCCATCTGCAGGAAGCGCTGGGCCTCCTCATACATGTAAATCTCGGTCACGGCATAGTCGGCCACAATGTCAATGGGGGCCACCCCGGCCAAGGAGAGCAGCAGCATGGCCACCACGCCGGTGCGGTCTTTGCCCACGGCGCAGTGGAACAGGCAGCCCCCCTCGCACCGGGCCAGCAGGTGCAGCACCTCGGCCAGGGCCGGGGCCGAGTTATCCAGCAGGCTGATGTACAGCCCGGCCATGGAGCCGGGCAGGTCGCCCTCGTAGTCCTCGCTGGCCATCTTGTCGGACAGGGAGACATGGTAGCCGGTGATATTCTCGGCGGCCAGCAGCAGGGAGGGGTGCGCGGCGCACTCCTCCGGGGAGCGCAGGTCGATGCTGTGGCGCACGCCGTGGCGGTATAGGGCGTCAATGTCCTCCCCGGTGAGCTGGTGGGGGCAGTCGGAGCGGAGGAAGACCCCAAAGCGGGTGGCCCCGCCGCCGGGGCAGGGGTAGCCGCCCAAATCCCGTGTGTTGAAGGTGCCCGCCAGCGGGATGCGCCGCAGAGGCGGGGCGGAGTGACTGTGATTCATAAAAATAGACCTTTCTATGTAGTGGGGCGGCAGAGCGCACGCCCTGTCTGTTTGCCTATAGGGTGATTTCGACTTGTGGTTTA
>CAYRFC010000129.1:0-7417 GCA_964423365.1 uncultured Oscillospiraceae bacterium
TGGGGGGCGGGGTACTCGGTTTTTCTTCGGCCGATTCCTCCTCGGCCACCAAGGGCGAAACCGTGGCCGACACCATCCGCGTGGTGGAGCATTACGCCGACATTGCGGCCATCCGCCACCCAAAAGAAGGCGCGGCGCTGGTGGCGGCCAACCATGCCGCCATTCCCATCATCAACGCGGGCGACGGCGGGCACCAGCACCCCACCCAAACCCTCACCGATTTGATGACCATCAAAAGCCTGCGCAAAGAGCCCGCGCTGGAAAACTTCACCATTGGCCTGTGCGGAGACCTGAAATTTGGCCGCACGGTGCATTCCTTGGTGCAGGCTCTGCTGCCCCGCAGCGGCGTTAAATTTGTGCTCATCAGTCCGCAGGAGCTCAGCCTCCCGGCCTATCTCATCGACGGCATCCGCCGCAGCGGCGCGGCCTACGAGGAGGCAGAGCATCTGGACAAGGCCATAGCCGGGCTGGACGTGCTGTACATGACCCGCGTGCAGCGCGAGCGCTTCTTCAACGAGGAAGACTATGTGCGCCTGCGCGATACCTATATTCTGGACAAGGCCAAGATGCAGCTTGCAAAGCCCGAGCTGCTGGTGCTGCACCCCCTGCCCCGGGTGAATGAGATTGCCACCGAGGTGGACGACGACCCGCGCGCGGTGTACTTCAAGCAGGCGCTGTATGGGAAATATGCCCGCATGGCGCTGATACTAACACTACTGGGGGTGCAGGAACCATGAACATAGACAGCATAGAGCGCGGCGTGGTGATTGACCATATCGACGCCGGAAAAGGCATGGAGATTGTGAAGCTGCTGCATCTGGACAAGCTGAGCTGCCCGGTGGCGGTGATTCGCAACGCGCGCAGCGGCAAAACCGGGCGGAAGGACATCATCAAAATTGAGGATGAAATTGACCTGAATTTTGACGTGCTGGGTTTTATCAACCCCGATATCACCGTGAATGTGATTGTGGGCGGGAAGATTGCAGAGAAACGCCGCATTGCCCCCCCTGCCCAGGTGGTGAATGTGGTGAAGTGCAAAAACCCCCGCTGCATCACCAGTGTGGAGCGCGAGCTGGACCAGGTGTTCCGCCGTGCCGAGGGCGAGCAGGTGTACCGCTGCCTTTACTGCGAGCAGGAGTACCAGCCGGTGGAGTAGCCGGCAAGCAAAGGCGAAGGCCGCCCCTTTTCGAGAAAGGGGCACGAAAAGCTTCAAAGGGTTTGCGACGGTCCAAATGCTTTGGGTGGCTTGGCCCCCTGGTTTCAAAAGGGGTGCCAAGGGCTTGCGAAAAGTGGCAGAAAGGGTATAAACAAAGATGAATTATACAAATGGTAATTTTCATTTTGTATAATTCATCTATTTCTATACAGGGAGGTTTTTTGGTATGGACGAGCTAGGGCAAAAGCTGGAGGCATTGCTGGCAGAGGAGCCCCAGCGCATTGTGCTAAGCGCCCCCCGGCAAAAGGGCCTGCCTCGCGCCGAGCTTTGCCGGCAGAATGGCCGCTGGCAGCTGAGCCGCCAAAAGGGAACCCAGGCCTTCCACAGCCACCATGCCCCGGTGGCCCTGCCCGCCCTGCTGGCCGGGCTGCTGGAAACCGACTACACCCAGCTTACGGCCTTCACCGCCGCCGCCCAGCACAGCCTGCGGCTTACCAAAAAAGGCAAGCTGCTGCAAAGCAAAACGGCTTTACAGAACAAAAGAACGCAGGAAAGAGAAGATGGCCCACAGAGCCAGGGCCATGACCGGGCGAAGGAATATCTGCTGGCCGGGCCCATTCCCCCGCTGGTGGAGATGGGGGTTTTTACCCCCGAGGGGCAGCCGGTGAAGCGGATGCAGGACAAGTACCGGCAGGTGAACCGTTTTGTGGAGCTGGTGCACGACGCGCTGAAAGAGGAGAACCAAACCCGCCTGCGGGTGGTGGATTTTGGCTGCGGGAAAAGCTACCTGAGCTTTGTGCTGTACCACTACCTGCGCGAGGTGCGGGGCTTCGAGGTGGAGATGACCGGGCTGGATTTGAAGGCCGAGGTGGTGGCCCACTGTGAGGAGACCGCCCGCCGCTTTGGCTACACCGGCCTGCACTTTGTGTGCGGAGACATCGCCCAGTTTGAGGCGGGCCAAGGGGCGGACATGGTGGTGTGCCTGCACGCCTGCGATACCGCCACAGACCTGGCCCTGGCCAAGGCCGTGCAGTGGGGGGCAAAGCGCATCTTTGCGGTGCCCTGCTGCCAGCACGAGCTGAACGCCCAAATGCAGAGCGAGCAGCTTTCCCTCCTCACCCGCTACGGCATTATACAGGAGCGCGCCGCCGCCCTGTTCACCGACGCCATACGCGCAAACCTGCTGTGTGCCTGCGGCTACAAAAGCCAGGTGCTGGAATTTGTGGAGCTGGAAAACACCCCCAAAAACCTGCTGCTGCGCGCCGTAAAAACCGGCCAGCCCGCCGCGGTGCGCAGCCGCGCCCTGGCCGAGGCCGAGGCCCTGTGCCGGGCCTTTGGCCTGCATCCCAGCCTTTGGCAGGCCCTGCGCCAGGGCGGCCTGCTGTGAAAAAGGGGGCACACCCGCAAAGCCTCTCCCTCTTTCCTTCCGCGGGGCTTTGGTGTATACTGTAAGGAAAGATACCCCCCGGGAGGGAAAGGCGGTGTGGGCGATGAAACGCAAAACAGCGGCCTGGCTGGCGGTGCTTCTCTGTGCGGTTCTGCTTTCCGGCTGTTCCAGCAATGCCGGGCAGCAGTTTGGCGAGTATGTGGCACAGCGCCATAAGGCAAACCTGGGCCGTGCCAATGCCGCCTCGGCCTCGCCCGCCCAGCCGGAGACGGTGGATATTGTGACCTGCCAAAACGGGAGCTTTGGCCCCAGCCTGGGCTTTGACCTTACGGTGTACCCCAGCAATGCCAGCCTTACGCCCAACAAATTCTTTGCCATCGACGGCTGGTTTTCTCAAATTGAGTTTCTCTCCAGCGAGAACCTGCATCTGGTGCTGCGCACCGCGTTTACAGACGCGGGCTACCTCACCGCCACCTACAGGGAGCTGCACGACGCCTCCGACACCACCCGCGAGGTGGATGGCATTGAGGTGCGCACCCGCAACGCGGCTGCCGGCTGCTCCATGGTTACCTGGACGCGGGGGGATTTCCAGTTTTTGCTGCACTCCAATACAAACCAGGGCCCCCTGCCCACCGAGCTGGTGGATATGGTGGTGACCGGCACCCGTGCCCAGGCCGTGTAGGCCGGGAAAGAGTTTGCACCAAGGAGGCCCGCTATGCCCCACCCCGCTTTGCAAAGCCCGCCCGGCAGGCCCGTGCTTTTGTTTTGGTTTTCCCAAAACAAAGCGGCGGGCCCTTTTTGCGCCCGGGCCAGCTCTTCTTACAGTTTCGCAAAAGGTTGCGCAGCAGGCTTTTGCCAGAAACTGTTATGCAGCGCCGGGTTTCTCCCGTATTTATGCGCTGCGGTTTGTTAATTTGCTGTAAAAAAGGCCCGCTTATGCGATGAGCAAGGAGACAGAGATGGAAACCACCTTGATACAAAATGTGCGGATATGGGACGGCGAAAGCCTCCGCCAAGGCGACCTTCTTTTGGGAGGGGGGCAGGTTTTGGCCCTGAACCCCGGGCTGGAAGCGCCGGGGGCGCAGTGCCTGCCGGGCGGGGGCTGCCTGCTGGCCCCCGGCTTTACCGACCTGCACGTCCACCTGCGCCAGCCCGGCTTTGAGGAGAAGGAGACCATTGCCACCGGCACCGCCGCCGCGCTGGCCGGGGGCTATACCACCCTGTGCGCCATGCCAAACCTGCGCCCCGTGCCAGACAGCCCCGCCCACCTGCAGCAGCAGCTTTCTGCCATTCGGCAGCAGGCCCGCTGCCGGGTGCTGCCCTACGGGGCCGTGACGGTGGGGGAACAGGGCGAGGCCCTGGCCGAGCTGGAGGCCCTGGCCCCGCAGGTGCCGGGCTTTTCCGACGATGGGCGCGGGGTGCAAAGCGAGGCGCTGATGCGCCGTGCCATGCGGCTGGCCGCCGCGCAAAACCGCTTCATAGCGGCCCACTGCGAGGTGGACGCCCTGCTGCCCGCCGGGGGCGTCTGCGTGCAGGAGAACAGCGCCTTTGCAAAAAAGCATGGCTTCACCGGGTTCTCAAATGAGAGCGAGAACGCCGAGGTGGCGCGGAATATCCGCCTGTGCGAGGAGACCGGCTGCCGCCTGCACATCTGCCATGCCTCGGCCGAGGAGAGCTTTGCCCTGGTGCGTGCAGCCAAGAAAAAGGGCCTGCCGGTGAGCTGCGAGCTGGCCCCCCACCACCTGCTGCTGAGCTGCGATGATATTCCCGCCGATGACGGCAGCTACAAGATGAACCCCCCGCTGCGCCGCCCGCGCGACGTGCAGGCCGCCCTTGAGGCAGTGCTGGATGGCACGGTGGACGCCATTGCCACCGACCATGCCCCCCATACGGCGGCCGACAAGGCGGGCGGCTTTGCCAAAGCGGCCTGCGGCATTCCGGGGCTGGAAACCGCCTTTCCCCTGCTGTACACCGCCCTGGTGGAAACCGGCAAGCTGCCGCTGGAAAAGCTGCTTTGGCTCTTTACCGCCGGGCCAAAGCGGGTGCTGGGCGAGAGCCAGCTCTACCCCGCCGCCGGGCAGAAGGCCGATTTTACCCTGCTGGACCTGCACACCGCCCGCCCGGTGCGCCCCGAGAGCTTCCAGACCAAGGCCAAGGCCAGCCCCTTTGCCGGGCGGGTGCTGAAGGGCTGGCCGGTGCTCACCGCCCTGGGAGACGAGGTGTACAGGGCAGTTGACAGTTGAGAGTGGAAAGTAAAGACCCAAGCACGGGGAATTTCACAATGGCGCCTGACCCTGGCTTTCCCGTTGGCCTTTCTCTTGGCCTTTCTCTTGGTCTTGACCTTAAACTAGACTTTGACCTTGCCCTTTCACTTTCCACTTTCAACTTTCCACTTTCCACTTTTCTTCGAGGGCCCTGCCATGCTACACTGAAAGAGAAAAATGCCGGGGCCAAAAGTGCCCGCAGAAGGAGGAACTATGCCACAAAATGCAGTGTATACGGTGGAATATAACCGCAATATCGCCCGGGACGTCTTCCAGATGCGTCTCCATGGCCCCACCGCCCCTTTTTCCGCACCGGGGCAGTTTGTGAATATCGCCATCGACGGCTTTTACCTGCGGCGGCCCATCTCGGTGTGTGAGGTGCTGGAGGACGGCATCCTGCTCATCTACAAGGTGATGGGCCGCGGCACCGCCCGTATGGCCATGTATGGCCCCGGCACCCAAATGGACCTGCTGGCGGGGCTGGGCAACGGCTTCACCCTAAGCCGGGCCAAGGAAAAAAAGGTGGTGCTGGTGGGCGGCGGTGTGGGGGTGCCCCCCCTGTACGACGTGGCCAAGCGCCTGGCCAAAAAGGGCGCCCCCCCGGCGGTGGCCCTGGGCTTTGCCAGCCTGCCGGACGCCTTTTACAAGCGTGAATTTGAAGCGCTGGGCTGCGGGGTGCACCTGGCCACCATGGACGGCAGCCTGGGGCTGCAGGGCACGGTGGCGCCGCTGCTGGAGGCGCTGGACTATGACTACTACTTCACCTGCGGGCCGGAGCGCATGCTGGCCGCGGTGCACGCGCTGGGCGTGCAGAAGGGGGCCGAGGGCCAGCTGAGCTTTGAAGCCAGGATGGGCTGCGGCTTTGGGGCCTGCTTTGGCTGTAGCTGCGAAACGCTCACCGGCACAAAGCGCATCTGCAAGGAAGGGCCGGTACTATTCAGCGGGGAGGTGACATTCGCATGAGTGAGACAAACAAAACGCCCTGCCTCGCCACCGAGATTTGCGGCGTGGCCCTGCAAAACCCGGTCATCCCCGCCAGCGGTACCTTCGGCTTTGGCTTCGAGATGGCCCGCTGGTTCGACATCAACATCCTCGGGGGCCTCTGCCTGAAGGGCACCACGCGGGAGGCCCGCTTTGGCAACCCCCTGCCCCGCATTGCCGAATGTGAGAGCGGGCTGCTGAATGCCATTGGCCTGCAAAACCCCGGGGTGGAGGCCGTGGTGGAAAACGAGCTGCCCCGGCTGCGGCAGGTGTACAGCGGCCCCATTCTGGCCAACATCAGCGGCTTTTCGGTGGAGGAATATGTGGCGGTGGCCAGGCGCTTCGACGCCTGTGGGGAGGTGGCGCTGCTGGAGGTAAACATCTCCTGCCCGAACGTGCACGGGGGCGGCATGGCCTTTGGCACCTGCCCAGACAATGCCGCCGCCGTAACCGCCGCCGTGAAGGCCGCCGTGCAAAAGCCGGTGCTGGTGAAGCTCTCGCCCAATGTAACGAACATTGCCGAGGTGGCGAAGGCCTGTGAGACCGCCGGGGCCGACGGCCTGGTGCTCATCAACACCCTGCTGGGCATGCGGCTGCACCCCCGCACCGGCAGGCCCATCGTCTCCACCGGCGCCTGCGGCTTTTCCGGCCCGGCGGTGAAGCCCGTGGCCCTGCGCATGGTGTATGAGGTGCGGGCCGCCACCCGGCTGCCCATCATCGGGGTGGGGGGCATTGCCAGCGCCGACGATGTGCTGGAATTCATTTCAGCCGGGGCCAGCGCCGTGCAGGTGGGCGCACAAAACCTGGTAGACCCCTTCGCCTGCCAAAAAATCATCGAAACTCTGCCGCTTCTTATGGAAGCCTACGGCATAGAAAGCATACAATCCATCGTTGGGAGGAGCCACCATGTCTAACGCAAAAGACCTCATCATCGCCTGCGATTTCCCCTCGCGGGAGGAAACCCTGCGCTTTTTGCAGCCCCTGAAAGCCGAGCACCCCTATGTAAAAATAGGCATGGAGCTATACTACTCTGCCGGCCCCGACATGGTGCGTGAGCTGGCGGGCGAGGGCTACAAGGTGTTTTTAGACCTGAAGCTGCACGATATTCCGAACACCGTGAAGCGCAGCATGAAGACCCTGGCGGGCCTGGGGGCCAGCATGGTGAACCTGCACGCGGCGGGCAGCCGCGCCATGATGGAGGCCGCGCTGGAGGGCCTGACCGAGGGGGCGCAGGGCGGCCAGCGGCCCATTTTGCTGGCCGTGACGGTGCTGACCAGCCTGAGCGAAGAGGTGCTGCACGGCGAGCTGATGATAGAAAAGCCGGTGGCCGAGGTGGTGGCCGCCTGGGCGCAGAACGCCAAGGCAGCGGGGCTGGACGGCGTGGTATGCAGCCCGCTGGAGGCCGGGCTGGTGAAAGAGAAATGCGGCAGCGGCTTCTTCACCGTCACGCCGGGCATCCGCTACCCCAGCGGGGACATGGGCGACCAAAGCCGGGTGACCACCCCCGCCGGGGCGGCCCAAATTGGCAGCGATTACATTGTGGTGGGCCGCCCCATCACCGCCGCGGCCGACCCGCTGGCGGCCTATTTGAAGATGAAAAGAGAATTTTTAAGCAATTGAAAGTGGAAA